>JBKJIY010000026.1:0-19160 GCA_046598315.1 Gemmatimonadaceae bacterium
CGACTGGCTCCCCTTCCGCACGCCCTTCGGCGAGGTGCCCCTCGCATGGTGGGTGCTGGCCCTGGTGCTCGGACGGGAGCTCTTCATGACGATCTTTCGCCAGGCGGCGGCGCGGCGCGGGGTCGTGATCGCCGCGATCGGGCCGGCCAAATGGAAGACGGCGTTCCAGTGGATCTGGGTGGGCGCGGCCTACTTCTGGTTCTTCGCCGCCACGCTCGCCGTGGAGCGCGGCTGGGACACGTCGGCGTGGAACGTGTTCGCGAACTTCAACGGGCTGGTGGGCGTTGTGGCGATGACCGCCGCGGTCGGTCTCACGCTCTACTCGATGGGACTGTATCTGCGCAATTACGGCCGCGTCTTCACCGGCACGCCCCTGCGCGGCCGCGGCTAGGGCGCGGCGCCCTCTCCACCGCGTTTCCGCAATGCAGATCGAAGTCGTCACCATTGGTGACGAGCTCCTGCTCGGCTTCACCGTGGACACCAACGCCGCGCATCTGGCGCGCGCGCTCGCGTCCGCCGGCGTGGAGATAGCCCGCCGCACGACCTGCGGCGACACGGCGGCGTCGATCGCCGCCGCGGTGCGCGAGGCGCTCGACCGGAGCGGCGCCGTGATCACGACCGGCGGACTCGGCCCCACCAGCGACGACATCACCAAGCCGGCGATCGCCGCGCTGTTCGGTCGCGAGATGGTGCTCGACGAGGCGCATCTCGCCTGGATGCGGGAACGCTGGCGCACGCGGTTCAGGCGCGAGATGCCGGAGTCCAATCGGCAGCAGGCGATGCTCCCCGTCGGTGCGCGCAAGCTCGTGAACAGACACGGCTCGGCGCCCGGCATCTGGCTCGAGGACGAGCGGGGGCGCTGGGTCGCCATGCTGCCAGGCGTCCCGCGAGAAATGAAGGGAATGCTCGCCGATACCCTCTTGCCGCTGGTGCGCGCGCGCGTCGGCGCGGACGCGCCCGTCGTGCGCTCGCGGACACTTCGCACCACGGGGATCGGCGAGTCGCACATCGCCGATCTCGTGGCCACGATCGCGGGCGGCGTGGGCCACGGAGTCGGACTCGCCTACCTGCCGAACGCCGACGGCACCGACCTGCGCCTCACCGTGCGCGGCGCGGCGGCGGCGCATGCCGACGCGCGTCTGGCCCTCGGAGCCGATCGACTCCGGTCGGTCGTCGGCGATTCGGTGTACGGTGAGGATGGCGAGACGCTCGCCGCGGCGGTGCTGGCGTTGTGTCGCACCGAGGGCATCCGGCTCGCCGTCGCCGAAAGCTGCACCGGGGGGCTGCTCGGCGCGCGCCTGACCGCCATTCCCGGCAGCAGCGACGTGCTGATCGGTGGGGTGATCGCCTACGCCAACGCGGTGAAGACGCTCGTGCTCGGCGTGCCCGACGGAGTGGTCACCGAGCACGGGGCGGTGAGCGAGCCGGTGGCGCGCGCCATGGCGACCGGCGCCCGTGCGCTCGTGCTGGCCGATGCCGCCCTTGCGATCACCGGCGTCGCGGGTCCCGACGGCGGCAGCGAGGACAAGCCGGTCGGGACCGTCTGGATCGCGCTGGACATGCGCGGCACGGTGGAGGCACGATCCTTTCACCTGATCGGCGACCGGGAGGAGATTCGCCACCGGGCTGCCCAGTGGGCAATGGAGATGCTCAGGAGACGCCTGCAGTCGCTCCGCTAGTTAATCTTCAGTCGTACCCGAGAACCTGCACCCATGTCCGAAGCCGACAAGATGCCAACCGATCCCGCCGTTCAGGACGATCCGACGCTCGAGCCCGAGGCGGCCGATGTGGAACCCGGCGACAGCGCCGAGCCGGATATCGGCTCGCGCGAATTGGCGGAGCAGCGCGACAAGTATCTGCGACTCGCGGCCGAGTACGACAACTTCCGCAAGCGGGCCGTGAAGGAGCGCCAGGAAGCGCACCGCCACGGCCAGGCCGACATGATCAAGGGGCTGATCGACGCGCTCGACGACATCGGCCGCTTCGCGCACGTGGATCCGGCGTCGACCGACGCGAAGACGCTCGTCGACGGCGTGGCGATGGTGGAGAAGAAGCTGCTCAAGACGCTCGGCGGGCATGGGTTGGAGATCGTGAACCCCGAGGGCGCGGTGTTCGATCCGGCGTTGCACGAGGCGGTGATGACCGAGCCCGCGGCGTCGGCGGACGAGGATCACACGGTCGCGCGCGTGTTCCAGCTCGGCCACGTGTTCAACGGGCAGCTTCTGCGCCCGGCGCGCGTCGTCGTGAAGCAATGGAACGGCTGACCGCGTAGGGTCGGCCATGGCGCAGAAAGACTTCTACGCGGTCCTCGGCGTGCCCGCGTCCGCCACGCAGGACGAGATCAAGAAAAAGTATCGTTCCCTCGCGGCCCGGCATCATCCGGACAAGAACCCCAGTGACGCGAAGGCGGCGGACAAGTTCAAGGAGATCTCCGAGGCGTACACCACGCTCGGCGACGCCGACAAGCGGAAGCAGTACGACCAGCTGCGGCAACTGGGGGCGTTCGGTGGCTACGGCGGCGGGGCGTCCGGGCGCGGGGGGGCACGCGGGCCGTCATACGGCTACCCGCCGCCGGGCGGCGCGGGCGGGGCGAACTTCCAGGAGTTCGACATCGGCGGCCTCGGCGGCCTCGGCGACATCTTCAGCTCGATGTTCGGCAACGCGCAGCGTGGCGGCGCCGGCGCTGCGCGTCCGCGCGGGCCGCAGCGGGGGCAGGACATCGAATCGACCCTCGAGGTGCCATTCCGCACGGCCGCGCAGGGCGGGAAGGTCCAGATCGAGCTCGATGTCACGGAGGAGTGCGCCACCTGCCACGGCAGTGGCGCTGCACCGGGCGCCAAGCTCGTGTCGTGCGAGGAGTGCAAGGGCCGCGGCACGATCAGCTTCGGTCAGGGGGGGTTCGCCGTTCAGCGCCCGTGTCCCGTCTGTCTCGGGCGCGGCCAGGTGCCGACGGAGCGCTGCCCAACCTGCGCGGGAGGCGGCGACGTGCGCGTGCGCCGCAAGGTGACGGTCACCGTTCCGGCAGGCGTCGATGCGGGCTCACGCGTGCGGCTGAAGGGGCAGGGCGGCAAGGGGGTGAAGGATGGACCGCCCGGCGACCTGATCATCACGTTCGGGGTGAATCCCGATCGCTTCTACAAGCGCGAAGGACTCGACCTGATCGCCCCGATCAAGATCAACATCGCGCAGGCGACGCTCGGCTCGAGGATCAACGTCAAATCGCTCGACGGCACGAGGGTGGCGCTCAAGATTCCCCCCGGCACCACGTCGGGAAAGCGCTTCCGCGTGCGCAGCCAGGGGATCGACAAGGACGGCCAGCGCGGCGATCTGATCGTGCAGGTGGAAGTGACGGTGCCGGAGAAACTGACGCCGGAGCAGGAGGACGCGATGAAGAAGTTCGCCGAGTCGATGCACTACTGAGGTGTGCCGCGGCGTCCGCGGACCGGCCCGCCTCCCGCGCGACCGGGCCTACGCCGCGAGGATCGGCAACCCGCGCCCCGCTCGCTCGATCACGCCTCCGCCGAGCACGCGGCTTCCGTCGTACAGCACCAGCGATTGACCGGGAGAGATCGCGCTCACTCCAGTGGCCAGCGCGATCTCCACCTCGTCACCGTCCACACGGACGAGCACCCCTCGCGCCGGCGCCGCCCGGTGCCGGATCTGCACCTCCACGCCGTCACCGATGACTGGTGGTGCGACGAGCCAGTTGACCTCGCGCGCCACCACGCCGCGTCCGATCAGCTCGGCGCGCGGACCGATCACCACTGCGCGCGTGGCCGGCCGGATCTCCACCACGAACATCGGCTCGCGGAATCCTCCGGGTAGTCCGCGGCGCTGGCCCACGGTGAATCGCGCATAGCCCTCGTGCTCGCCGAGCACGGTGCCGTCGCTCCGCACGAAGGGACCGCGCGACAGCGAGGGCGTATCGCCCCCGAGCTCACGGGCGATGATTCGCGCGTGGTCCCCGTCTGGCACGAAGCAGATGTCCTGGCTCTCGGTCTTCTCGGCGATCAATTCCAGACCCAGCTCGTGCGCGATCGCGCGTGTCTCCGTCTTCGTCTGCGCCCCCACGGGAAGCAGCATTCTGGACAACACCTCCCGCTGGATGCCCCACAGGAAGTACGACTGGTCCTTGGCGGGATCGAGTCCGCGATGCAGGACGCCGCCGCGCACCTGGGCATAGTGGCCCGTGGCGATCCACGTCGCGTCGATCGCATCGGCCTTGTGCACCAGGTCGCGGAACTTGGTGAACGTGTTGCATCGCACGCACGGGATGGGCGTGCGCCCGCGCGCGTACTCGGCCACGAAATCCTGCACGACGTCGCGCCCGAACGCGGTCTCCAGATTCAACACATAGTGCGGCACGCCGAGCTGCTCGCACACGCGGCGCGCGTCGTTCACACTGTCCAGAGAGCAGCACGGCCGGTCGGGAAGGTCCTCGCCGTGGCAGAACAGCTTCATCGTCGCGCCGACCACGTCGTAGCCCTGGCGCACGAGAAGGGCAGCGGCCACGGACGAATCGACGCCGCCGCTCATCGCCACCAGCACGCGCTCTCGCATCAGCGGCTCACGCCGTCGCGAGACGGCGCGCCTTCTCCACGAGCGTGGGGAACAGCTCGAGGACGCGGTCGATGCACGCGTCCGTCGTGAGCGCGCCGAGGCTCATGCGGATCGCGCTGCTGGCCAACTCCCGCGAGACGCCAAGCGCGCTGAGGACGTGCGAGGGCATAATGCTTCCGCTCTGGCAGGCCGAGCCCGCGGAACACGCGACGCCGCGGAGATCGAGCGCCATGAGGAGCGACTCGCTGTCGGTGCCCGGTACGGAGATGCTCGTGATGTGCGGGGCACGCGGTCCGCCGCGGCCGTGGATCACCGCGTCAGGAATGCGATCCAGCAGGCCCCTCTCCAGACGCTCGCGCCTGGCCTCGAGCGACGTCCACTCGTGCACGCGCTCCGCCACAGCCAGTTCGGCCGCGCAGGCGAGTCCGACGGCCATCGCCACATTCTCGGTGCCCGGGCGCCGGCCGCGATCCTGTGTGCCGCCGAACATCAGCGGCTCGATCGGGGTGCCACGCCGGATGTACAGCGCCCCGACACCCTTGGGCGCGCCGATCTTGTGACCCGAGATGGAGAGGAGGTCGAACGGCGTGCGCCGCGCGTCGATGTCGATCTTGCCGAAGGTCTGCACGGCATCGGTGTGAAAGACCACGCCTCGTGCCTTCGCCTGCTGCGCGAGCGCCGGCACGTCCTGCACCAGGCCGATCTCGTTGTTGACCCACATCACGGAGCAGAGGGCGACGTCCTCGCGCACCAGCTCCGCGTACGACGCGTCGTCCACCAGGCCGGCGGCCGTCATCGCGAGCATGCGTTCCTCGCCGCCCTCCCTGGCCACTTCGTGCACGGCGGCCAGCACCGCCTTGTGCTCGATCGGGGAGGTCGCAACGGCGCGGCGACCACTGCCGTGGCGGGCACGCCAGACGCCCAGCACCGCCATGTTGTCGGCCTCCGTGCCGCACGAGGTGAAGCAGAGCTCGTCGGGCGCGCCACCGAGACAATGGGCCGCACGCTCGCGAGCCTCATCCAGGGCGGCACGTGCCTCGCGGCCCCACCGGTGCACGCTCGACGGATTGCCGAAGCGCGGCCCGAAGAAGGGGAGCATCGCCTCCATGACTTCCGCGCGAACGGGCGTCGTGGCGGCGTGGTCGAGGTAGATGGGGGCTGTCATACACGGGAAAGCTAATGAGTCGGCCCGAGGGGTGAAACATCGCACCGGCATGAGCACAGGCCACGCGACGCGACGGACAACGCGCCCGCGTTCCGCGGCCGCACCAGCACCGAGACGTGGCGGATCACACCGCGCCGTAGAATCTGGCGCGAACGGCCCAGAGTGCAGGGAAAAACTTCTGGTCGATCGTGCGGGCGAGATACTTGGCGCCCAGCGTGCCGCCGGTGCCCCCAGTCAGGGGGCCGAGCACCCGCTCCACGAGCTGGACGTGCGCGAAGCGCCAGAGGGCGAACTGCTGCTCGTATTCCAGGAGTGACTCGGCAAGGAAGAAGAGCGTCGTCGGGCGCTCGCCACTGTACAGCGTCTCCAGCTCACCACCCTCATGCGTCAACAGGGCGAGGAACAGCTCCTGGAGCGATGGACGCTCGAGCCAGCGCTGCACCAGCGGGGGCACGGGGCCGTGCTCCTGCAGCACGTGCATGAAGTGCGGCTCGCGCAGCCCCGACGCCGCTTCGATGGCGCGGAACTGCACGCTCTGTGATCCACTCGACGACCCGAGGTGCCGGCGGAACTCGGCGAAGTGCTGCGGCGGCAGCGTCTCGAGCGCCGAGAGCTGTGCCGACACGATGCGCATCAGTGCATTGATGCGCCCCATGCGGAACAACGCGAACGCCGGCTCTCGCGCCTGGAAGGACTCGACCAGCAAGTCCAGCTCGTGGAGGATCTCCTTGAACCAGAGCTCGCTCGCCTGATGCACGACGATGAAGAGCAGCTCGTCGGGATGCGGCGACCGCGGCCGCTGCAGCTCGAGCAGCTCGTCGAGGGCGAGATACGAGCCGTAGGTGACTTCGTCCGTCGGGACGGATGGTGCGGGGCCGTCGCTCAAAAGGTGGATACCTCGAGCGCGACGACGTCGTCGACGCGCATCATCTCGGTGGTGAAGAACGGCTCGCCGTACCGCGTGCGAATGAGCGAGCCGTACGTCGCGGCGTAGTGCCTGATCACGTCGTACAGCGGCTCGCCGTTCGGGAACACCTCACCGGCCTGCGTTTCGCCATCGAACTGGGAGCCATAGCAGCGGACGGCGTCGAGCTTCTGCTCGAACTCGTCGGTGACGTCCACGACGAAGGTCGGGCGCGTGAAATCCTGGCGGTAGGTGAGCGAGTGCAGCACCTTGAGCGGCCGGTGCCTGGGCAGCTCGGGCGCCACCTTGGCGAGGCCGGCGACGAAGCAGGCGTCGCGCACGAGGCCGGCGGTGACGCGATGGTCGGGATGGCGCCCCTCGAATGCGGGCGCGATGACGACGCGCGGCCGGAAGCGGCGGATGAGCCGCGCCAACGCCTCACGCGTGGCCGGCGTGTTCTCGATGCCGGCGTCGGGAAGGCCGAGCGTTTCACGCGCGGAGACTCCGAGCACGTCGGCCGCGCGCGACGCCTCCTCCGCACGCAGTGCCGCGGATCCGCGCGTGCCCATCTCCCCCTGCGTGAGATCGACGATGGCGGTTCGCTGGCCGCGCCTGGCGGCCTTGATCAGCGTGCCGCCGCAGGTGAGCTCCACGTCGTCGCGGTGCGCCGCGATGGCGAGTATGTCCACAGGCCGGGATTCCATGGGGCCCAATATACGCCGCATCACGCCGGGCGCGCACGGGCCCGTTGGCGTCACTCGTACCGCAGCGCCGTCACCGGGTCCAGCTTGCTCGCCCGCGCGGCGGGCAGCATGCCGAACAGAATCCCCGTGAAGCAGCTCGACAGCAGCGCGGCCACGATGGCCAGCGGCGGCACGCTCGCGGCGATGGGGGTGAATTGCTTGATGGCGAACGCGACGAGAACGCCGACGGCCAGTCCGATCACCGCACCGATGCCGGTGAGGGTCACGGCCTCCACGAGGAACTGCCAGAGGATCGTGCCACGCGTGGCGCCGAGTGCCTTGCGCACGCCGATCTCCCGCGTGCGCTCCGTGACGGAGATCATCATGATCGCGATCACGCCCACCCCGCCCACGATGAGTCCCACGGCCGACAGGACGATCATGACGAGGAAGAAGGCGCCGAAGATCTTGTTGTACACATCGAACAGCTGGTCCTGCGTGATGATGGCGAAGCTGTTGTCGGTGCCGGGCCGGAGCGCACGTCGCGCGCGCATCGTGGCGATCACGTCGTCGATCGCCTCGGCACGCGACGACGTCGCCGCCGGAATGACGGCGATACCGACGTCGCTGTACGATGCCTTGAGATGCTTGCGCGCCGCCTCGATGGGCACGATGCCCCGCGCGCGGTTGCCGCCCGACAGAAAGCTCGCGGCGGAGTGGTACACGCCGAGCACCCGGAACGGCTGGCCGCTCACGTCCACCGTCTTGTCGAGCGGGTCGGAGTCGCCGAACAGCTGCGTCGCCAGCTCGTCGTTGACGACGATGACCCGATCACCCGCTGTCGCCTCGGCGGGGGTGAAGTTGCGACCTGGATAGAGGTCGCCGCCGCCGTCGATCTGCTGCCAGTTGCCGGTGAAGCCGCTCACGCGCACTCCGCTCAACCGCCGGTCCTTGTACGAGACCGGCCGAGAAGTATCGAGCCGCGCGCCGGCCGTGCGCACGGATGGGAGCGAGGCCAGTGCGGTCATGTCCACGAGGGAGAGCGGCGGGTTGCGGAACCACTTGCAGGTGTCTTCCGTCCCGTCGCACGCCTCGAACGAAATGGGAAACCGCGAGACGAAGAAGGTGGTGGGGCCCGTGCTCTCCAGGTCCCTGGCCACCGACGAGTTGATGCCGTGGATCGCCGCCGAGATGACGACGACGACGAACACGCCCACGGCGATGCCGAGAATGGTGAGACCGGCCCGGACCTTGTTCGCGCGGATGGAGTCGAGGGCGATCGTCACCCCCTCGGACATTCCGTGCAGGCGCTGCGCCATGAGCGACATGGTCTATTCCGCCCGCAGCGCGGTGATGGGGTCCAGGCGCGAGGCCTGGCTGGCGGGATAGACGCCGGCGATGATGCCCACGCCGGCGCCAACGGAGATGCCCAGCAGCACCGACCAGAGCTCCACCGCGGCGGGCAGCGGCGTGACCATGGAGATGAGCTTGGCGAAGGCGAATCCCGTCGCCACACCGAGCGCCGCACCCACGGTGCTCAGCGTCGCGCTCTCCACCAGGAACTGGCTCAGGATGTCGCGCCGCCGCGCCCCCAGCGACTTCCGTATGCCGATTTCGCGCGTGCGCTCGGCCACGGCGACGAGCATGATGTTCATGATGACGATGGCGCCCACGACGAGTCCGATCGTCGGAAGCGCGACCCCGGCGATCACGAGATAGCCCTTGATCTTGTTCCAGAACTCCAGGGCGGAGTCCGAGGTCTCCAGCTCGAAGTCGTCCTTCTGGTTGGGGCGCAGACCGTGCCGCGCGCGCATCACCTGCCGCACCGACTCCATGGCACCGAGCATGCCCTCGCGGCTTTCCGTCTGGATCATCACGGCGTCGATCACGCCGTGGACGTTGACGAATCGGTTGAGGGGCGACGTATGCGGCGCGACGATGAACTTGTCGAACGAGATGCCGAACGCGCTTCCCTGCTTCTCCATCACGCCCACGACGGTGTACGGAAGATTTCGCACCGTCAGCACGCGGTTCACCGCATCGAGCGAGGGAAAGAAGTAGTCGGCCACGTCCTGGCCGATGACGATCACGGGCAGGCCGCGCTCGTGCTCCTGGGGCGAGAAGAGGCGGCCGCGTACCGGCTCCATCTTCTTGATGGCGAAATAGTCGGAGCTCACCGTGTAGGTGAGGACCTGTCTGGGTTTTGCGACGTACCGGGACTGGGCGGAGAGATTGTCCTGACCCACCACGGCCCATCGGACGCCCTCGGGCAGCGCCTCGACCACGGGCGCCACGTCGCTCTCGCGAATGCGCCGCCGGCGCCGGAGCTCGCGCCGCCGCTCCTCGGAGTGGTCGCCCATCTGGATGTTCGGTCGGTGCCGCAGCTCGAAGGAATTCACCGCCATGATCTTGCCGACCACCTGATCGGTCATGTAGCGGCTCATCCCGCCCACGATGGAGACGACGGCGATCAGAAAGGTGACGCCGATCATCACGCCGAGCAGGGTGAAGAAGCTTTTCAGCTTCTGCACCCAGATCTGCTGCAGCGCGAGACGGACGGCTTCGATGAATGGCACGGTCAGCCTGGCCCCGGCTTCTCCACGAATGCCGACCGGCGCTCGTCGCTCGCGACGAGGCCGTCACGCAGGACGACGATGCGGCGCGCGTGCTTCGCGATGTCGGGCTCGTGCGTGACCATGATGACCGTCTGTCCCTGCTCGGCAAGCGACTCGAACACCCGCATGATCTCCTCGGACGTGCCGGAATCGAGGTTGCCGGTGGGCTCGTCGGCCAGGAGAATGGAGGGATTGTTCACCAGCGCCCGAGCGATGGCGACGCGCTGGCGCTGGCCGCCAGAGAGCTCGTTCGGCCGGTGGTCCACGCGCTCGCCCAGCTGCACGCGCTCCAGGGCCTCCCGCGCCCGGCGCTTTCGCTCCACGGAGGCCACCCCCGCATACACCAGCGGCAACTCCACGTTGTGCAGCGCCGTCGCTCTCGGCAGGAGGTTGAAGGTCTGGAAGACGAAGCCGATCTCCTTGTTGCGCACCCGCGCCAGCTCATCGTCCGACATCTTGGAGACCTGGGTGCCGTTCAGCCAGTACTCGCCCTCGTTGGGCGTATCGAGGCATCCGATGACGTTCATCAGGGTGGACTTGCCCGAGCCCGATGGGCCCATGATGGCCACGTACTCGTTGCGCTGAATGGCGAGATCGACGCCACGCAGCGCGCGCACGATCTCACCGCCCATGTCGTACTCGCGCTTGACGCCGCGCGTGACGATGACCCAGTCCGCCCCCGGCGCCGTTCCAGCGCCGGCGAGCACCGCATGCCGCTCGGCGGTGATGCCGAGTGGCGCCTCGGCGGTGTCGTGGCTCACGACTTGGCCTTCGGCTTCTTGGGGTCCACCTTCGTTTCTCGGATCACGGCGCCGTCCTTCAGCTCACGAATCGCCTGGTACGTGCCGGCCACGATCTTGTCGCCGGTTTTCAGTCCGCTGATCACCTCGAAGTGCTTCTCGCCAGGGATGCCCACTTTCACCGGCCGAAAGGTCACCGTGTTGTCCTTGGCGACCACGAACACTCCCTCCACGTCCTTCTTGCCTACGTCCTTGGCGGGGCGGGCCTTGCCCAGTCCCACCGCCGTGTCGCCGGCGGCGAGGGCTTCGTTCTCGCGCACCGTGAGGGCGATAATGGGGATGGAGAGCGCCTGCTTGCGCGTATCGGTGATGATCTTGGCCGTGGCGGAAAAGTCGGGCCGCGTCTCGGGCGGAGTGTTGAGGAGCTGGATGGTGACCTCGTAGTCCACCGCCTGATCCGCGCTCTGTCCGGCTGCGGCCGCCTTGACCGCGCTGTTGGAGATCTTGGTCACCCGTCCGATGAACGTCGTATCGGGAAAGGCGTCGATCTGGATCACGGCCGAGTCACCGAGCGAGATGCGGGCGACGTCGGTCTCGTCCACCTTGACCTTGGTTTCCAGCACGCTCATGTCGGCGATGGTGAGCAGCGTCGCGGCATCCTTGTTCATCATCCCCTGGATGGCGGTCTCGCCGTTCTCCACCACGAGCCGCGTGACGCGGCCGGACATCGGCGCATAGATGCTCGTCTTGCCGAGCGCGCTGCGCGCGTCGCGCAGCGACGCGCTCGACTGCTCCACCGTGTGACGCGACGACTGGTACAGCGCCCGGTTGACGTCCACGGCGGTGCGGAGCTGCTCCATGTTCTCGTCGGAGATCAGCGTGGGGTTGGTCTTCTTGATCGCGGCGGTGCGATCGTAGCTGCGCTGCGCCTGCAGGAGGTTGGCCTGCGCCTGCGAGAGCTGCGCCCGGCTCGACGCTACCGATGCCTGGACGCGCTGCACGGCCGCCTCGGCCTGCTGCGCATCGATCTGCAGGAGAAACTGTCCCTTCGTCACCATCTGCCCTTCCTTCACGTCGAGCCGGACGATCTTCCCGGTGATGTCGGAGCTCAAGTCCACCTTGGTCTGCGGGCGCACCTGACCGCTGGCGGTGACGGACGCCACCAGATCACGGCGTTGCACGAGCTCGGTGCGCACCTCGACGGCCTTCTTGCCCCGTTTCGCTGCGGCCAGCCCGCCGACGGCCACGACGGCCAGCACCGCCGCCCCGATCACCGACATCTTCACGCGCTTGGTCATTTCAGAATCTCTCTCGGAGAGGAATTAGCGGAGGGGACGGCCAACGGCGTTCTCGAGTGCAGCGAACGCCTTGTGGTAGTCGTACACGGCGTTCACCCGGTCGATCAGCGCCTGCTCGTAGCTGCCGCGCGAGGTCACCACGTCGAGAAAGGTGGACGCGCCGACCTTGTACCGCTCTTCGGCAAACGAGCGCTCCTCGCGCGCCTTTGTCGAATTCTGTTCCTGCAGGGCCACGGTCTGCACCGCCGTCTGCAGGCTCAGGTATGCCTGTGTCACGTCGGCGGTGAGCTGCAGGTCCTTGGCGCGCACGCCGTACATCGCGTCTTCCCGTGCCGCCGACGCGCGCCCCACGCGCTCCTCGCGCGAGAAGCCGTCGAAGATGGGAATGGAGAGCTGCGCCGACAGCGCCAGCGGCGAACGCTGGAACCTGAATGGATACTGCCGATTCGCCGAGCGAATGGCGTCGGCGTCGGCCGGGGTGAACTGGAAGCGCGGCGCGTTGCAGTCGATGGCGCCGAAGCCGAGCCGCGTCCGGATGGAATCCTGCGAGAAGCAGTTCGCGCGACCGCTCAGCGCGCTGGCTTGCGCCTGGTTCACCAGAAAGCTGGCGTCGGTGTATTGATAGGAATTGCCGCCGAATCCGGTGCTCAGCGACAACGTGGGGGTATACGCGGCCCTGGCGACCTTCGTCTCGAGCTCCGCGGCGCGCTCGCGCGACCGCAGGGCGACGATGGCCGGGTTCTGACGTCGGGCCAGCTCGAGCAGGGCGCCGAGGTCGAAGCTCGGCGGCACCACGGGAAAATCGGTCGTCAACGCAACCCCGGGCGGCTGCGGAACACCCAGCTGCTGGAAGAGTCGCAGCTTCTCCACCTCCACGCTGTTGCGCGCGGTGAGCAGCGCCACCTGCGCCTGGCCGAACGCCACCTCGGCGCGCCGTATGTCCAGCGCGGTCCCGGAACCCACCGCGACCTTGGCTTTTGCGAGATCGAGCTGCGAGCGCGCGGTGTTCACGAGGGTGTCCTGGAGCGCCGATCGCGCCTGCGCCTGAAGCACCGTGAGGTACTGCTGCGTGACGGCGGCCCTGAGCTGTTCCGCCGTGCCCACGATGTCCGCCTCGATGGCGTCGCGGTTGGCCGCCGCCGCCCGGGGCTGCACGAACGTGGCGCTGTTGATCCGGTAGCCGAGGCTGAGGCTGTAGTTGGACTGGATGGCGTCGGAGCTGTTCTCGCCCAGGTTGATGCCGCTGAACACCTGTCGGCCCCCCTGTTGGTAGCGGCTGCCGAAGGAGGCTTCGGCCGTGGGCAGAAAGCCGCCACGCGCCGATCGCAAGGCGGCGTCGGCGTCGCGACGGTTGTTGGCGGTCTGCAGGTAGAACGGATTGTTCCGCCGGGCGAGCGAGATCGCGTCGTCCAGGGTGAGCGTGGCGCCGGAGGAGGGAGTCGTGGGGCGCTGCGCCGCAACGGCCGAGGAGGCGGCGGCCAGAGCAAGCGCGGCGATCGCCAGTGTGCGCATGGGAGAGGACGTCCTGTGATATGGGTCAGCGTGGCGTACGGTACGGTGCCCAGCCGGGTTTCACTCGTTACGCATCATTCCAACGCCGCGTTGCGCTCCGGGGTCGCGCCGCTGGTGGTGGAGGAGGCGCTACACTACTCGTCGTCGGGGTCAGCGGGCGGGGCGACGAACACCCTGGCGCGGACCTTGTCGCGGATATGTGCGTAGATGGAGGCGCCCTTCGCCGCGGTGGCCAGCGAGGGTCGCCCGATGGACCCGGAGCTGCCGGCGGGCACGCGCAGCCACCCCCGGCGGTACCGCCGGAGCTCTTCACGCGACATCATATAGTCTTCCGCCAGATCCATCCGTACGAGCTGGGGGGCGAGATACAGCATCAGCGACGTATCCACCTCGTCTCCATGCATCGGCTCGGCCTGTCCCTCGAGCATGTGCCTGAAATTGACCGCGAAGATGTCCACTACTCGTACGCGGGCCAGCTTGGTCGTCACCGTGGCCAGCGCTTCCTGATGCGGATCGTGCTCATGCGCCGTGATCAGAATGAACTCGTTCACTCCCGTCGATTCCCACGTGTCCAGCAGATCGTTGAGCATCCGGTGCAAGGTCTTCTTCCGCAGGGAGGCGTTGCCGGTGAAGCCGCGCTCCGTGTCCACGTTGACCCCGTACTCGATCGTGGGCGCGCGTAGGATGCCGAATTCGGCGGAGAGGTCGTCGCAGAGGCGTTCCACGATGAGCGTGTCGGAGCCCATGGGCAGGTGGCGGCCGTGCTGCTCGCAGGTGCCCACCGGCACGATGAGGCGCGCGTCGCGCGCAATGATCGAGGCGATCTCCCCGGGGCGCATCTCCTTGATGCGCTGCGGTGTGTTCGTCGTGGCGGCGCGGTAGGTCATTCTGCGGGAGACTCTGGGACGCGCGCTGCCGGCCGGAGGTGCCCGGTCCCTGATGGGCCCGGCGGCCGTTGCCGTGGCGCTGCTGGCGGAGAGCGGATGGCTCGCCGCGCCGCGCGTAGGTTATCTCGCCGCGAGCCTCGCCGCTACAGCGGTGGCCGTGATCGCGCTCGTGCGCTGGACCCCACCCGGGCTGCGCCGGCCGCTCGCGCTCGCCTGCGTCGCGTTGCTCGCTGGCGCGGCGATCGGCACCCGCGCGCAGCTCCGTCTC
This sequence comes from Gemmatimonadaceae bacterium, assembly GCA_046598315.1. GTDB lineage: Bacteria > Gemmatimonadota > Gemmatimonadetes > Gemmatimonadales > Gemmatimonadaceae > AG11. Next base: position 14,633 of record JBKJIY010000026.1, read on the forward strand.
GAACAGTACTCCAGGTCGCCGGCCGAGGTGGCGAGACGCCAGGGCATCGCGCAACGCGCGCGACTCCGGAACGCGGTGGATGCGGAGCTCCGCCTGTTGCGCGCTGCGGCAGGACGGGCCGTCGCCGCGCGCCGTGATCCGGTGCAGGCTGTCCGCGATCTGGAACGAGCGATCGGCGACGTGGACCGTCGGGCGGCCATGGTGTGGCGGGGCGACACACTGTCGAGCTGGGCGGGCACCCTGCACGCCGATGCCCGGCGCCTGACCGATCCGTCCGGCGTGGTGGCGACGCCATTCGGGCTGACCCTCTACGCGGCGGCGACGAGTGGCGGCGTGCGCGGCGTCGCCGCCTCACTGCTCTTCGCGGCGCCGCCGGCCGACCGCCTGATCCAGGGGTTGGCGAATGCCCTGCCGAGCGACGAGGTCACGGAAGGATTCGTCTTCGGCCCGCCGGGCGATTCCGCGACGTCCGAAAGTCTGCAATATGCGGACGGATCGCGCCCGCTCTTCGTGGCGCGGCCGCTCGTGCCGTCGCCAGCGGAAGTGCGATATCGGCTGCTCGAGCGCGCGCGCGTGCGCGTGGGCATCGCGCTGCTCGTGGCACTTGGCGCGCTGCTCGTGACGGTGGCTCGCCGGCCCGCCGGCTGGCTCGCCGCTGGCGGCGGGGTCCTCGTGATCCTTGGATGCATCGCCACGGTGCCGCTGAGCGAGTTCTCCACGCGCACGCGCCTGTTCGATCCGTCGATGTATTTCTTCGAGCCGGGCCGCGCCTTCACGGCCAATGCCGGCGCGCTCGCACTCACGGCGGCGACGCTGCTCCTCACCGCGCTGCTCGTGGTTCGCCGAGTCCGGTCTCGACTGCCGCGCTGGCTGGCTGTGGTCCTGGTGGTGGCCACGGCGGGGGTGGGACCGTACTTCGTGCGGGCGCTCGCGCGTGGCATCACGCCGCCGGGAGCGGGGGTCGCTGGGGCACTCTGGGTGATCTGGACCATCCCACTGTGCCTGGCGGCAACCACGCTGCTCGTCGTCGCCAGCTGGTCGGGACGAGTGGCCTTGGGCGACCGTCGCGGCCTGCCGCTCGCCTCCGGGCCCACGCTGGCGCTGATCGCCGCCGTCGTCGGCCCCATCGCCTGGCGGCCGCCGGGGGAATGGCCACACTGGTATGGCGCCCTCTGGATCATCGCGGTGGGAGCGCTCGTGCTGTCACGGCCGTCTCGCCGACTGCTGCTGTCCGCCGCCACGGTCGCGGCGCTCGCGGCCATCACGGTGGTGTGGGGCAGCACGTCGCGCGGGCGAATGGAGCTCGCCGAACGAGACGTGCGCGGTCTCGCCGCCCCCGACGCGTATGGCGAAGCGCTGGCCACGCGCCTTGCCGCGTCACTGCAGGGCGAGCCCCTGCCGCGCACTCGTCAGGGTCTGCTGGAGCAGTATCTCACGTCCGACCTGGGCGCCTCGGACTATCCCGTGGCGTTGCTATCGTGGGAGGAAAGTCGCGCCGTGGCCAGCTTCGGGTCCGCCCCGTTCGTCGTGTCCTTCGACACCGTCGCCGCGGCAGCCGTGGCGGCGCAGCGATCCGGGCAACGCGCAGAGCGGACGGCGCGCGTCAGCGCCTACGGCGTCCGCATCGTGGCCGTGCCCATGTCGGGAGGCGCGGTGACGATCCTCGTGGCGCCGCGCACGCGCCTCATCGGCAGCGATGCGTATGGCAGATGGTATGGGATGCCGCCCGCCGAGGGATCGGAGCCGCCGTATTCCGTGCAAGTCATCCCCGATGCCATCGGCGAGGCGCGTGCCGTCCGGTGGCGTCGTGAGGGGTCCGAGCTGCATGGCGACTGGCGCGTGTCGGGTCTTCCCGGCGCGTCCCGCGCGCACGTGCACGTGGATCTGCGCGGGCTCGGATCGCTGGTGCCGCGTGGCGGACTGCTGCTCCTCATCGACGTCGCTGCCGTCGCCGTGGTCTGGCTGCTCGGGGCGCTCGCCGATGGGCGGGCCGCACGGTGGCTGCGACTGCGACGGCGGCGGCTGAGCAGCTATCGCGCGCGATTGAGCGTCGTCCTCTTTCTCTTCTTCATCGTCCCCGCGGCGGTGTTTGCGCTCTGGACGTGGCGCCAGCTGTTCGACGACACGCAGGCGTCGCGTCGACTGCTCGTGACGGAGACGATGCGCGCCGTCACGACGGACTCGCTCGACGAGCGATGGCTGGCGAGCGAGGGCAGCCGGCTCGACACCAAGCTCCTGCTCTACTCGTCGGGGATGCTCGTGGGGGCGAGCGACTCGCTGTTCGCCGATCTGGCGCCGATGGGGACGTTACTGCGCCCGGACGTCGCGCTCCGGCTGACCGTCTCCGACGAGGCCAGCGCGACGCGGCCGGAGGTGGTGAGCGGTGCCACGGGAATGTTGGGCTATCGCGTCCTCCCCGGCCCGGGACGGCAGCGCGTGCTGGCGGCACCGGCGCGGGTGGACGATCTCCTGCTCGACCGGCGCCGGCGGGACCTGGGGGTGCTCGTGCTGTTCGCCACCGCACTCGGCGCGGCGGCGGCGTTCTGGCTGAGCGCTGCGGCCGCCCGTCAATTGGCCCGGCCGATCGGCGCCCTGCGCACCGCGGCGCTGGCGGTGGCACGTGGAGAGCGAGATGTGCCGCTTCCCTCGGATGCCGCGAGCGAGTTCCGGCCGGTGTTCACCGCGTTTCGCGCCATGGCGGAGGACCTGGGCGCGAGCCGCGCCGCGCTCGAGGAAGCGCAACGGCGCACCGCGGCGGTGCTGCGGACCGTCGCCAGCGGCGTGATTGCCGTGGATGAATCGGCCCGGGTGATCCTGGCCAATCCCCGCGCGGAGCATCTGCTGGGGGCCGTGCCCGATCCCGGCGATCCTCTGGCGGATCTGCCGGCGCCCGCCGTGGCGGCGCGCGTGGCGCGCTTCCTGAGCTCCTCCCTGGAGAGCGACGGCTTCGACGCAGAGTGGCGCGGGCGCACGCTGCGCGGCCAGCTCACCTGTCTCGAGCGCGGCGGCGCCGTGCTCACCCTGGACGACGTGACCGAGCTCGCGCGCGCGCAGCGGGTGCTCGCGTGGGGGGAGATGGCGCGACAGGTGGCGCACGAGATCAAGAATCCCCTCACGCCCATCCGGCTGGGCGTGCAGCATCTCCTGCGCGCATTCGGCCGCGACAACTTCGAGGCGGTGCTCGAGCAGAACGTGAGCCGAATCCTCACCGAGATCGACCGGCTCGACGAGATTGCCCGCGCGTTCAGCCGTTACGGAAGCGCGCCTGCAGAACGCGCGCCCGCCGAGCCGACCGATGTCGAGGCCATCGTGCGCGACGTCGTGGCGCTGGAGACCCTCGGGGAGGGACACGTCGCGTGGAGCCATGTCGTGCGCGGCCGCGTGCCGGCGGCGTTGGCTCGCGGCGACGAGCTGCGAGAAGTGCTCCTGAACCTGTTCGAGAACGCGCGGCTCGCCGATGCGCACACCGTGCGCGCCCTGGTGGAGGTGGTGGACCCCGGCTGGGTGACGATCGCGGTGGGCGACGATGGCACCGGGATCGGCGCGGACGTGCTGCCACGGATCTTCGAGCCGCATTTTTCCACCAGGACGAGTGGCAGTGGACTCGGGCTCGCCATCACGCGCCGGCTCGTGGAAAGCTGGGGCGGCACCGTCACCATCGAGAGCGAGCAGGGTCGAGGCACCACCGTGCGCGTGACGCTGCGGGTGGCGTAGCGCGCCGCGCTCCGCTATTCGGCGTGCCCTGCGGCGCGTGCTGCCTCGCCGGCCGTGTTGATCCGCACCGTCTTCACGTTCATGAACTCGCGCATGCCCAGCTCGCTCAGCTCGCGCCCGTAGCCGGATGATTTCACGCCGCCAAAGGGAAAGCGCGGGTCCGAGGACATCATCTCGTTGATGAACACGGTGCCGGCGTCGAGGCCGCGAATGAGCCGCTCCTGCTCGGCGGGATCGGTGGTCCATGCGCTGGAGCCGAGGCCGAACCGGGTGTCGTTGGCGAGACGGATCGCGTCGTCCACGTCGCGAGCCCGGAACACGCACCCCACCGGCCCGAACAGCTCCTCCCGATAGGCGGGCGAATCGATCGGGATGTCGGCGAGTACGGTAGGTACGAAGTAGGCGGAGCCGGCCTCGGCACGCGAGCCGCCGCAGAGCAGTCGCGCCCCCATCATCACCGACGTCTGCACCTGCACCTCCAGCTCTTCCGCCTGCGCAGGCGAGGCGAGAGGGCCGAGCTGGGTGGCCGGATCGAGTGGGTCGCCCATGCGCAGCGCCTGCATGCCTGCCGCGAAGCCGCGCACGAAGCTGTCGTACACATCGGCATGCACGATGAATCGCTTGGCGGCGATGCAGCTCTGGCCCGTGTTGATCGTCCGCGCCGTGACCGCCGCGTCGATCGCCAGCTGCAGGTCGGCACTGGGGAGCACGATGAACGGATCGCTGCCGCCCAGCTCGAGCACCGTGCGCTTGAGGTGCGCGCCCGCCCTGCTGGCGACGCTGCGACCCGCCCCCTCGCTGCCGGTGAGCGTCG
>JBKJIY010000010.1:0-7318 GCA_046598315.1 Gemmatimonadaceae bacterium
ACGGAAGGCGACTGGCTCCGCAACTTCACCATCGATCCATCGGGACGCTGGCTGCTCGTCGCCAACCAGCGCTCGGGCTCGGTGGTGGTGCTCGCCCGCGATGTCGCCAGCGGGCGGCTGTCGACCACGTCTCACCGCATCGCCCTCCCGAGCCCGGTGTGCCTGCGTTTTCAGGGACAGGCCGGCGTGACCACGTAACGACTCCACCCTCCGCCGAGACCATCGCCATGTCTTCCGACTCCGCCCCCGCGAGACCCGCCCCGACGATCACCAACGCCGGCACCACGGCCAGGACCCCGCACAAGCTGTGGGTGAACATTCCCGTGAGCGACGTCCAGCGGGCGATCGTGTTCTTCGAGGCGCTCGGCTTCAACTTCAACGCGCAGTTCACGGATGCGTCGGCGACCTGCATGGTGGTGGGCGAGGATGCGTACTTCATGCTGCTGGACAAGCCGCGCTTCCAGGACTTCAGCAAACGTCCCCTGGGCGACCCGCGCAAGGAGACGAATGCGATGTTCGCCCTCAGCGTGAACAGCCGCGCGGAAGTGGACGAGATGGTGAAGAAGGCGCTGGCGGCCGGTGGCGAACCGGCCGGCGAGCCGGTGGATCATGGGTTCATGTATGGAACGAGCTTCCACGATCTCGACGGACACCACTGGGAGGTGTTCTGGATGGATGCGAGCGCGATGCCGGGGTGAGCTCGTCTCACTCCACCCGCTGCCGCACCACGCCGAAGGAGAACGGCTGCGGCGCGAGCGGGCGGCCCGCCGCATCGCGCCCCAGCACGCGGGCGCGATACAGTCCCCCGGCGACGGGCGCCCGCCTGTCGGATGACAGATCCCACTGCACCGCCCATCCGTCGCCGGTCGGCAGCGCGCGCACGAGCGTGCCATCGGGCCGGAAGATCTGCACCATGCCGTTCGGCGGCACGTTGAGAAACCGGACGACGCGCGCGCCGGCTGTGTCGACGACGAGTTGCACGGCGCGCGGTCCTCGCGCGCGCGCCGGCAGCGTGGACAACGGCGAGCCGAGTGCGGTCACACCAGTCACCACGTTGCCGGTGGTGCGCACGCGCACGAGCGTGCCGAGCGCCAGGCCGAGCGATGGATCGAGATGCACGGCTTCCCGGAACGCCTCCGACGATTCACGCAGGCGATTCGCCTCGGCCAGCGTGGTGCCGAGATTGAACCAGGCGGTGGCGAGGCTCGGCTGCTCGGCGAGCGCGCTGCGATACGCGCTGATCGCGTCGTCCCGCCGCCCCTGCGCCTGCAGGTAGTCGGCGTACTCGGCGCGGATCCACGCCTGCGCGGGCTGCCGCGCGAGGGCGCGCTGGTACTGCTCCACGACGAGCGCCGTCGGGCGCCCCGATTGCTCGTACGCATGCGCGAGGGCGCGCAGGGGCTCGGGGCGAGTGGAGTCGATGCGAACGGCACGCTCCAGGTCCGCCACGGCCACGGCCGACTTGCCGAGCTGCTGCTCCGCGACGCCGAGCAGAAAGTGGGCACTCGCGCGTGTCGAGTCGCCGCCGAGCGCGCGGCGCAGCCCGGCTGCCGCCTCGCGCATCACGCGTCCGTTATTGGCCAGCGTGGCGTACACGATCGCGCCCATCCCCTGATATACGCCGGCCTCGGCGCCCGTGCGATCCCGCTCGTAGTAGGGCTCTATGGGACTCGCCGCGGGTTTGCTGGCCGCGGTTCGCGTGGCCTCTCGCGACGCCACGCCGATGAGGTGGTCGGTGAACGCGACGTGCACGGGCGCACGCACCTGAGCCCGGGGCATGTGACAGCTCACGCAGTCGGAGGCGGGCGTGTGATCGGGAAGCGCCGCCGAGCGGGCCAGTCGAGTGGTGAGGCTCGTTGGCGAATGACAGCCCAGGCACGGCTGGCTGCGGCTCTGCGCCGAGGCTGGTGCGCCATGGGGGTTGTGACAGGTTGCGCACTCGAGCGGCCGCGACGTCGATTGCGTCGCCAGAAAGCAGGCGCTCTGCTTGAGCCGGTCCGCATGCGACACGATGTCCGTGCCCCCACTCCGGAAGTACGCCGCCTGATCCCGCAGCGGCTGCGACGGCATGAAGCTGAACTCGTTCCTGCCCTCGCGCAGCACGGTCACGGAAGTGTGCACGTGACACTGCTCGCATACGTCGAGCCGGCGTGCGAGCGGAAGTCGCGCCGGGTTGACGATCGTCCGGTCGAATCCACTGTCGCGCGGCACCGCGGCCCGCCGCTCCTTCACGTGGACGGCGCCGGGTCCATGGCATCGCTCGCAGCCGATGCCCGACCGCAGCTCGGCATACTTGCCTTCCATATGAGGGAGCGGCGTGGGATAGCTGGAGTGGCAGGCGATGCAGCGGTCGGGCAGCAGCCGGTCGAAGCGGGCGTTGTTCACCTCGTAGCCGGGGCTGAAGCCCCATCCGTGCGTGCGGTACCAGGTGAGGGGGAGCTGGAAGAGCCGGCCGTTCTCCTCGGTGAAGTAGGTCATGGCCACCTCGCCGCTGCCCATCACGAAGTCGATGCGCCGCCGCAGGTCGTGCAGCCGCCTGCCATCCGGCGCCGAGATCTGCTCCACCTGGTACAGCCGACCGCCGCTGTCGATCACCGAGTAGTCGAATCCGCTCGGCGCATGCTCGAGCGGGGTGGCGAGCACGGGCTCGGTGCGCTCGGCGCGCGTCCACGGCCGGAAGGTGCGGGACATGGCATGCTGGCGGTACGCCGCCGTCTCCGACGCGTGGCAGCTCGCGCACGCCGCATCGCCCACGTAGGCCGTGGGCGCCGTGACGTTGCGGAAGTGCGGCGACGGCGTGTCGGGCAGCTCGCGCCTCGCCAGGGGGGCGGGGGCGCGGTCGCACGCGGCGATGGTGACGAAGGCGATGAGCAGCGCGACCCGCATGCCGTGCACTCCTCCGTGCGCGTGTGGAGTGGGAGTCCGGATGCCGGCGAACCGCCAGTTGGGCGCCGGCCGGCTGATCCCGGTCGTTCCAAGATGGACCGAGGGGTCCACCGCGGCAACGCGGTGGCCCCGAGCGACCTCGCTCCGCCCGGCTGATGCGGGTGATAGCTTGGCGTGGCGCGCCGGCGCCGGATGCCTCCGCCTGGCGGCCGTGCATGCCGGCACATCCGTCGCGATGGCATCCATTGACTATATGTCCATGTGGTTATATAATTGATGCGTGAGGCCGGTCCACAGACGGACACGGCCCGACCATGAACGAGGTGACTATCATGACGCAGACCTTCGCTACCGACACGACCCTGCCGGCCATCGTCCCGCCCGCCCTGCTGGCGGCGCGCCTTCGCGACGACCCCGCCATTCGGCTGCTCGACGTGCGGACGCCGACGGAGTACCAGACGGCGCACATTCCCGGCGCCTATAACGTGCCACTCGACACGCTCGGCGAGCACGCGCGCGAGATTCAGGCGGTGACCGATGCGCCGATCGTGCTGGTGTGCCAGAGCGGACAGCGCGCGCGCAAGGCCGACGCGACGCTTCGTGCCCTCGGCATGTCCAACCTCCACCTCCTCGATGGCGGCGTGAATGGCTGGACGGGCGCGGGGCTCGACGTGGTGCGCGGCACGGCACGCATGTCGCTCGAGCGCCAGGTCCGCATCGCGGCCGGCGCCATGGGCGCCATCGGGGCGGGGCTCGCGCTGCTGGTCGATCCGCTCTTCGCGGTGATCCCGGCCTTCGTCGGATCGGGCCTCGTGTTCGCTGGCGTGACCGATACCTGTGCGATGGGCATGCTCATCGCCCGTCTGCCCTTCAACCGCCAGGCATCATGCGACGCGGGCGCCGTCGCCCGCGCGCTGGCGGGAGAAACCAGGACGAACGGTCGCACCGACGGCGCGATGGCTGCGCCGCCCATCGCCCGCGCGAGCTGAGACGCCGCACGTGGTGCTGCTCGGCTACGCGCTCGCCGCGCTGATCGGCGTCTCGCTCGGCATCATGGGGGGCGGCGGCTCCATCCTCACCGTGCCGGTGTTCGTGTACGTGCTGGGCTTCGACGCCAAGCTCGCCATCGCCATGAGCCTGCCCGTGGTCGGAACCACGAGTCTCATCGGCGCCATCGGGCACTGGAAGGCGGGCAACGTGAACCTGCGGACGGCCGCGCTCTTCGGCGTCATCGCCATGGTCGGTTCCTACGCCGGCGCCCGGCTCGCCGTGCTGCTGAGCGGCACGATGCAGCTCGCCATCCTGGCCGTCGTGATGCTCGGGGCCGCGGTGTCCATGCTGCGCTCGGCCAGAAGCGGTGCATCGCGCGGCCAGGCGGACGAGGTGGCGGAGCGACCGATGTCGGCGGGCCTCCTGCTTCCGGTGGCGATCGGTGTGGGCCTCATCACCGGCGTCGTCGGCATCGGGGGTGGATTTCTCGTGGTGCCGGCGCTCGTGGTCCTCGCCCGCGTGCCGATCAAGCAGGCCGTCGGCACCTCGCTGCTCGTGATCGCCATGAACTCCGCGTCGGGCTTCGCCGGCTATCTCGGCCGAGTGGAGGTGCCATGGGCGTTCATGGCGGGGTTCACCGCCGTCGCGTCGGTGGGCATCCTGGCGGGCACGTATCTCGTGCGCTACGTCTCGGCGCGCGCGCTCAAGCAGGGCTTTGCCGTCTTTCTTCTATTGATGGGAATCTTCATGCTGTACAAGAATTCCCATGCGTTTCGCTCGACCGGCGGAAACGCCGCGAGCATCTCAATCAAGGAGTCGAACCATGCTGCTCAAGCGCTTCTATGACACCAATCTCGCGCAGGCGAGCTATCTCATCGGCTGCGCCGCCACCGGCGAAGCGCTCGTCGTGGACGCCAACCGCGATGTAGAGGAATACATCCGGGCGGCGACCGCCGAAGGGTTGCGGGTCACGCACGTGACGGAGACGCACATCCACGCCGATTTCGTGTCCGGCAGCCGCGAGCTGGCGCAGCGCACGGGCGCCCAGCTGCTGCTCTCCGACGAGGGCGGCGCCGACTGGCACTACGCATTCGCCGCCGACGCGGGCGCCACGCTGCTGCATGATGGCGACACGTTCATGGTGGGCAACCTCAAGTTCGACGTGCTGCACACGCCGGGACACACCCCCGAGCACCTCAGCTTTCTCGTCACCGACACCCCCGCCACGGACAAGCCGATGGGTGCCGTCACTGGCGACTTCGTCTTCGTGGGCGACGTGGGACGTCCGGACCTGCTGGAGAAAGCGGCGAAGATCGAGGGCACGATGGTGGCGGGCGCACGCACGCTCTTCCAGAGTCTGCAGCGGTTCAAGCAGTTGCCCGACTACCTGCAGATCTGGCCCGGCCACGGCGCTGGCTCGGCGTGCGGCAAGGCGCTCGGCGCCGTGCCATTCTCCACCATCGGGTATGAGCGGATCGCCAACTGGGGGTTCACCGTGACCGACGAGGACGAGTTCGTGCAGATGGTGCTGGACGGCCAGCCGGAGCCGCCGCGCTACTTCGCGGAGATGAAGCGCATCAACAAGGAAGGACCGCGCCCGATCGGCGGCTTCCGTCGACCCGAGCGACTTCCTGCCTCGCGCCTGAAGGGGTTGCTCGCCGAGAGCGCGCTCGTGGTGGACACGCGCTCGGCGGCGGAGTACGCGGCACGGCACGTTCCCGGGACCATCAACATCCCGCTCGACAAGAGCTTCAGCACATGGGCCGGATGGCTGGTGCCGTACGACCGGGACTTCTACCTCATCGTCGACGACTCCTGCGCGCATTGCGTGGACGAGGCGGTGCGGGATCTGGCGATGATCGGTCTGGACAACGTGACTGGCTATCTCGGGACGGACGTGGTGGAGGCGTGGGCGGCGGCAGGCGGTGAGCTCGGTACGGTGCCGCAGATCAGCGCCGCGGAGCTGGCGGAGCAGCGCCGTACCAATGAAGTGGCCGTGGTCGACGTGCGAGGTCACGCGGAGTGGGAGGCCGGACATCTGGCCGGCGTGCCCAACATCCCCGTGGGCTACCTCCCGAATCGGCTGGCGGAAATCCCGCGCGACCGGCCAGTGGTAGTGCACTGCCAGAGCGGAGCGCGCTCGTCCATCGCGGCGAGCCTGCTTCGTGCGCGCGGACTGACGAACGTGGTCAACCTCACCGGTGGCTTCGCCGAGTGGCAGGCGCGCGGCAACCCGGTGGAGCGCGCCGCGGGCGTGGCGGCGGCGGCGCACTGACGCGGTGCCGGCGGTGCATGCGCGGATGATACGGTTGGGACTTCGGGAGAACGCCCGCCAGTTCTCCCTGCTCGTGCTCGTCAACGCGTTCGTCGGCGCCGTCGTGGGCGTGGAGCGCTCGGTGCTCCCGCTCCTCGCCGAGCAGCGCTTCGGCGTGGTGTCGGCAGCGGCGCTGTTCGGCTTCGTCGGCGCCTTCGGCATCGCGAAGGCGCTCGCCAACTATGCGGCGGGCGACCTTGCGGGCCGAGTGGGTCGCCGTCGCGTGCTGATCGTCGGATGGCTGCTGGCGATCCCGGTGCCGCTCGTTCTCATGTGGGCGCCGTCGTGGGGCTGGGTGGTCGCGGCCAACGTGCTGCTCGGTGTGAGCCAGGGGCTCACCTGGTCGATGACGGTGATCATGAAGATCGATCTCGTCGGGCCGGCGCGGCGCGGCCTCGCCATGGGACTGAACGAAGCCGCTGGCTATGGTTCCGTTGCCCTCGCCGCGGCGGGCGCGGCGTTCGTGGCGGCGGCGTACGGGCCGGCGCGCGCGCCTTTTCTCATCGCGCTCGTCGCTGCGCTGCTGGGCCTCGCCGTGTCCGTGATCTGGGTGCGCGACACGGCCGATCATGTGCGGCTGGAGACGACGTCGGCGCCGGCCACCGCGGCGGGCCTTGCGCTCGAGGCGATGCCACGAGGGACCGTGGCGCGGCTCGCCCATTTCACCATGGCGACGCCCGCGCTCCTCGGCGCGCACCAGGCCGGGCTCGTGAACAACCTGAACGACGGCGTCGCCTGGGCGCTGCTGCCCCTGCTGTTCGCCGCTGGCGGGCTTTCCCTGCGCGAGATCGGTTTGCTCGCCGCGCTCTATCCGGCCACGTGGGGACTGTCGCAGATCGCCACCGGCGCACTCTCCGATCGCAGCGCCGCGCGCGGCGGCCGACGATGGTGGATCGCCGGCGGCATGCTGATGCAGGCGGCGGCGCTCGCGATCTTCGGTACCGCGAGCGGCAGCGCGCCGTGGACGGTGGCGGCGCTGCTGCTCGGCCTGGGCACGGCTGCCGTGTATCCCACGCTGCTCGCGGAGGTGGCCGACGCCGTCCCTGCCGCGCAGCGAGCCCCCGCCGTCGGCACATACCGGCTCTGGCGGGATCTCGGCTACGTCGTGGGCGCGCTCGTCGCGGGAGG
>JBKJIY010000018.1:0-15744 GCA_046598315.1 Gemmatimonadaceae bacterium
GCGACGGGCCGGCCGGCGCGTTCGTTCTCATCGCCATCGGCCTGGGGCTGATCGGCTACATGGTGTGGCGGCTCGTTGCGGCCGTGACCGACGCCGAGGGCAAGGGAAACGAGCCGACCAGGCTGGTGGTGCGCGCCTCGCAGGCCGCTCGGGGACTGCTCTACGGCGCGCTCGGTGTGCAGGCGTTGCGGGCGCTGGGTGGGCGAAGCCGTGGTAGCGGCGACGCCAGCGCGCGCGACTGGACGGCGCGGCTGATGGAGATGCCCTTTGGCCGGACCCTCGTGTTTCTCGCGGGGGTCGGGATCATCGGGTACGCCGGCTATCAGCTCTACCGCTCCCGCACCTCGGCGGTGCGAAAGCACCTCGACCTGGCGAAGGCGGGCCCGTCGGCGGCGCGGTGGATCCTGCGGCTCGGCAGCGTCGGCATCGCTGCGCGGGGCGTGGTGTTCGGCGTGATCGGTGTATTCCTCATCAAGGCCGCCAGGCAGTACGACCCGAGCGAGGCCGGGGGGATCGCCAGGAGCCTGGCGACGTTGGCGCAGGCGCCGTACGGCCGAGTGGTGCTCGCCGTGGTGGCGATCGGGCTGATGGCGTACGGCGCCTATCAGATCGCGACGGCGCGGTACCGGCACATGCGTGCGGTGGGCTGACGTCGCATCATGAAAGCGCCACTTCGCGCGGAGAGGACTGATCTTCCACCGGATCCAGGCTGGCACCACGACGCCGTGATCTACCAGGTGCACGTCAAGGCGTTCCTCGACGACAACGGCGACGGCTTCGGCGACTTCCGCGGCCTGCTCCGGCGCCTCGACTACATCGCGGAGCTTGGCGTCACGGCCATCTGGCTCCTGCCGTTCTATCCCTCGCCGCTCCGCGACGACGGCTACGACATCGCCGACTATGTGGACGTCCATCCCAACTACGGGACGATCGACGACTTCAAGGAGTTTCTCGACGCCGCCCATGCGCGCGGACTGAAGGTCATCACGGAGCTGGTGATCAATCACACCTCCGACCAGCACCCCTGGTTCCAGGCCGCCTGCGCCGCGCCGAAGGGCTCGCCGGAGCGGGACTTCTACGTATGGTCCGACGACCCCAACCGGTACGCGGACGCGCGCATCATCTTCACCGACACCGAGAAGTCCAATTGGGCCTGGGACGCGGTGGCACAGCAGTTCTACTGGCACCGCTTCTTCAGTCACCAGCCGGATCTCAACTTCGACAATCCCGCCGTGCTGGAGGCGCTCCTCGACGTCATGCGCTTCTGGCTGCGACTCGGCGTGGACGGGCTGCGGCTGGACGCCATTCCGTATCTGATCGAGCGCGAGGGAACGAGCTGCGAGAATCTTCCGGAGACGCACGCGGTGCTCAAGCGGATGCGCGCGGCGCTCGATGCGGAGTTCACCGACCGCGTCTTTCTGGCCGAGGCCAACCAATGGCCGGCGGATGTGCGTCCCTATTTCGGCGACGGGGACGAGTGCCACATGGCGTTCCACTTTCCCGTGATGCCGCGCATGTACATGGCGCTGGCGCAGCAGAACCGCACGCCCATCGTGGACATCATGGCGCAGACACCGGCGATCCCGGCGCAGTGCCAGTGGGCGATCTTCCTCCGCAACCACGACGAGCTCACCCTGGAGATGGTGACGGAGGACGAGCGCGCGTTCATGTACTCCACGTACGCGGCCGATCCGCGCATGCGCATCAACGTGGGCATCCGCCGCCGCCTCGCGCCGCTCATGCAGAACGGCCGAGACGAGATCGAACTGATGTTCGCGCTGCTCATGTCGCTCCCGGGCTCGCCCATCCTGTACTATGGCGACGAGCTGGGCATGGGCGACAATGTCTACCTCGGCGATCGCAACGGCGTGCGCACGCCGATGCAGTGGACCCCGGACCGCAATGCCGGCTTCTCGCGCGCCGAGAGCGCCGCGCTGTACTTCCCGGTCATCGCCGACGCGCCCTACGCGTATCACACGGTCAACGTGGAGGCCCAGGAGAAGACGGCCACTTCGCTGCTGCAGTGGACGCGAGCCATCGTGCGGCTGCGCCGCCGCTACCGCGCCTTCGGCCGCGGCAGCTTCGAGCCGCTGGCCCCCGAGAATCGCCGCGTGCTCGTCTTTCTGCGCCGCTACGACGACGAGATCATTCTCTGCGTGAACAACCTCGCGCGACACGCGCAGTACGTGGAGCTGGACCTGCGGGAGTTCATCGGGTGGTCGCCGATGGAGCTCTGGAGCGGGTACGCATTTCCCACGATCGGCGAGCAGCCCTACCTGCTCACGCTGAGCGGCCGGGATTTTCTCTGGTTCAAGTTGCAGCCGGCCGGCGGCCCGACGCGGCTTGGCGCAGTCTCCACCGTGGGCGCGTGACGGGCGGCACCATGGAGCACGGCGCGCCCAGCGACGGCTCGGTCGCCCAGTCCGTCGGCCAGTGGCGCCTGCGGCGTGGTGCCTCCCTCGTGGCCGGCGGCGCGACGTTCACTGTCTGGGCGCCGCGAGCGCGGCGCATCGCCGTGCACGTCGCCACGGGCGACGGCGCGGGCGACCACACCCTGGAGCCGGTGCCTGGCGAGCGCGGCGTGTACAGCGTGCACGTGCCGGTCGTCGTCGCCGGCGATCGCTACGGCTTCCGCATCGATGAGGGCTCGCCGCTCCCCGATCCGGTGAGCCGGTCGCAGCCTCACGGAGTCCACGGACTCTCCGAGATCGTGGATCCCGCCTCCTTCGCGTGGACGGACGACGGCTGGCCCGGTGTCGCGCTCGCCGACTACGTGCTGTACGAGGTGCACGTGGGCACATTCACTCCGGACGGCACGTTCGACGCGATCATCCCGCGCCTGGCCGATCTCGCCGCGCTCGGCGTGACGGCGCTCGAGCTGATGCCGGTGTCGTCGTTTCCCGGACGGCGCAACTGGGGCTATGACGGCGTGCACAACTACGCGCCGCAGCGCTCCTACGGCGGGCCCGACGCGCTCAGGCGCCTCGTGGACGCGGCGCACGCGCTCGGCGTCGCCGTCGTGCTGGACTGCGTCTACAACCACGTTGGCCCCGAGGGCAACTACCTCGGCCAGTATGGGCCCTACTTCACCGACGTGTACCGCACGCCGTGGGGCTCGGCGGTCAACTACGACGGCCCGGGCAGCGACGGCGTGCGTCGATGGGCGCACGACAACGCGCTCTACTGGCTATCCGAATTCCACCTGGACGGCCTGCGCCTGGATGCCATCCAGGGCATCTACGACTTCGGCGCCATCGCTTTTCTGGAGGAGCTCTCCGACGAGGTGCACGCGCTGGGCCGGCAACTGGGCCGCAAGGTGCAGTTGATCGCCGAGAGCGATCTGAACGATCCGCGCGTGGTGAACCCGCCGGAGCGCGGCGGCTTCGGCGTGGACGCGCAGTGGGCGGATGACTTCCACCACACGCTGCACGCGACGATCACGGGCGAACGGCATGGCTACTACGCGGACTTCACGGGCATCGCCACCGCCGCCGACGTGTACGAGGAGCCGTTCTTCTACGCGCGGCGCTACGCCCCGCACCGCGACCGCACGCACGGCCGTTCGTCCGCGGGCGTGCCTCGGCAGCGATTCGTGGTGTGCGCGCAGAACCACGACCAGACCGGCAACCGGCCGCTCGGCGAGCGGCTCGCCACGTTGGTGGCCGCCGACCGGCAGCGCGCCGCCGCGGCTCTCCTGTTGCTGTCGCCCTACGTGCCACTGCTGTTCATGGGCGAGGAGTACGGGGAGACGTCCCCATTCCTCTACTTCATCGAGCACGGCGATCCCGACCTCGTGGAGGCGGTGCGCGCCGGCCGCGCACGGGAGTTCCACGACATCGGCAAGCATGACCCGCCGAGCGACCCACAGGCGGAAGACACATTCGTGCGGTCGCGCATCGAGTGGGCGCGGCGCGAATCTCCCGAGGGCGCTCGGCTGCTCGCCCTGTACCGAGACCTGCTGGCGCTGAGGCGCGACGAGCCCGCGATGCGGCCCGGCGCCAGCGAGGGACACGTGCAGGGCACGGCCGAATGGTTCACGGACCTGCGCGTGATGCCGCTGCAGAACGACATCTACGACGGCGTGCGCTCCCGCCGCGCCGTGCTCTGCGCCTTCAATCTCACCGACCGGCCACTCGACCTCGCGGTGCGTGCCGAGGCGGTGGGCCAGTGGACGCTGCGCCTCTCCACCGACGCCGTGGCGTATGGCGGCCGCGGCATGGCCAGCGAGATCATCATCGCTCCAGAATCCGACGACGACGTGTCCGTGAACGACGAACCCAGGCGGCTTCTCGCGCCGCCTCTTCAGATAGAGCCTCCCCGGCGTACCATCCATCTCGGCGCGTGGAGCGCCTCCGTGTACGTCCGCGACTTCCCCGGCGACGAGTACGGGAGGGGGTTGTGACGCTGCGCGTCTGGCCCGGACGGCCGTATCCGCTCGGCGCCACCTGGGATGGCACCGGGGTCAACTTCGCGCTCTTCTCCGAGCATGCCACGGGAGTGGACCTCTGCCTGTTCCGCCAGCCCGACGACGCGAGCGAGGCGGCGACCATCAGGCTCACCGAGCGCACCGACCAGGTGTGGCACTGCTACCTCCCCGACGTACGGCCGGGACAGTTCTACGGATATCGCGTGCACGGGCCGTACGCGCCGCGACACGGGCATCGCTTCAATCCCGCCAAGCTGCTGATCGACCCCTACGCCAAGGCGATCACGGGCGCGATCAGGTGGAGCAACGATCTCTTCGCCTACAACGTGGGGAGCGGCACGGAGGATCTCGAGCCCGATCCCGACAACTCGGCGGGCGGCGTGCCCAAGTCCGTCGTGATCGACTCGGCGTTCACGTGGGAGGACGACCGGCCGCTGGAGATCCCGTACAATCGCACGGTGATCTACGAGTGCCACGTGAAGGGGATGACGATGAAGCATCCCGACGTGCCGCCCGCGCTGCGCGGCACCTACCTCGGGCTCTGCAGCGACCCGATGCTCCAGTACTTCCAGCAGCTCGGCGTCACGGCGCTGGAGCTGCTGCCGGTGCACCAGTTCGTCGTGGACCGGCACCTCGCCGAGCGGGGGCTCACCAACTACTGGGGCTACAACTCAATCGGCTTCTTCGCGCCGGACGTCCGCTATGCCACGCGCGGGCTCGGCAACCAGGTCTACGAGTTCAAGACGATGGTGAAGACCCTGCACGCCGCTGGACTCGAGGTGATCCTCGACGTGGTCTACAACCACACGGGCGAGGGCAACCACCTCGGTCCGACGCTGTCGCTCAAGGGCATCGACAATTCAGCCTACTACCGGCTGGAGCCGGCGAACAAGCGCTTCTATACCGATTTCACTGGGACGGGCAACTCGCTCAACATGCAGCATCCCCGCACCCTGCAGCTCGTGATGGACTCGCTGCGCTACTGGGTGAGCGAGATGCACGTGGACGGCTTCCGCTTCGATCTGGCACCCGTGCTGGCCCGCGAGCTGTACGACGTGGACAAGCTGTCGGCCTTCTTCGACATCATGCAGCAGGATCCCACGCTGGCCAGGGTGAAGCTGATCGCCGAGCCGTGGGACGTGGGTCCGGGTGGCTATCAGGCGGGCAATTTTCCCGTGCGCTGGACGGAGTGGAACGGGCAGTATCGCGACGCGGTGCGCAAGTTCTGGCGCGGCGAGCCGGGCCAGGTGCCGGAGATGGCGAGCCGCCTCGCCGGATCGAGCGACATCTTCTCGGGCAGCGACCGCGGTGTGTACGCGAGCATCAATTTCATCACCGCGCACGACGGCTACACCCTGCGCGACCTGGTGAGCTACGAGCAGAAGCACAACCACGCGAACGGCGAGAACAACCAGGACGGCCACAATGACAACCTCAGCCGCAACTGGGGCGTGGAGGGCGAGACCGACGATCCGGCAATCAACGAGATCAGGCGGCGACTCCAGCGAACCTTGCTGGCGACGCTCATCTTCTCGCAAGGGGTCCCGATGCTCGCGCACGGTGACGAGCTGGGCCGCACGCAGCGTGGCAACAACAACGCCTATGCCCAGGACAACGAGATCACCTGGATGGACTGGGACCTCACGCCCGAGCACGAGGCGCTCGTGACGTTCACGCGCCGGCTGTTGACGATCCGGCAGGAGCACCCAGTGCTGCGGCGCCGGCACTTCTTTCGCGGCACGGTCGTCGCAGGCTCCGGGCACAAGGACGTATCCTGGATCCGGCCGGACGGCGCGGAGATGACGGACGACGAATGGGGCGACGCGCAGTTCCGCACGGTCGGCATGCTCATCGACGGGTGTGCCACGGACGAGGTGGACGAGCGCGGGCATGCCGTGCATGACGACACCGTGCTCCTCATCCTCAATGGCGGTGACCACGACGTGAGCTTCACGCTGCCAGACCTGGGCGCGGACAAGATCTGGGTGAACATGGTGGACACGGCGGGCGACGTCCCGCCCGAGGTGGAGGGCAGCGTGGTGGGCGTGAAGTCGCGCGCGCTCGTGGCGCTGCGGCATGGCACGGAACGGCGTGCCGGGGTGCAGGCCAGACGCGTGCCCACCTCGCAGGTGGAGCGGCATACGCCATGAGCATGTCCGACCGGCTCGACGCGCCCTCCCGTACCGCGCTGATCGAGGGCCGCCACGGCGATCCGCATCGACTGCTCGGCCCCCGCGCCGCGACGGTGAACGGCGTGGCCGGTGTGGCCGTGCACGTCTTCCAGCCGGATGCCGCCGACGTGGTGCTGCTGCGGCACGGCGTGGGTACGGCGATGAAGGCGGCGGGAGACGGGTTCTTCACCATCTTCCTCGCCGCTGCGACGATGCCACTGCAGTATACGCTGCGCTTCATCGCGCCCGACGGTCATGCATGGGAGCGGGGCGACCCGTACCGGTTCCCGCCGACGGTGGGCGAGATGGATCTCTACCTGTTCAGTGAGGGCACGCACCGCCGGCTCTGGGAGATGCTCGGCGCGCACATGCGCACCGTGGACGGCGACGAGGGATCGGCGTTCGTGCTCTGGGCGCCCAACGCCGTGCGCGTGAGCGTGGTGGGCGACTGGTGCAACTGGGACGGCCGGCAGTTCCCCATGCGGCGGCTCGGCGACAGCGGGCTGTGGGAGCTGTTCATTCCCGGCGTGAGCGCCAACGCGCTGTACAAGTTCGAGATCCGTACGCGCGAGGGCGAGTTGCGGCTCAAGACGGACCCACTCGCCCGCAAGATGCAGCAGGCGCCCGAGACGGCCTCGATCGTGGTGAGCGAGCGGCCCTACGGCTGGAAGGACGAGCACTGGATGGCGGCGCGCGCCGAGACGTCGCTCGTCAACCGGCCGGTGCTCATCTACGAGGTCCACCTCGGCTCGTGGGCGCGAGTGCCCGAGGAGGGGGGGCGCTCTCTCTCGTATCGCGAGATCGCGCCGAGACTCGCTGAGCACGTGAAGTCGCTCGGCTTCACGCACGTGGAGCTGCTCCCGGTGAGCGAGCATCCGTTCTACGGCTCGTGGGGCTACCAGATCACCGGCTACTTCGCGCCCACCTCGCGTTACGGCGCGCCGGACGACCTCCGCTTTCTCGTGGACACGCTGCACCGGGCGGGCATCGGCGTTCTGCTGGATTGGGTGCCGGCGCACTTTCCCCGCGACGACTACGCCCTGCGCCGCTTCGACGGCACGGCACTCTACGAGCACGAGGATCCGCGGCTGGGCGAGCATCCGGATTGGGGGACGCTCATCTTCAACTACGGCCGCAAGGAGGTGCGCAACTTTCTCGTGTCCAACGCGCTCTACTGGCTGCACGAGTTTCACGTGGACGGCCTGCGCGTGGACGCCGTGGCCTCCATGCTCTATCTGGACTACAGCCGCGACGCCGGCGAGTGGGTGCCCAATCAGTACGGCGGCCGGGAGAACCTCGAGGCGATCGATTTTCTCCGCAACATGAACCAGGTGATCGGCGAGGATGCGCCCGGCTGCATCACCATCGCCGAGGATTCCACGGCGTGGCCCGGGGTCACGCGTCCCATCCGCGAGGGAGGGCTCGGCTTCACCTTCAAGTGGAACATGGGCTGGATGCACGACACGCTCACCTACTTCGAGCGCGACTCCGTGTACCGTCGGTTCCACCAGGACGATCTCACCTTCGCCATGGTGTACGAGCACAGCGAGCACTTCATCATGCCGCTCTCGCACGATGAGATGGTGCATCTCAAGGGATCGATGTATCAGAAGATGCCGGGCGACCACTGGCAGAAGCTCGCCAATCTGCGCGCGCTGCTGGCGTACCAGATCACCCGGCCGGGCAAGTCGCTGCTGTTCATGGGCACCGAGCTCGCCGCGCCGGACGAATGGAACCACGATCAATCGCTGCCCTGGCACCTCCTTCACCAACCCGACCGCGCCGCGTTCATGGCGTATGTGTCGCGGCTCGGCCGCGTGTACCGCGAGCTCCCGGCGCTGTGGAAGTGCGACGACGAGCCGCGCGGATTCGAGTGGATCGACGTGGCCGACCGCGAGAGCTCCGTGCTGTCGTACATTCGCCGAGACGGCGAGGAACAGGTGGTGGTCGTGCTCAACCTCACGCCTACTCCGCACCATGGGTATCGCATCGGCGTGCCCGAGGCGGGAGAGTACGTGCTCGCCCTGTCCACGGATGACGCGCGCTGGGGCGGGAGCGGGTACGCGGAGCGCCGCCGCGTCGCCAGCGACGAGATCCCGTCGCACGGACGACGCTATTCCCTCGCGCTCACGCTGCCCCCGCTCGCCGCGCTCGTTCTCGTTCCGGCGCGCAGCGCGCCGGACGCTCTCGCCACATGACGGGCAGCATGCACGAACACGCCGACGACCCGAGCATCGCCGAGCAGCGGGTCGATCACGCCGCGGTGGAAGCGCGGGAACGGCCGGCGCTGCGCCGCCTCGCCGACCGGATGGGGGTGCTGCCCGAGTACATCGACCAGACGGGTGGCGAGGTCCGCTACACCACGGATGACACGCGCGTGCGTCTGCTGGGCGCGATGGGGCTGGACGGCAGCACCGAGGCGAGCGCTCTGGCCACGCTCCGCACGCTGCGCCGCGTTCGGCGTCGCGAGTGGCTGCCCCCGGTGCGCGTCGTGCGACAGCGCAGTCGCACGCTCGCGCGCGTGGTGGCGCGTATGCCCGCGATGCAGTCGGACACGGTCCGCTGCACGCTCACTCTGTTCACGGAAGAGGGAATCACGTCGCACTGGCCGAGCGAGCTGCGCGGCGGTCCCTCGCGGCGCATCGTGCTCGACCTGCCCGTGGTGCCCCCGCTCGGCTATCACCGGCTCACCGTCACCTTCGAGGGCGGCGGCAAGCGGCGCAGCGCGACGCAGCGGCTCATCGTGGTGCCGTCGCGCTGCGTGGCGCCCGAGACGCGGCTCGGTGGTCGCCGGGGCTTCGGCATCACGACCAACCTCTACACGGTGCGCAGCGCCCGGAACTGGGGTGCCGGCGACGTGGGCGACGTGTCGGCGATGGCCGAGTGGCTCGGTCATCGGGGCGGCGCATTCGTGGGGATGAACCCGCTGCATGCGCTGCGCAACGCGGGGTACGACGTGAGCCCGTACAGCCCGATCTCGCGCCTCTTCCGCAACCCCCTGTACATCGCGGTGGAGGCCATCCCCGAGATGCGGCACGACCGTGACGCGCAGGAGCATGTGGCGTCGGCCGAATTCCAGCGCGAGCTCGCCGAGGTGCGCGCGGCGCACATGGTGAACTATGAGCGTGTCGGCTCGCTTCGCGCGCCCGTGCTGGAGTCGCTGCACCGCACCTTCGTGTCGCGCGAGCTCGCGCACGACACGCGGCGCGCGCAGACCTATGCCGCGTTCAGGCAACGCGAGGATCCCCAGCTCACGCAGTTCGCCACCTACATGGCGATCTCGGAGCTGTACGGACCCGATGCGCGCCGCTGGCCCGACGAGTTGCGCGAGGCGAACGGCGCGCCCGTCGCGGCGCTCCGCGAGCAGCTGGCCGAGCGGGTGGACTATCACCGCTGGCTGCAGTTCGAGCTGGATCGCCAGCTCGGCCGCGCCGCCCTCGACGCCAACGACGCGGGGCTCGCGCTCGGCATCTACCAGGACCTCGCCGTGGGCTCGGCGTCGAGCGGGAGCGACGTGTGGGCGCATCCGGAGCTGTTCCTCCAGGGCGCCACCGTCGGCGCGCCCCCCGACATGTACTCCGACGAGGGGCAGAACTGGGGTCTCCCTGCGGTCAATCCGCACGCGCTTCGCGCCACCGGCTACGAATACTGGACGCGCCTGCTGCGCTCCGGATTCCGCCATACCGGCGCGCTGCGCATCGATCACGCGCTCGGCCTGTTCCGCACGTTCTGGGTGCCCCTCGGCGAGTCGGCCAGGCGCGGTGCGTTCGTGCGGGCGTTCAGCCGCGACCTGTTCGGCATTCTCGCACTGGAGAGCGTGCGCCACAACGCGCTCGTCGTAGGAGAGGACCTGGGTACCGTGCCGCCCGAGGTGCCGGGGGTGCTGCTGCGGTGGGGGGTCCTGAGCTCCAAGGTCCTCGTGTTCGAGCGTGACTTTCACACGGGCCGGTTCCGTGGCGCCCACGAGTATTCGCGGCTCGCGCTGGCCACGGTCAACACGCACGATCTCCCTCCGCTGATCGGCTGGTTCCAGGAGCGCGACATCGCCATCCGCGCCGAGGTGGGCGATCTCGCCGACCCCGCGCAGGCGGCGGCGCAGCGTGGCGCGCGACATGGCGACCGCAACGCGCTGGTGGACTCGCTCATCGAGGCGGGTCTGCTGCCAGACGTCGCTCGCGACCAGGTGACCCCTGACGCGCTCATCGCTGCCGTGCACGCGTTCATCCGGCGCACGCCCTCCTCGCTCGTGGGTCTCTCGCTGGACGATCTCGCGCACGAGGTGGCGCCGGTGAACATCCCCGGCGTGTGGCAGGATCGCTACCCGAGCTGGCAGCGCCGCATGCAGATGCCGCTGGAAGCGCTGCTCGAGGATCCCCGGACGGTGCAGTCGCTCGGCGTGGCGCCGTCGCTGGACTAGCTCCATGGCGCGGACATTCACGGCCACCTACCGGCTGCAGCTCAACGCGGGCTTCACTCTGCACGACGCGCGGGCGCGCGTGCCGTACCTGCACCGCCTCGGCATCTCGCATCTATACTGTTCTCCCGTGCTCACGGCACGACCTGGCAGCACGCACGGCTACGACGTGACCGATCCGACGAGCGTGAGCGCCGAGCTGGGCGGCGAGGAGGCGCTCGTGGCGCTCGCCGAGTCGGCACACGAGCGGGGGATGGGGCTCGTGCTCGACATCGTTCCCAACCACATGGGCGTGGGCGCCGACAATCCGTACTGGGAAGATCTCCTCGTGCACGGCCCGGCGTCGCGATACGCGAGCTGGTTCGATGTGGACTGGCGCGCCACGGGCAACCGGCTCGGCGGCAAGGTGCTGGTGCCCGTGCTCGCCGATACGCTGGAACGGGTGCTCGAGCGGGGCGAGATCACGCTCGAGCAGACCGAGCGGGGCATGCGCCTGCGCTACTTCGACCACAGCCTGCCGGTGAACATGGCGACGGCGGCTCCGGAGCGGGGGCTGGCCGAGCTCCTCGCCGCGCAGCACTACGAGCTCGCGTTCTGGCGCACCGCACAGCGCGATGTGAACTATCGCCGGTTCTTCGACGTCAACGATCTGATCTCGCTGCGGGTGGAGCAGGAGGACGTATTCCTCGCCACGCATCGCACGGTGCTGCGGCTCGTGTCCGCGGGGCATGTGGACGGCATCCGCGTGGATCACATCGACGGGCTGCTCGAGCCCCGACGATATCTGGAGCGGCTGCGCGCGTCGGTGGACGCCTGCGCTCCCCGCGCAGCGGGCGACGAACGCATGCCGATCTTCGTGGAGAAGATTCTTGCCGCCGGCGAGGTGCTCCCCGCGGACTGGCCGGTGGAGGGGACCACGGGATACGAGATCCTCACCGTGCTCGAGGATCTGTTCATCGATCCGGAGGGATATGCCGCGCTGGAGGCACGGTATCGCCGCGCGGGGCACGCCGGCTTCCAGGCGATCGCCTCTGACGCGAAGCGACGCGTGCTTCGCGGCGGGTTGAACGCCGACGTCCGGCGCGTGGCGCCCATGCTCGCCGCTCTTGCGCGCGCCGAGGCGTGGCCGGCGTGCACGATCGCCGACTATGCCGGCGCCATCGTGGAGCTCACGGCGGCGCTTCCCGTCTATCGTACCTATATCGACGCTGTTCGGCCGGATCCCTCGGATGCCGACCGGATCGTGTTGTTGCAGGCGTTCGCCATCGTGCGCGCCCGCGGCGTGGCGCGGGCGGAAGCGACGCTCGCCCTGGAGCGGGCGCTGCTGCGCGAGTGGGGCCGCGCGGCCGCCGATGTGGCGGCGATGCGCCTTGCGTTCGTGCTTCGCTGGCAGCAGCTCAGCGGGCCTGCCGCGGCCAAGGGGGTGGAAGACACGGCGTTGTACATCTACGCGCCGCTGGCCTCGCGCAACGAGGTGGGCGGCGATCCCGGCCAGTCGCTGGACGGCGCCGCGCAGCGGCTGCACAACCGGCTGGCTGAACGGGCGGCGCGCCACCCGCGGGCGCTCAACGCCACCAACACGCACGACACCAAGCGCAGCGCCGACGTGCGCGCCAGGCTCGACGCGATCAGCCAGCATGCGCTTCGCTGGCGCCGGCGTCTGCGACACTGGCGGCGACACCACCGAGAGCTGCGGACGCTCGCCGGCGGCCGCCTCGCTCCCACCCGGACGACCGACAACTTCATCTATCAGTCGCTCGTGGGCATCTGGCCGATGGAGGGCGGTCCGTCGCGGGACAGTACCCGCGCGGAGGATGCGCGGCAGCTCGAACTGCTGCGGGACCGGCTCGCGGCCTACATACAGAAGGCGGTGCGCGAGGCGAAGCTCAGCACGAGCTGGACCGATCCGGATGCGGAGTACGAGGCGGCGGTGCGGCAGTTCATCACTGGACTGCTCGATCGGTCAAGAAGCGCGGACTTCCTGCGAGAGATGGAGCAGTTCGTCGCGCTCCTGGCGCCGCAGGGTGCATGGAATGCGCTGTCGCGCATCGTGGTCCACCTGATGGCGCCGGGCATCCCCGATCTGTATCAGGGCGACGAGCTCTGGTATCAGGCGTTGGTGGACCCCGACAACCGACGCCCGGTGGACTGGGCGGCGCGCGACGAAGCGCTGGACATGGCGGAGGACGCCGACGCCGCGCAGCTCGCCGATTGGGTGAAGTCGCCGGGAAGCGGGCTGGCGAAGCTGGCCATCACGACGAAAATATTACGTTGGCGTCGCTCGAATGGCCCCCTCCTTTCCCTCGAGTCGTACACGAGGGCCGAGGTCGTCGGCGCGAAGGCCAATCAGACGTTTGCATTCGAGCGAGCCGGTCAGGGCGGGCGCGTGCTGGTCGTCGCCACCCGCCTCACCGACTCGCCCGGAGGCATGCCCCCGATCGGCCGATACTGGGAAGGTGGCACCGTGACGGCGGGCGGCGCTGATGGAGCCACGTGGTGCGACATCGTCACGGGGCGCACCGTGATCTCGCGGGCGGGCCGACTGCCGCTGGAGCAGGTGCTCGCCAGCCTTCCCGCAGCCGTCCTCGTACAGGTGCCGCCCGATGGAGCATCGTCGCGGCGAACCTGCTAATTTCGGAGCTTCCCGCCGCTCTGACACCGTCAAGGACTTTCATGGCTTTCGACCCGACGCGCTCGACCGTCGCCTATTTCTCCATGGAGGTCTGCCTGGAGCAGGCGATCCCCACCTACAGTGGCGGACTGGGCGTTCTCGCCGGTGATACGCTCCGCTCGGCCGCCGACCTCGGCGTGCCGCTCGTCGCCGTCACGCTGCTGCATCGAAAAGGCTACTTCGAGCAGACCCTCGACGCGTCCGGGCAGCAGTCGGAGTCGCCCGTGCTCTGGAGTCCCGAGGAGGTGCTGGAGCCGGTGGACGCGCGGGCGAGCGTGACGATCGAGGGACGCGTGGTGCAGGTGCGGGCGTGGAAGTACAGCGTCAAGGGAATCCGCGGCCACGAGGTGCCCGTGTTTCTCCTCGACACCAACATGGCCGAGAACGACGAGTGGGACCGGACCCTCACGGACACGCTGTACGGGGGTGACGAGCACTACCGTCTCTGTCAGGAGATCGTGCTGGGGATGGGTGGCGCCTCGCTCCTCTCGGCGATCGGGGTGGGGCCGGGCACGATCTACCATCTCAATGAAGGCCACTCCGCGCTCCTCACCCTGCAGCTCCTCGAGCGCCAGCTCGACGGCCGGAGCGCCTTCGAGCTGGAGGATGCCGATCTGGAGGAGGTCCGGCAGCGGTGCATCTTCACGACGCACACGCCCGTGCCTGCCGGCCACGACAAGTTTGCCATGGACATGGTGCGCGGCGTACTGGGCGACGAACGCGCCGCCCTCCTGGAAGGGGCCGGTGGCGTGCACGAGGGGATGCTGAACATGACGCACCTCGCCCTGCACCTCACGCGCTTCGTGAACGGGGTGGCGATGCGCCATCGCGACGTGTCCCGCGGGATGTTCCCCGACTATCCCATCAACTCCGTCACCAACGGAGTGCATGCCACCCGCTGGACGGGTCCCGAGGTCGCCGCGCTGTTCGACCGGCGCATTCCGGAGTGGCGCCGCGACAATCTCTACCTGCGCTACGCCATCGGCATTCCGCTGCAGGAGATTCGCGACGCCCACGCCGCGAGCAAGGAAGCGCTGATCCAGGAGGTGGCGCGGCGCACGGGGGAGCGGCTCGACCCCGCCGTGATGACGCTTGGGTTCGCCCGCCGCGCGACGCCGTACAAGCGCGCCGATCTCATCTTCTCCGACCTCGACCGCCTCCTCTCGATCGCGAAGAATGTGGGTCCGATGCAGATCGTCTTCGGCGGCAAGGCGCATCCGCACGACGGCGGAGGCAAGGAGCTGATCCGTCGCATCTTCAGCGCACGCGACCGCCTGGGCAACCTCGTGAAGGTCGTGTACCTGGAGGACTACGAGATGGCGCTCGCCGGCAAGCTGGTGGCCGGCGTGGACCTCTGGCTGAACAATCCCATGAAGCCGCTGGAGGCGAGCGGCACGAGCGGGATGAAGGCCGCCCTCAACGGAGTCCCGTCGTTCAGCGTGCTCGATGGCTGGTGGGTGGAGGGCCACGTGGAAGGCGTGACCGGCTGGTCGATCGGCAGCCCCGACGCCGAGGGCGATCCCGCGCGCGACGCGGTGGATCTCCACGTGAAGCTCGAGCGCGTCATCCTCCCCCTGTTCTACGGCCTTCCGTTCGCGTACGCCGAGGTGATGCGGTCGGCGATCGCGCTCAACGGCAGCTTCTTCAACACGCAGCGCATGGTGCGCCAGTACGTGCACAATGCGTATTTCCCGGACAGTCTGCCCAGGGATGTGCGGGTCGAGGCGACGGCGCTGTTGTAGGAAGACAGCAAGACAGGAAGACAGGTACTGCAATCAACCTGTGCGCGGTGGAAAGATGGTGTCGCCGCGCAGGCCGGCTGGCATCCTTGCTTCGTGCAGAATCCCGGGAACCTCATCGTGCTCCAGCGTGCGCGGGAGGTGGCGGTGGCTACCTACCGCGTCACGCAGACGTTTCCCTCCTCTGAGCGGTTCGGGCTCGGCGCGCAGATGCGCCGGTCGGCGATCTCGGTGGGGTCGAACATCGCGGAGGGCTGCGGTCGACAGGGCAACGGCGCGATGCTCCCCTTCCTCCACATCGCGCTCGGCTCGGCGTCCGAGCT
>JBKJIY010000007.1:0-22538 GCA_046598315.1 Gemmatimonadaceae bacterium
CGGCCGCCGTGAATGGTGATGGTGTTGGTGCCGATCCCCTCGATGCTGGCGCCCATCTTGACGAGAAAGTGCGCCAGCATCGAGGGGATCGGCACCAACACCATCACCATTCACGGCGGCCGTCCGCTGCACGGGTGCACCCACGAGATCGGGCCCGACCACATCGAGGTCGGCTCCTTCATCGGCCTCGCGGCCGTCACGCGCTCCGAGATCACGATCGAGAAGGCTGGCGTGGAGCATCTGCGCTCCACCCTCATGGGCTTCGAGCGCCTCGGTGTCGTCTGCCGCGTGGAGGGCGAGGACCTCGTCATCCCAGCCGATCAGGAGATGGTCATCCGCAGCGATCTCGGAGGCGCCGTGCCCAAGCTGGAGGACCAGCCATGGCCGGCCTTTCCCGCGGATACCATGTCGATCGCGCTCGTCACGGCGACGCAATGCGAGGGCGTGATCGTCATCCACGAGAAGATGTTCGAGTCGCGCCTCTTCTTCGTGGACAAGCTGATCGGGATGGGCGCGCGCATCGTGCTCTGCGATCCGCACCGCGCCGTCGTCGTCGGTCCCACCAAGCTGCACAGCGGCCGCGTGGAATCGCCCGACATCCGTGCGGGCATGGCGATGCTGCTCGCCGCGCTCTGCGCGGACGGCACGAGCCGCATCGACAACGTGGGGCAGATCGAGCGGGGTTACGAGCGCATCGACGAGCGGCTCCGCGCGCTCGGCGCCCAGATCGAGCGGGTCGAGGAACGTCGTAACGGCACGTGAGCGCCACCGTCGGCGTCGCACCGGACCCGCGCGCCGGCGGCGAGGTCGTCGAGTCGTTCGGCGCGTTGGGCATGCTTGCCTTCACGACCGGGCGCGCGGCGGGCAGCTTCGGCCTGCAATCGGATGAGCCAGTGGGCGCGGTCATGGGCCGGTGGGCGGCGCTGCGTGTCCTCGTCGGCGCATCGTCGGGTCGGCTCGCGACCGCCTTCCAGGTGCATGGGGTTCACATCCTCCGCCACGAGGGGAGCTGGCGGGGCTGGCTTCGCGGCGAGGCCGCGGACGGACATCTTGCCGCCCAGCGCGGGACGGCGATGGCCGTGACGGTGGCCGACTGCGTGCCGGTGTTCCTCGCGCACCCGAGCGGCATCGCGGCGGTCCTGCACTCGGGATGGCGCGGCACGGTCGCACGCATCACGGATCGGGCGATCGAACAGCTCGCCGCCCTCGGCTGCGCGCCGCAGGATGTGCGGCTGCACTGTGGCCCTGCCATCTGCGGCCAGTGTTACGAGGTGAGTCCCGATGTATACCGGCAGCTGACTGGTCGCTCGGCGGACACGCCGACCACCGTCGACCTTCGTGCGCTGATCGCCGGCCATGCCCGGACCCTCGGCGTTCGCGCCATCAGCGTGAGCGGCGCCTGCACGCGCTGCGACAATGATCGCTTCTACTCGCATCGCGCCGGCGATGCCGGCCGACAGCTCGGCGTGATCGTGGCGTGAAGGGGCAGGAAGACAGGAAGACAGGAAGACAGGAAGACAGGAAGACAGGAAGACAGGAAGACAGGAAGACAGGAAGACAGGAAGAGGAAGTCGCTGTCTTCCTGTCTTCCTGTCTTCCTAACTTGACCTCCTCCGCCGAAGTCAGTACCTTATATGCTGTGGACGAACTTCGGGGCGTCCGCGAAATGTGGGGGAGGTTCCCCACATTTTTTTATTGTCGGCGGCAACCTAGAGACAACATGAACGACGCGCTGGAACGTGTTGTCCTCCAAGGCCTTGACGAAATCGGGTTTGATCTGGTGGAGCTTCGGAAGGGCGGGACGCGTACGCGACCCGTCCTCGAGATCCGGATCGACCGTCGCGACGGCGCGAAGGTGACCGTCGACGATTGTGCCCGTGCCTCGCGCGCGCTGGAGGCGCGGCTCGACACGGGGGAGTTCGTCACCGCTCAGTACGTGCTCCAGGTGTCGTCGCCAGGCGAGCGTCCTCTCCGGACGCCTGCCGAGTGGCGGCGCTTTGTCGGACGATGGGCAAGCGTGCTGGCGCCGGAGTTCGGCGGACGGCTCGAAGGCGAGATCCTCGCGGTCGATGAGGGCATGACGGACGTGGCGGTGGTGCTACGTCCCGAACGTGGAGAGGCGAAGCGGATCCCGCTCGCCGCGGTCAAGGAGGCGAGGCTGGCGTTCCGCTTCTCGTAAGCAATTTGTCACGGGTCGTCCCAGGGCGGCCCTTCTCAGCGAGGTCTTGGATGGTCAGTTCCGCAGAAATGTTGGCCGCGTTCCGTGAGCTCTCGAACTCGAAGCAGCTCGACCGGACGGAGCTGTACGGGCTTCTGCAGGACGGCTTCATGGCCGCGCTGGCGAAGAAGTACGGCCCCACCGTGCAGGCCGAGGTCGAGATCGACGACGCGAAGGGCGAGATCAAGATCACCGTGCTCAAGACAGTCGTCGAGACGGTCGAGGATTCGGCCCGCGAGATCGCGCTCGAGGAAGCGAAGCTGTTCGACGAGGGCTTCGAGCCCGGCGACGTGATGGAAGAGCCGCTGGACTTCACCGTGTTCGGCCGCGCCGCCATCCAGGCCGCCAAGCAGCGCATCATCCAGCGCGTCCGCGAGGGCGAGCGCACCAAGATCCGCGACGAGTTCGCCTCGCGTGTCGGGGACCTGCTCTCCGGCGAGATCCAGCAGATCGAGCGCGGCAAGCTGGTCGTCATGCTGAACAAGTTCCGCGAAGCCGAAGCGATCATCCCGTACCGCGAGCAGAACCACCGCGAACACTTCCATCAGGGCGAGCCGATTCGCGCCGTGCTCAAGCGCGTCGAGGAGACGCCGAAGGGCCCGCGGCTCATCCTCAGCCGCGCGGACGGATTGTTCGTCAAGGCGCTCTTTAAGCTCGAGGTCCCCGAGATTCAGCAGAACATCGTCGAGATCCGCGCCACGGCACGCGAAGTCGGCAGCCGCACCAAGATCGCCGTCTTCTCGCGTGACGACAGCATCGATCCGGTGGGGGCCTGCGTCGGCCTCAAGGGCTCGCGCGTCCAGACGGTGGTGAACGAGCTTGGCGGCGAGCGCATCGACATCGTGCCCTGGTCGTCCGATCCCGAGCGCTTCGCCAAGCTCGCGCTGGCCCCGGCCAAGGTGGCGCGGGTGTTCAGCGACGCGGTGAGCAAGACGATTCAGGCGGTCGTGGACGAGGACCAGCTCTCGCTGGCCATCGGACGCAACGGCCAGAACGTGCGCCTCGCGTCCGAGCTGACCGGCTGGAAGATCGACCTGTACTCGAGCCGCGAGTGGCTGGAGAAGGGTGGGGCGGAGCAGCTGTTCGCGCCGTTGCCCGACGAGGCGGAGGACGACGCGGCGGCCGACGTGCCGCTCACCGAGCTCGCCGGAATGCACCCGGTCACGGTGGCCGTGCTGAACGAGGCGGGCTATCGTACGCTGAATGACATCATCGATCTGGAGCGCGACGACTTCCTTCGTCTCGCCGGCATCGCGCCGGAAGAGGCGGATCGTATCATCGCGCTGCTCGATGAGCTGACGACGGACGAGAGCGCCGTGGACGAGGTCGGGCGTGCATCGGCCGACGGTCCCGCGGCGTGACGCTCACGCAGGCCGAGCGGCTGAAGCTGCTGCGGCTGATCGGCCTTGGCGTGCGTGGGCGTGGAGCAGTCGTTGGAGTGGAAAACGTTCGTGAAGGCGCCAAGAAGAACAAGGTGGCATTCGCCATCGTCGCGATGGATGCATCGCGTCACAGCCTGGACAAGATCGTGCCGCTTCTGAATGCCCGTCGGGTTAGATTCGTTGAGGTACCAAGTGCCGCCGAGCTCGGCGGAGCGGTCGGTCGAGAGTCGACCGCAGTCGTAGGCATCGTCGATCGACAGGTCGCGAAAGGGATTCGCGCGCTGGTGGAGTCGGGCTCCGCGGGAGCCCCACAGGAGGCAGTTTGAGCAAGCTTCGCGTACATGACATGGCTGGCGAGTTCGGGATCCCCGCGGATGAAGTGATGGGACTGCTCCGCACGATGGACGTTCCCGTCCGCAGTCATCTGAGCCCGTTGACGGACGATCAAGTGTCTCGCGTACGCGCCCGGTGGGAACGCGAGAAGCGCGCACGCGCCGAGAAGCAGGCGGCGCCAGCGGCGCCCGCGCGTCGTCGCCGCGGCGCCGCCGTCGTGGCGCCCGTGCCGGACGCGGTTGTCGCCGCGGCGCCGGAGTCGACGGACGTTCCGGGTGCCGCCGGCGACGCCGGTCCGGTGCGCCGCCGCCGCAAGGCGGCGGATGTCGCCGCCGCCGCCGAGGTTGCCGCCGCCGAGCAGGCCGTCACCGATGCCGCCGAAGCCGTGGTGGCTGCCGAGCGCCAGGAGCGCGCCGAACGAGACGCTGCCGACGCGGCCGCGGCCGCGGCCCGGACCGCCGAAATTGCCGCCGCGCGAGCGGCCGCCCTTGCCGAGGAGCGCGCCGCGCTCGCCGAGGAGCAGGCGCAACCCGTGGTGTCTGCCGACGACTTGCCGCTCGCCGCAGGTACGCCCAA
Source organism: Gemmatimonadaceae bacterium (assembly GCA_046598315.1). Classification (GTDB taxonomy): domain Bacteria; phylum Gemmatimonadota; class Gemmatimonadetes; order Gemmatimonadales; family Gemmatimonadaceae; genus AG11. The sequence goes on from JBKJIY010000007.1 coordinate 4,510, forward strand.
CGCCCCGGATACCGCGGTCGCCACCTCGCCAGCTGGCGTGCCCGGCGCCGCCGCCACACGCGCCGACGTCGTGCGACCCATCATGCCTTTGGCGAGTTCGCCGGCGTCCGCCGGGAGCGACCGTCCGCGTCCCCGTCCGATCACGCCGGGCGCGCCGCGTCCGCGGGCTGGTGGCGGCAGCGCGTTCCCGCCGCGGCCCGTCGCGTCGGCCTCGCCGGGCGGATTCGGCGGCCCCACGCGCCGCGATGATCGCCGCCCCCAGGGCGGTGGACCACCGTCGGGCAATCCGCCGACGACCGGTGTCGGCGTTGGTGGCGCGGCAAGCCGAGCCCGCGGCAAGAAAGGCAAGCGTGGCGCGGTGGATCAGGAAGTCGTGGACGCGAACATCGCCAAGACCATGGCCTCCATGCGCGGCGTGCCCACACGTGGCGGCCGCACCGATCGCCGCGGCATGCGCGAGGAGGCCGAGGCGTCCCGCCTGGCCGAGGTGGAGCGCGAGAAGAAGCTGGTTCGCGTCAACGAGTTCATCACGGTGAGCGAGCTCGCGCAGATCCTCAAGGTGTCGCCAACGGAGATCGTCGGCTTCGCGTTCAAGAACCTCGGCCTGATGATCACGGTCAACCAGCGGCTCGATTTCGACCAGATCGAGATCGTCGCTGGCGAGTTCGGGTTCCAGGCCGTCCGTGAGAATGAGTACCAGGCCGAGGAGATCGGCACGGCGGTCATCGATGCGCCGGAGGACATGAAGCCGCGGCCGCCGATCGTCACGATCATGGGGCACGTCGATCATGGCAAGACGTCGCTGCTCGACTACATCCGCAAGGCGAATGTCGTCGCGGGCGAGGCCGGTGGCATCACGCAGCACATCGGGGCCTATCACGTGGAGCTGGCGGGTGGTCGCATGATCACCTTCCTCGACACTCCGGGCCACGAGGCGTTCACCGCTATGCGTGCGCGCGGCGCGCAGGTCACGGACGAGGTCATTCTCGTCGTCGCGGCCGACGACGCCGTCATGCCGCAGACCATCGAGGCCATCTCGCACGCCAAGAACGCCGGCGTGCCGATGATCGTCGCGATCAACAAGACGGATCTGCCGCAGGCGAACGTGATGAAGGTGAAGCAGGATCTGCTGCAGCACGGTGTCGTGCTCGAGGACTTCGGCGGCACCACGCTGAGCTCGGAGATCTCGGCCAAGAAGGGCACGGGCATCGACGCGCTGCTCGAGCAGATTCTCCTCCAGGCCGAACTGCTCGACCTCAAGGCGAATCCGGACAAGCGTGCCACGGGAACGGTCGTGGAAGCGCAGCTCGACGCAGGCAAGGGACCGGTGGCCACGGTGCTCGTGCAGAGCGGGACGCTCCGGGTGGGCGACGACTTCATCGTCGGCATGTTCTCGGGCCGCGTGCGCGCGCTGCTCGACGAGCGCGGCAAGCCGGTGAAGTCGGCCGGGCCCGCCATCCCGGTGCAGGTGCTCGGCATGCAGGGGGTGCCAATGGCCGGCGACCAGTTGCTGGTGGTGGAGGATGCGACCGCGGCGCGCGAGGTGGCGCAGCGACGCGAGCGGCTCGATCGCGAAGCCAAGAGCCGTCGCACGACGCGTGGCGTCACGCTGGAAGACTTCATGTCACAGGCCGCCGGCGGCGAAGCGCGCTCGCTGCGCATCCTCATCAAGGCTGACCAGGGCGGACCCGCGGAAGCGTTGGCCGACGCGCTGCAGCAGCTTGGCACGAGCGAGGTCAAGGTGGAGGTCGTGCATCGCGGCGTGGGCGCCATCACCGAGAGCGACATCCTGCTCGCCCGCGCGTCGGGCGCGATCATCATCGGTTTCCACGTGCGTCCCGACAACAATGCGCGCGCGGCCGCCGAACGCGAGAACGTGGACATCAAGCTCTATCGCATCATCTACGAGGCCGTCGCCGACGTGCGCCTGGCCCTCGAAGGCATGCTGCGGCCGGAGCAGCGTGAGGTGGTGCTCGGCGACGCGGAGGTGCTGGAGACCTTCAAGGTCCCCAAGCTGGGGCTCATCGCCGGGTGCGCCGTGCGCAGTGGCATCATCCGCCGCGACGCACGCGTGCGCATCATTCGTGACAGCGTGGAGATCTACGAGGGGACCATCGGCTCGCTTCGTCGCTTCAAGGATGATGTCAAGGAAGTGCGGGACGGATTCGAGTGCGGCATCGGCATCGACAACTTCAACGATCTCAAGACCGGCGATCGCATCGAGTGCTACCGCACGGAAGAAGTCGCACGAACGCTGGAGTCGGCTCCGCAGAGCTGACCGGCGCTCGCGGAGCAGGGCGGGCCGGCGGGCGCTTCCGGCCCGCCGCCGGCCAGCTCCGTTCTCTCGCTCTGGGTGTGTCCCGTGTCACCTGATCATCACCGCTCCGATCGTGTCGCCGCCGCGATGCGCGAGGAGATCGCCACGTTTCTCGCCAACGACGTCAAGGACCCTCGCATCATGGGGCTCGTGACGGTCACGGCGTGCGAGATCTCGCGCGACCTGCGCCACGCCAAGGTGTATGTCAGCGTGCTGGGCTCGGACTCCCAGCGTGCCGCGACCTTCGACGGCCTGGACGCCGTGGCCCCGCACCTGCGCGGTCGCGTGGGCCGCGCGCTGCGCCTGCGCGTCGCTCCGGAGATCGAGTTCAAGAACGATGAGAGTGTCGCGCACGCCGCCCACATCGAGCAGCTGCTCGCCCAGGTCCGGAAAGATCTACCGCCCCTCCCGGCGACGTCCGCCTCGGACGCGCCCTCCTCTCCCGCCGCGCCGGATGAGGGAGTCGACGACTGACGGAATGCTCCTCGTCGACAAGCCGGCGGGGGTGACGTCGCACGATGTGGTGCTTGCCGCGCGACGTGCCTTCGGGGAGTCGAGGATCGGGCACGCCGGGACCCTGGACCCCTTCGCCACCGGCCTGCTGGTGCTGCTGCTCGGTCGCGCCACCCGGCTGCTCCCGCATCTCGACGGCGTCCCCAAGGAGTACGCGGCCACCATGGTGCTGGGGCGCGAGACGGAGACCGATGACCTCGAGGGCGCCACGGTGCGCGAGGCGCCGCCTCCCGAGACGTCGGCGATCGTGAAAGCCATCACGGCGCTCACCGGCGAGCTCGATCAGGTCCCGCCCGCCTATTCCGCCAAGCGCGTCGGCGGCCAGCGCGCCTACGAGGCCGCACGCGCCGGCGAGGCGCTCACCCTCGCAGCGGCGCGCGTCCACGTCTACGGCTGGCGGGACGTCGTGCGTGACGATCACCTACTGCGGGCGACGATCGCGTGCGGGGGCGGCACGTACATCCGCGCGCTCGCGCGAGACCTCGGACGCCTGACCGGGAGTGCCGCCCATCTGGGTGCGCTGCGCCGCACGCGGAGCGGCCCCTTCCATGTCGCCGATGCATGGTCGCTCGACGCGCTGAGGGAGGGGCGGGCCGTGTTGCGTCCAGCGCTCGACGCGCTCCCCACCATTCCACACGTCTCGCTCATGGGCGATGACGCGGAACGCGTGCTGCGTGGAATGCCGGTGCCGCGGGAGGATGCGGCGTCGCGCGCGGCGCTCGTCGACAGTCGCAGCGGCGCCCTCGTGGCGTTCGCCGAGGCGGATGGCGCGCGCTGGCAGCCGCGAGTCGTCATGCGCAAGGTGGGCTGACGTGCGGGTCATCGCCGACGGCGACGACGCGCTTCCGTCCGCGGTTGCGGGCACGCTGGTCACGGTTGGCACCTTCGACGGCGTGCATCGCGGCCATCTGGACGTGATCGCGCGTCTGGGGCGCGCCGCGGCACTCGCCAGGCGACCGAGCCTGCTCATCACCTTCGAGCCGCATCCGCTGGAGATTCTCAATCCGGCCGCCGCGCCACTCCTGCTCACGACGCGCGGCGAAAAGCTGGCCGCGTTGTCCGGCTGCGGGCTCGACTACGTGGCCGTCATTCCGTTCACGACGGCGCTCGCCGAGTACTCGGCGGAGGAGTTCGTCGATCGCGTGTTGCGCGCGCAGTACCGGATGAGCGGCCTGCTGATCGGTCACGATCACGGTTTCGGCCGCAGGCGCGAAGGCGACGTGGACCGACTGCGCGCCCTGGGCGCCACTCGCGGCTTCCACGTGGAAGTCGTGTCGCCCGTCGCCACGGCGGATGGCGACGTCGTGAGCAGCACCCTCGTGCGGCGGGCCGTCGTCGCGGGCGACCTCGCGGCCGCCGCCGAGGGCCTCGGACGTCCCTACTCCGTGCGAGGCGAGGTCGTGCCAGGCGCCGCACGCGGACGCGGCCTCGGGTATCCCACGTTGAACGTCAGGCCGGAGTCGGCGCGAAAGCTGCTGCCGCCGGACGGTGTGTACGCCGTGGAGGTATCGACCGGGCGCGGCGCCTTTGCCGGGATGATGAATCTGGGCGGGCGGCCCACCTTCGGCGACGCGAACCGCGCGATCGAGGCGCATCTCTTCGACGCCGCCGGCGATTTCTACGACGACGTCGTGCAGGTGGCGTTCATCGCCCGCCTGCGCGACACGATGACGTTCGATGGTCCGGCGGCGCTCATCGCGCAGCTCGGTCGCGACGCCGTGGCCGCTCGCGCCGCGTTGACGCCGCTCGTCGAGGCGGCTAACCTTAAAGGTTCCATGCACTTTCCTCCCCCCACCCCGTAGTCGCATGTCCAACCTGAAGTACCGTCTGGCCCTCATCATCCTGCTCGTGCTCGTGTCTGTCGCCGCGCTCGTACCGCGCGAGGTCAAGACGCGCCAGCGCAGGGCGGACGGCACATTCTTCGACACGCTCACGCGCCGCGTTCCATTGCGGAAGGGTCTGGACCTGCAGGGCGGCATGCACCTCGCCCTCGACGTGGACGAGAGCAAGGGCGTCGTCGCCAACAAGTCCGAGGCGATCGATCGCGCGCTCAAGGTGGTGCGCACGCGCATCGAGGGGCTCGGCGTCTCCGAGACCGTGATCCAGAAAGCCGGCTCCGATCGCATCATCGTCGAGATTCCCGGCATCGACGACCGCGAGCGGGCCATCAACATGGCGCAGGGCCAGGCCTTCCTCGAATTCCAGATCACCGACAAGACCAACGCGCTCGAGAAAGCGCTCCCGCGCCTCGACGCGATCGCCAGGGAGAAGGGCATCGGCGGGGCCACCTCCGCGACGGCGACGCCCGCGGCACCGGGTACGGGACTGGGTGGTCTGCTCAGCAGCAGCGCCGATTCGGCGGGGGGCAAGGCGACGCCGGCCGACAGCGCGCGCACGGACAGCACGAAGCGCGACAGCGCCGGCCTGCCAGGCGTGTCGGGCGGCGTGATCTCCAAGATGATCCTCGCCGGTCAGATGCCGGGCCAGTTCCTGTTCGACCGCGACAATCAGGACGTGCTGAAGAACTTCTTCGCGCGGCCCGAGGTGCAGGCTGCGCTTCCGCCCGGCAAGGTCGTGCGGTTCGGCAGCGATTCCACCGTGGTGCAGAACAAGATCTACCGCTTCCTGTACCTGCTCGACGAGCGGGCGATCATGACCGGTGAGTCGCTCACCGACGCGAAGCCCACCAGCTCGCCGCTCGAAGGCACGGTCGTGGAGTTCACCCTGGACAACGTGGGCGGGCGCAAGTTCCAGCGCGAGACGGCCAAGCACGTGCGTGACTACATGGCCATCGTGCTCGACCAGGTCGTCATGGGCAATCCGCCGATCATCAACAGCGCCATCGGCACGCGTGGCCAGATCACGATGGGACAGGGACGTGACCTGCAGGCGGCGCAGGATCTCTCGCTCGTCCTCAAGGCGGGCGCGCTGCCCGTCCCGCTCAAGGTGGCCGAAGTGCGCGAGATCGGTCCGAGCCTCGGCGCCGACTCCATCCGCGATGCGCTCACCGCGGGGGTGATCGCCATCGTGCTCATCGTCGGGGTCATGCTCGTGTATTATCGATTCGCCGGGATGCTCGCCGTCGCCGGCCTCATGCTCTACGTGCTGTACACCCTCGCCACGCTGGCGAGCTTCGACGCGGTGCTCACGCTGCCCGGTCTTGCCGGCTTTGTGCTCTCCATCGGCATCGCCGTGGACGCCAACGTGCTGATCTTCGAGCGCATCCGCGAGGAACTGGATCACGGCAAGACGGTTCGTACGGCGATCGATGAAGGCTTCCGGCACGCGATGAGCGCCATCATCGACTCCAACGTGTCGACGATCCTCACGGCCGCCGTGCTCTACCAGTTCGGGACGGGCCCCGTGAAGGGATTCGCCGTCACTCTCATCGCGGGCATCGTCGCCTCGATGCTCACGTCGATCTTCGTCGTGAAGACGTTCTTCCTCCTGTGGCTGAACCGCTCGCGCGGTGCCCAGACCCTGAGCATCTAAGGGCCTCCCATGCTGCGCATCCTGCACGGTACCAGTTACGACTTCATCAAGTGGTGGCGGACGGCCCTCGTGCTGACCGTCGTGTTCATCGCGATCGGTCTGATCTACCTGGGCCTCCACGGCATCAATCAAAGCATCGAGTTCACCGGCGGGACCCTGATGCAGCTCGAGTTCACGCAGAAGCCGAACGTGGGCGACATCCGCGCCACGGTCGACCGCGCCGGCTATCCGAATTCGGAGATCCAGCAGTTCGGCACCGACCGCGAGTTCACCGTCCGCGCGGCGGGTCACGCGGCGGCTGACGGCGCGGGCGCCCCTCCGGTGGAGAAGACGGCGACGGACATCCAGAATGCGCTCCAGGGGAAGTTCGGTGCGGCCAACCTCAAGGTCGTCCGCACGGAGATCGTCGGGCCGCGCGTGGGCGCGGAACTGAGCCGGAACGCCGTCATCGCCATGCTCATCTCGCTGCTCGTCACGATGTGCTATCTGGCGATTCGATTCGAGTGGCGCTTCGGCGTGGCCGCCGTCATCGCCACGATGCACGATCTCCTCGGCACGCTGGCTTTCCTGGCCATCATGCGGCTCGAGGTCTCGCTCACCGTCGTTGCGGCGCTGCTCACCGTGATCGGCTACTCGCTCAACGACACGATCATCATCTTCGATCGCGTGCGCGAGAACCTCAAGAAGCAGCGCAACGAGCCGCTCTACGCGGTGCTGAACCGCTCCATCAACGAGACGCTGCCACGGTCCATCCTCACGCACGTCACGGTGGCGGCGGCGACGGTGTCGCTGCTCCTGTTCGCCGGCGAGGTGATCCGGCCGTTCTCCTGGATCATGTTGTTCGGTATCATCACGGGCACGTTCAGCTCCATCTACATCGCCGCGCCGGTGCTGCTCTGGATCGAGCGCCGCTGGCCGCGGTCGCGTAGCGACAAGCTGATCGCGGGGCGCCCTGCGCAGGTGCCGGCCGCACGTCCCGCCGAGCGGAAGCCCGCCTCGGCGCGCTGACGCGTCGCGGAACGACCCGGCCGGTGCGCGCCCGCCGCCTGCCCTCGAACCGCCGCCTCGCGCGGCGGTTCGTGCGTCCATGACCGGCTTCATCGACAGCCATGTGCATCTCGCCGATGTCGCGTTCGACGTCGACCGCGACGACGTGGTGGCGCGCGCGCGACAGACGGGGGCGACGGCGATGGTCTGCGTGGGCGAATCCCTCGCCGCCGCGGCGCGCGGTCATGCGCTCGCGGCCCGCTATCCCGGCATGGTCTATCACACCGTCGGCGTGCATCCGTACGACGCTGCGTCGTTCGAGCCGGCCCGGGACGGCGACGGGATCCGCGCCGAGGTGGCCCGCGGGGCGGTGGCCGTCGGCGAGTGCGGGCTCGACTACAGCTACGACACGGCGACGCCGGAGCAGCAGCGGGCCGCGTTCGGCGCCCAGCTCGCCCTGGGCGCGGCGCTCGACCGCCCCGTCATCGTGCACACCCGCCAGGCCGAAGCCGACACGCAGGCGATGATCGTGGAGGCGGGGCGAGCGGGGGTGCGGGGGGTGCTCCACTGCTACACTGGCAGCCACGCGCTCGCCGGCGCGGCGATCGACGCGGGCTGGATGATCTCGTTCAGCGGCATCATCACGTTCAAAAAATGGGTGGATGACGCGCTGCTTCGTCTCGTCCCCGATGATCGCCTGCTGGCAGAATCCGATGCGCCCTACCTCGCCCCCGTTCCGCATCGGGGCAAGCGCAACGAGCCCGCGTGGGTCAGCTTCACCATCGCGCGACTCGCGCAGGCGCGCGGCGTGGAGGCGATGCGGCTCGGCGACACCGTCGCGCAGAATGCACGGCGACTCTTCGCACTGGCGTAGCGCGGTGCGACCGCTAGAATCCGGCGCGGGCGCGGACGTCCGCGCCGTCCCTTCTCCATCCTCCGTCGAGGTGCCCTCCGTGCCGCTCCAGACCGTCCACACCGACAAGGCGCCGGCCGCGATCGGCCCGTATTCGCAGGCGGTCATCGCCAATGGCTTCCTGTTCACCGCCGGACAGATCGCCCTGGATCCCGCCTCCGGCCAGATCGTCACGGGTGACGTCGTCGCGCAGACCGAGCAGGTGTTCCGCAACCTGGCGGCCATCCTGGACAACGTGGGCGCGACGTGGGCCGACGTCGCCAAGGCGACGGTGTTTCTCATGGACATGCGCGACTTTCCCAAGGTCAACGAAGTGTATGGGCAGGTCATGGGCGACGCACGGCCTGCGCGCAGCACCGTCCAGGTCTCCGGACTCCCGCGCGGCGTGCTGGTGGAGATCGATCTGGTCGTCGTGGTTCCGCAGCGATAACACCCGCATCCCGACCGGTCGCCGGTCATCGTTCACGTTCGCCTCTCACCTCTCACCGCCGCCGATGTCGACGAGCAAGACACGGGAGGAGCTCTTTCGCCTGACGAGCTTCGCCCGCTGCGCTGGCTGAGCCGCCAAGCTGGGTCCGGGTGACCTTGCCGAGGCGTTGAGCGGCGTGCCGGTGCACGCCGACCCCCGTCTGCTCGTCGGTCGAGAAAGCTTCGACGACGCGGGGGTCTTCGTCGTGCGCGACGATCTCGCCCTCGTGCAGACGGTGGATTTCTTCGCGCCGATCGTCGACGATCCATATGAGTTCGGCCAGATCGCCGCGGCCAATGCCCTCTCCGACGTCTATGCGATGGGGGGCGAGCCGCTCACTGCCCTCGCCATCGTGGGATTCCCCGTGGGCAAGCTGCCCCTCTCCGTGCTCACCGACATCCTGCGCGGCGGACAGGACAAGGTGCGCGAGGCCGGCGCCGTGCTGGTCGGTGGACATTCCATCATCGATGAGGAGATCAAGTTCGGGCTCAGCGTCACCGGACAGGCGGACCCGCGCCGCCTGCTCACCAACGCCGCGGCGGCCATCGGCGATGTGCTGGTGCTCACCAAGGCGCTCGGAACAGGGCTGCTCGCCACCGCGGGCAAGGCGGGGCGCCTCGACGAGAGCGCTCGACTCGCGCTCCACGACTCGATGTGCCGGCTCAACGACGTGGCCAGTCGCGCGGCGCTCCAGGTGGGAGCCCGGTGCGCCACCGACATCACGGGTTTCGGGCTACTCGGACACGGCGCGCACATGGCACGTGCCAGCGCGGTGACGCTGCGCGTTACCGCCGCCGCCCTGCCCGAATTGCCCGGTGCGCGAGCGCTCTGGCGCGAGGGCATCCGGACGGGAGGCGCGGAGCGCAACACGGTATTTCTCGAGCCGCTCGTGGACTGGTCCGCCGCAGGCGATGCCGATCGCGCGCTCGCCCTGGATCCGCAGACGTCGGGCGGCCTGCTCGTCGCCGTGCCGCCGGCGCGGATCGACGAGTATCTTGCGTCCGTTCCCGGTAGTGTCGTGGTCGGATCGGTGGAGTCGCGTGGCCGCATGCCGATCGTGTTGGGGTGATCGTGGGGAGTGGATGGTGCCTGGTGGCTCTCGTCGTCTTCAAAACGACTGCGAGGCGCTCTGCGTCTTGGGTGGGTTCGATTCCCATGCACTCCCGCCAGCACATGGCCGATAACGCGTTCGCTCACTCGTGACTCCCTACCCGATTCACTCTCGCCGTTGGCGCTGCGCCGCCCTGCTGCTCGCGGCGGCGGCGCTGGGGCATCCCCTCGGCGCGCAGGTCGCCGACAGCGCGCGCACGGGCGCCAGTGGCATGCGACAGCGCACCGACACCGTGCCGTTGGCGCCCAGGCCGCCCCTGTCGCCGCGGCGCGCCTTCCTGTTCTCGCTCGCGTTGCCCGGCTATTCGCAGTCGGTGCTCGCGCGTCCCACCGCTGGCGCGATCTTCTTCCTCACGGAAGCAATCTCGGTCGCGATGCTGCGCGAATCCTACGCCGGCCTCGCGCAGGCAAAGCGCCTGCGCACCGACTCGCTGCTCACCATCGGCTTCGATGCCTCGGGTGTCCCGGTGACCGCGCGGGGATCGTTCAACGACGCCCTGATCGAGACGCGCCAGGGCCAGGTGGAAGACTGGATCGCGTTCATCATCGGCAATCATCTCCTCGCAGGGGCTGACGCCTATGTGGGCGCGAACCTCTGGGACCTCCCCACGCAGATCTCGGTGCGGCAGACGGCGAACGGCACGATGGTGGCGGCTCGGATGAAGTTTTGAGCGGCGCCCCAGATCGCGACGCGCCGATCGGGGTCTTCGACTCGGGGCTCGGCGGCCTCACCGTCGCGCACGCGATCATGCGGCAGCTCCCCGCGGAGAGCCTCGTGTATTTCGGCGATACGGCACGGGTACCGTACGGACCGAAGTCTCCCGAGACCGTGCGTCGCTACAGCCTCGAGATCGCGCACTATCTGCTCGATCAGGGGGTGAAGGCCATCGTGATCGCATGCAATACGGCCACCGCCCACGCGTTGCCGGCGTTGCGCGCCGAGCTGACCGTGCCGGTCATCGGCGTGGTCGAGCCGGGCGCGCGCGCCGCCGTGCGTGCGTCGAAGCGCGGCGACATCGGTGTCATCGCCACCGCGGGCACCATCAAGTCGGGAGCCTACGTGCGCGCGATCCACGCCGAATCGCCGACGGCGCGCGTCACGGCGCTCGCATGCCCGCTCTTCGTGCCGCTCGTGGAAGAAGGATGGGTCAACCACGAGGCCACCCAGGCCATCGCCGAAGAGTACCTCGGCCGGCTCCGCGAGAACATCGACACGCTCGTGCTGGGCTGCACGCATTATCCGCTGCTCAAGCCGCTCATCGGCGAGATCGTCGGACGCACGGTCCGATTGATCGACAGCGCGGAAGAGACGGCGGCCGACGTGCGCCGACTGCTCGACGAACACGGTATCGCCGCCGCCACGGGCTCGGGCACCTACCGGTTCGTCGCGTCCGACGATCCCGGGCAGTTCCTCACGCTAGGCCGGCGCTTCTTCGGCGACGCGATCGAGCACGTCGAGATCAAGACTTTCGGCTGACCCGCCGCGCCATTCGCGCAGTGCGATCCGCTCCGGCGTGACCGCGAGGTACGTGGGACGATCGAGCCAGCTTCCCGCGTTGGCGAACACGTTGCCACCGGGCATGCGCTCGAGCGCCGCCACATGGGAATGCCCGTACACCAGCAGCTCGAGCGACGGATCGCGCGACAGCGCCTCGGCGGCCACGGCGCGAAGGCCGCGCCCGGCGTCGCGCGGCTGGTAGTTGCGGCTCGTCTGTGAGCTGCCCAGGGCCAGTCGCGACGCGAGGTCCGGATGCAGGAGGCGGAAGGCGCGGATGGCGAGCGGGTTGCGCAACACGCGCCGCAGCGCGCGATACCCGCGGTCCTCGTGCTCGCGCAGTCCGTCGCCATGCTCCACGCGGGCGCGCCACCCGCCGAGCGATCCCGTCCAGGCCTCGATCCGGAAATCGACGCCCGCCTCGCGCAACACGTCGCCGCCCCAGCAGTCGTGATTGCCGCCGACCATCGTCACGGGCACGCCGGCGTCGCGCAGGTCCATCAGCGACGCAAGCGCCCGCACGCTGCTGCGCGGGACCACGCTTCGCCACTCGAACCAGAACTCGAACAGGTCGCCATTGACGAGCAGGCCGCCGGCGCGCCCCGGCAGGGATCGCAGGAACGCCACAAGCGCACGCTCGATGTCGGCCGAGGCATGACCGAGATGGATGTCGGAGATGATGTAGACAGGCGCGTGGAGCACGGGAGGATTCTACACCGCCGCCACTGCCTTTACAAACGGCGCGGTGGCGGGCAACTTCGCGCGCCGTGCGCTCGTTCCTCACCGCCGCTCTACGCAGCCATGACGCATACCACAGAAGTCCGGGTCCGTTACGCGGAGACGGACCGCATGCAGGTGGTCTACTACGCGAACTATCTCGTCTGGTGCGAAGTCGGTCGCGTGGAGTTCCTGCGGGCGCTCGGCCAGAGCTACGCGCTGCTCGAGCAGAGCGGGGTCGGGCTGGCCGTGTCGGAGGCACGAATCCGCTATCTCGCCCCCGCACGCTTCGATGACGTCGTGCGGATCGCCACCACGCTCACCGGGGTGCGCTCGCGCGCCGTTACCTTCGAGTATGACATCACGAAAGCCGACACGGGGGACCGACTCGCCACCGCCCACACCGCGCTCGTATCCGTCGGGAGCGATGGCCGGCTGGCGGCCATGCCGGCCGACTTTCGCCGCGCGCTCGAGGCGGTGCTGTAGCGCACTGCTGCTCGTGAGCGCCGCGGGCTGTCACGTGCGCGCGGCGCCGCCCGACGATCCGCGGTTGGTCGCCAGGGCGCGGCTGCTGCGCATCGAGGATACGCGAGGCGACGAACCCGCCTTCGTCGATTCGATGCTGTGGGGTGACGACTCGAGACTTCGCGCCGCCGCCGCGCTCTCGGCGGGCCGGATTGGCGCACGCGTGCACATCCCCGCGCTGCATGCGCTCGCCACCGCCAGCGACACGGCGGCGGCCGCGTCGGCGCTCTTCGCCCTCGGCCTCCTCAAGGACACGTCCGCGCTGACCATCGCCGAGGCAGCGCTGCGGCGAGGGCCCACCGTCGGCGTGGAAGGCGCGTGGCTGCTCGGCGAACTGGGAGAGGCCGCGAGGCCGGCGCTCGTCGCGGCGCTGAGCGAGGCGGGGATCGGCACCGCGGCGCGCGCCGCCCTGCTGCAGGCGGCGACGCGGCTGCGGCCCGTGCCCGCGGCGCAGATCATCCCGTTCGTGGCGAGCGCGGACAGCGCACTCGCCTGGCGTGCCGCCTATGCCCTCGCGCGCGGCCGGTCTCCCGCGGGCGTGCGGCCGCTCATCGCCGCCGCCGCCTCGCCGTGGAGCGCGGTCCGCGAGCAGGCGGCGCGTGCGCTCGCGCAGCCAGTCGCCGGCGACTCGCTCGGCGCGCGAGCGGAGGCGACGCTCGTCCGCCTCGTTGCCGATCCAGACCCCCGCGTGCGTATGAATGCGGTGCGCGCCCTCGCCACGTACGGCCGACGAGCCGAGTCTGGCGTGCTCGCTGCGCTGCGTGATCGGGACGCCGGGGTGCGGATGAGCGCGGCCCAGTCGCTCGCGCTGGTGCTGGGCGACGACGAGCGGACGTGGCGTGACGCGTGGGCCCTCGATACGGCATTCGCCGTACGATCGGCCATCGCCGATGGGGCGCAGCCGCGCGGTGTACTCGCCGCGGAGCTCGCCCCGTGGCGTACGAGTGCGGAGTGGTGGCGGCGCGCCGCGGCCGCAGGGCTCGACGTCCGTGGAAGCGCCGTGCTCGCGCTGCCGCGCAGCCGCGCCTTTCTCCTCGATGACGACGGACGCGTGCGCAGTGCGGCGGCCCGTGCGCTCGGGCGCTATGCGGACAGTGCCCTCGTGCGCGAGCGGGTGCGACAGGAGATGCGCGGCCTGCTTCGGGACCCTGACGTGGGCGTCCGCAGTGCGGCGCTCGCCGCTCTGGCCAGGGGAGCGAGTGCGGATGATCTGCTGGCCGCGCTGGACGCGCAGGTGACCGCACGAAACGATACCGAGGCAGACGCCCGCCTGGCCTTCTGGACCCTCGCCGATTCGGCGACGCGCCCGGGCGCGCTCGCGCTCCCGACTGCATTGGACGCGCGCCTGAGGGGAATCCCGATGCCCGCGGATCCACTCGAACGAGCCGCTGCCGCCCGGGTGCCGCGGTTTGCGCGCTGGGCCGACAGCGTGCGCGGAACACCGCGGGAGGCCGCGTGGTACCAGCTCCGTGCGGGAGAAGCGCTCACGGGCGCGCGACCGGTGCTCCAGCTGGAGACGGAGCGAGGCATCCTCACGCTCGCATTGTTCGTGCAAGAGGCGCCGCTCACCGTGCACCATATAGTGGAACTGGCGCGACGCGGATATTTTTCCGGCGTGCGGTTTCATCGCGTAGTCCCCAACTTCGTGGTGCAGGCGGGCGATCCACGCGGGGACGGCAGCGGCGGTCCGGGGTACGTCATCCGCGACGAGCTCAATCGACACCGATACGCGCGTGGCACGCTGGGCATGGCGCTGGCGGGGCCGCACACCGGGGGCAGCCAGTTCTTCATCACGCATTCACCGCAGCCTCATCTCGACGGCGGCTACACCGTGTTCGGTGAGCTGGTGACCGGGGCCGAGGTGCTGGATCGCATCGTTCAGGGAGATCGCATTGCCCGCGTCACCGTCCGGTAGGCTGCGCCACGTGGTCCTCATGGTTGGAGCACTCGCGCTCATCGGCTGCGCGCCGCCGCGCGCCGCTCCCCTCGCGGGCGCTCCCGTCATCGCGCGCCGGCTACCCACCGGCACGCTGCCCAGCGGATATCGGAAGATCGTCTTCGCATGGGAGCTGCGCGATGGCGAGATCGTGGCCCGCGGCGATGGCGTCGCGCGGATCGCCTCGCCGGACAGCGTGCGGCTCGATTTCTTTCTCGGTGGCGGCGTGGGCGGTGGGGCGGCCGTGATGATCGGGGATTCGCTGCGCGTGCCGGGCCCGGAGGCGGCACGGAAGCTGATCCCGCCACGCGCCCTGCTGTGGGCCGCCCTCGGGCGCCTCGACCTTCCCGCCGAGCGCGATACCATTGTGCGCGTTGACGCGGGGGTGCTCCGGGCCGACATTGGAGCACCGGTGCGCTGGCGCGCCAGCTTTCGCGGCGACACGCTGACGCGGCTCGAGCGTCTCGATGGCGGACGCATCCAGGAGTGGGTGGAGCGGTCGCCCGATCAGAAGGTGCACTACCGCAACGAGGCGGCGCGCCGGACCCTCTCGCTCGTCATTCAACGCTCCGATGCCGTCGCTTCCTTCGATCCGTCGATCTGGGTTCTCTAGTCTTTTCCTGTTCGTGCTGCTCGCCAGCGTGAGTGCGTGCGTCACGCGCTACGGCTTCGCGGGCGGCGGGCTGCCGTCGCATATCCGCACCCTGGCCATTCTTCCGTTCGACAACGAGACCCCGTCGCCCGAGTTGCAGCGTGAGATTCTCGAGGCGATGCGCAAGGAGCTTCAGCCACGGCTTGGCGTGCGCGATGCGCCGGAAGCGCGGGCGGACGCCTTGGTCCGTGGGATCGTGCGCACCTACGACCTCGACATCCCGGTCGGCTATAGCGCGGATCCGACGCAGGCCGTGACGTCGCGCCGGAAGCTCCAGATCACCCTCGACGTCGAGATCGTGGATCAGACCACGGGGAAGACCATCTGGGAACGCAAGGCGCTTCGCGCGGAGGGAGAGTATGCCGAGCGGGATGAGTCGGGCGGCCGGCGCGATGCCATCCGGCGCCTCGTGAACGACATCGTGGAGGGAGCGCAGTCGCAATGGTGAGGCGTGCCTCGGGGTCGAGCTCGCTCGGCTGCCTCTTCACCCTGCTCATCATCGCCGTCGTCGGCTATTTCGGCGTGGGCGTGGGCGAAATCTACCTGCGCTTCTACAAGTATCAGGACGCCATGCGGCAGGAGGTGCGCTTCGCGGCGCACAACTCCGACGCGGTGATCCTGCGTCACCTGCGCGAGCATGCGGATTCGCTCGGCCTGCCGGAGGCCGCGGCCAACGTGACCCTGCAGCGGGACAGCCGCCACATCGAGATGGAGTCCGAGTATTACGAGCATCTCGAGCTACCGCTGATGGTTCGCGAGGTGCGTTTCAATCCGCACGCGGACGGGGTGTTTTGAGCCTCGCCGCGGGGCCGCGCGATCCGGCTTCCAAGGTCCTTGGCTGGGAGGCGGCGCGCCGCTGGCGCGCGGGCCAGGCCGGTCGCGTCGTCTTCACCAACGGCGTGTTCGACCTGCTCCACGCCGGACATGTCGACGTGCTGCTCGGTGCGCGCCGCACGGGCGATGCGCTGATCGTCGCCATCAACAGCGATGCGTCGGTCCGGCGGCTCAAGGGTGCGGAGCGGCCGGTGCGCGGCGAGGTCGAGCGCGCCTATGTCGTGGCCGCATTCGAGTCGACGGATTGTGTCGTCGTCTTCGACGACGATACGCCGCTCGAGCTGATCCGGCTCCTCCGACCCGACGTGCTCGTGAAGGGCGGCGATTACGATGCGCGCACCATCGTCGGTGCCGACGACGTCCGCGGCTGGGGAGGGGCGGTCCATGTCGTTCCGCTCACTCCCGGCCACTCCACCACCAACCTCCTGCGTACACTCCGTGGCGACACTTCCCGCTGATCCCGTTCGCGTCGGCCGTTCGGCCGATGCGCTCCGTCCCGTGACGCTCGAGTGCAGCGTCGCACCGTATGCGGAGGGCTCGTGCCTGGTCGCATTCGGGAACACCCGCGTGCTGTGCACCGCGTCGGTGGAGGACGGCGTGCCCGGATGGAAGCGCGGGCGTGGCGAGGGATGGCTCACCGCCGAATACGCCATGCTCCCGCGCGCCACGAAGACGCGCACCAATCGCGAGCGGAGCCAGGTGGGCGGACGCACGCAGGAGATCCAGCGACTCATCGGGCGCAGCGTGCGCGCCATGCTGGACGACTTCAAGTGGGGCGAGTACACGCTGAAGGTCGACTGCGACGTGCTGCAGGCCGACGGCGGCACGCGCACCGCGGCGATCACCGGCGCGTCCGTGGCCGTGGTTGACGCGTTCGACTGGATGGTCGAGCAGGGAAAGCTGAAGCGCACGCCCGTCAAGCGGCGCGTGGCCGGTGTGAGCGTCGGGGTGATCAAGGGCGAGCCGCGGCTCGACCTCGAGTACATCGAGGACGTCGTCGCCGACGTCGACATGAACGTCGTGATGAGCAGCGAAGGCCGGTTCGTGGAGGTGCAGGGGACCGGCGAGAACGGCACCTTCGATCGGTTGGAGCTGAACCGCCTGCTCGATCTGGCGACGGCCGGACTCGCCACGCTCGACGAGCTGCAGCGCGCGGCGCTCGGCGCATGACCGTGCGGGGCGGGGCGAATACCCCGTGGGTGCTGGCGACACGCAGTGCGGGCAAGCTTCGCGAGTTGCGCCCGCTCTTCGGCGAGGCGGGCATCGCCGTCTGTGACCTGAGCGAGTCGGGTCTCGAGGAGACGGCGGAGGAGGAGGGCGTCGAGTGTCACGACAGCTTCGAGGAGAATGCGAGGGCGAAGGCGCGGTATTTCTCGGCACTGCTCCCTGGTCGCATCGTCGTGGCCGATGATTCGGGACTGGCCGTGGACGCGCTGGACGGCGCGCCCGGCGTGTACAGCAAGCGGTGGAGCGGACGGAAGGATCTCGAGGGTGCCGCGCTCGATGCGGCGAACAACGCGCGGCTGGTGGATCGTCTGCGGGGCATGAGGGATCGCGCGGCGCGGTTCGTGTGCGTGGCGGCGTGGCACGATGGCGCGACGGACGTCATTGCGCGGGGGGAAGTCTGTGGACACATGGTCGATGTCGGACGTGGCGCACATGGCTTCGGGTACGATGCGCATTTTCATGTCGCGGAACTGGACATGACGCTGGCGGAAGCGACGGTGCGCGAGAAGCAGACGGTGAGTCATCGTGGTCGCGCCTTCGCGGCGTTGCTGCGCACGTTGGGCGAGCAAGCGCGGTGAGCGGCACGTCTGGCGATGCGGCAGTTGACCCGTCGGTGCGGACCGAGTATTGTTGGTGTCTCATGCGGGGCGTAGCGTAGCCTGGTATCGCGCCTGCTTTGGGAGCAGGAGGTCCCCGGTTCAAATCCGGGCGCCCCGACCTGGCAGGAGCTCGGAGTGTGGAGCGGGCCTGTCGCGAACGAAGCGCCAGTAGCTCAGTTGGATAGAGCAACAGCCTTCTAAGCTGTGGGTCGGGGGTTCGATTCCCTCCTGGCGCGCCAAGAG
>JBKJIY010000038.1:0-17848 GCA_046598315.1 Gemmatimonadaceae bacterium
CCGAGAGCCAGATGTCGTCGAGGATGACGCGCGAAGGCTGCACGACCTTGCGCAGCGACTTCATGACGTAGATGAACTGAGGAGCCACGGGTGTTGACGGGTGAGGGTCTGGCGCAGCCACCGAGCGGGGGGCGCAGCCTCGTGAATCTAACGAACGCTGCATCCCCTCCGCGTGTCCCGACCGCCCACCGTATCATCCCGCGCTTCTTGCTGACTTCCTGTCTTCCTGTCTTCCTGTCTTCCTCGCTACTTCACGCCGACGGTGATGTCCTGCACCATCCCGTGCGCCGTGTGCGGCTTGCCGTCCTTCGCATCGGGAACGAAGCAGATCAATCCGTAGTTGCCGGGCACGAGATCCACGGGAAAGGTCATGCTGCGTCCCTTGGACAGCGGCACGGCGCCACCCATCGGACGGCCCGGCGGGGGTCCGCCCTTCTGTCCGTCATCGACCCACCGCACCAGATCCGCCGCGGTCTTGCCGGGTGGGAGCTGCACGAGCAGCAGCTCGTGTGACTGCTCGGCGTCGTTGGTCACCCGGATCAGGTGCTTGCCGGGTGTGAGCGACCGAGAGAGATCGAACCGGTAATCGCTCAGCCGGATGTCCACGTCAGCCACGGCTTCGGTGGCGGTCGAGCGACCAGGGGTGACCTTGAGGGGATGCACCATCCCCTTCATCGCATGCGGAGCGGGATTGCCGGGCGACGGGATCCAGCAGACGAGCAGATAGTTGCCCGGCTCCAGCTTCACCGTCCCCTCGCTCACTCCTCCGTTGGGGGTTGAGGCGTTGGGTCCGCCCACATCCACCGCCCACGCCGGCGGCGGACCGCCGCCCTTGAGCGCGTTCATGTAGTCGGCCATCGACTTGCCCTTCGCCAGGCGGACGATGGCGAGATGATGCATCTCCTTGCCCTCGTTCACGAGACGGAAGGTGACGGGGCCGGCCTTCACCGACCTGGTGGAGACGAAGGCGAACTCCCTGGCGCGCACGGTGACCACGGGCGGCGCATGGACGGTCGCAACCGGCACGGGCACAGGCGCCGCCGCCAATCCGGCGGCGACGAACAGCGCGAAGAATGTCTCGAGCATGGATCTCCTGGGGAGCAGGGTGTTCAGCGAGGCGAACAGGAGGGCGACAGGAGCTCAGCCTCGCCGTTCGGCACCCAATGTAGGAGTTTCCGCCAGAAATCAATGAGTTTCCCGAAAAAGCTGACGAAGCCGGCCGAACGATCCGCTCCCGGATCGCGTTATCGTGGTGGCACGAACCCCGCTACCTTATGAGTGGACACTCTCTCGCCTCCCGATCCGCACCGCACCCGTGGCCGACGCCTCGCTGACCCAGCTCCTCAACGGCAATCCCGCACTCGCCCTGCCGGCACTCTTCCTGGGCGGGGTGCTGACGAGCCTCACGCCGTGCGTCTATCCGATGATCCCGATCACGGCGGCGATCGTCGGCGGGCAGACGGCGGGCGAAGCCGCCCCCTCTCGGCTCCGCCCGGTCCTGCTGACGCTCACCTACGTGCTCGGCCTCGCCCTGGTCTACTCGGCGCTCGGGGTGTTCGCCGGCCTCACGGGCACCCTGTTCGGCGACGTCAGCACCAACCCCTGGCTGTACTTCGCCATGGCCAACGTGCTCATCCTGTCGGCCCTGAGCATGCTGGACGTGGTACCTATTCGGCTTCCGGCGGGTATGATGGCCCGGGCGCAGAACCTCGGCACGGCCGGCCGCTTCTCCGGCGCTTTCGCCATGGGGGCGATGTCCGGTCTGGTCGCCGCGCCCTGCTCGGCGCCGGTGATGGCCGCGGTGCTCACCTGGGTCACGGTCACGCACAGCATGCTGCTCGGCTTCGTCTACCTGCTCACCTTCTCGGTGGGCATGTGCACGCTGCTCATCGTCGTCGGCCTCTCCACCGGCGCACTGGCTCGACTGCCCCGCTCTGGTGGCTGGATGGTGACGGTCAAGAAGGTGTTCGCGTTCGTGATGCTCGGCGCCGCCGAGTACTACCTCGTCAAGATGGGACAACTGCTGATATGATCACTCGCTCCCTTCGCTGCCTTCGCGGCCTCGCCGCTACCGTCGCGCTCGGCGCGGCCGCCCTCGCCATCCCGGCCGTCGGCCAGGCACAGGACACGGGCCTGCCGATCGGCACGCAGGCGCCGAGCGCCCTGCTGCACACGCTCGACGGAAAGACAGTGGACCTCGCGAAGCTCGTGGCGGGGCGTCCCGCTGTGGTGGAGTTCTGGGCGACCTGGTGCAGCAGCTGCGAGGAGCTTTTGCCGGCGCTCCAGAAGGCCCAGCGGACCTACGGCAGCCGGGTCGCGTTCGTGGGCGTGTCGGTGAGCGCACAGCAGAGTGTCAAGCGCGTCAAGCTCCACGTCGCCAAGCACAAGGTGCCGGGCATCCAGCTGTTCGACACCAGGGGCAGCGCCACGGGGAGCTGGGATGTGCCGGCCACATCGCACATCGTCGTGCTGAACAAGGCGGGCAAGGTGGTCTACACGGGAGTGGGCGGCGATCAGAACATCGAGGCGGCGATCCGGAAGGCGCTCTAGGATGATGCTGCTCCGCGGGGCGCGGCTGGTGGCGTGCGCCTCGGCGCTCTCCGCCTGCAGCCCTGGCGGCGCGCTCGGGCCCCGCAATGCCGGCGCGGTGGTGGTGCAGGTATCGGAGACGTCCGGCGCCGGCGTGGCCAACGTCACGGTGCGCCTGCAGTTGCGCAGCGGATTGGGCGGCGGAAGCTTTACCCTGGACGGCCGGACGAACGCCGCCGGCTCGTACACCTACGGCGCGGTGGAAGAGGGACTGCTGCCCATGACCGTCGTCCCGCCCGCCGGCTACACGAGCGGCGAGCCGCTCTTTCGCACGCTCACGGTGACTCGCGGCGACACGGCGAGGACCACGTTCGTGCTGACGAAGACGCCGTGACCGCTCGCGCGCTCGCCTGCGGGCGGAGCGCGTGGCTCAGGCGAACAGCCCCTCCACCGACAGGTAGCGCTCGCCGGTGTCGTAGCAGAAGGTCAGTACTCGGGTGCCGCTGGGAAGCTCGGGCAGCTTCTGGGCGACGGCAGCCAGTGAGGCGCCGGAGGACGGGCCGATGAAGATGCCTTCCTCCTTTGCCGCCCGCACGGCGTAGGCGAACGCCGACTCCTCCGTCACCTGGATGAAGCCGTCCACGGCGCCGGCGTGGAAGTTCTCGGGGATGAAGCCCGCCCCGATCCCCTGCAGCTTGTGCGGGGTGTGCTCGCCCCCGCTGAGCACGGTGGACTTGGCCGGCTCCACGGCGAAGGTCTTGAACCCGGGAAACTTGTCCTTGAGCACCTCGCTCACGGCGCTGATGTGGCCGCCCGTGCCCACGCCGGTGATGAGGACGTCCAGCCCGTCTGGAAAGTCGGCGAGGATCTCCTGCGCGGTGGTGCGGCGGTGGACGTCCAGGTTGGCGGGGTTCCTGAACTGCTGCGGGATCCACGAGCCGGCCATCGTCGCCGAGATCTCCTCGGCCCTGGCGATGGAGCCCTTGATCCCCTGCTCGCGCGGGGTGATGACCAGCTCGGCGCCATACGCCGTCATCACTCGGCGGCGCTCCACCGACGCCGACTCGGGCATCACGATGATCAGCCGGTAGCCCTTCACCGCCGCGGCCATCGCCAGGCCGATGCCGGTGTTGCCGGAGGTCGGCTCCACGATGACGGTGCCCCGCCGGAGCGTGCCGGCCCGCTCGGCGGCCTCGATCATCGCGACGCCGATCCGGTCCTTGATGCTCCCGCCCGGGTTCGCCCGCTCGAGCTTCATCCAGACCTCGGCGCCGGGCGCCACGTCGTTGAAGAGGCGATTGAGGCGGACATGCGGCGTGTTGCCGATGGTGTCGAGTATCGAGTTGGCGCGCACGATGGTCGTTGGCGGGGTTCTGGTGCAGCGGGTTGCGATGAGCGTGGAAGGTGCCAGCGCTGGCGGGGGAATGCTAGTTCTGGCTGGCTGCTGGACCCCGGCTCCATCTCGCGTTGGATGGTGGATCGTGGCCTGGCGGGCCACACACACCCAGGGTTCTTGCGGATACAGCGAATCTGACCGAATCAACCGGGTCAGGCGTCGGGCGGGCCCATGCGCGCGATGACGGCATCGCAGACCCAAAAGCATGATGTTTTGGGTTGCTGTGCTCGAGTTCCGCGCGCGGAGGCTCGCCCGTACACGGAGCAGATCAGATGTATCAGGCAGTCGATCCGCTGTATCCGCACAGCCGCTTTCTGTTACCCCAGCCCGGCGCCGCAAACCGCCAGCCCGTCGATCACCTCGGCGGTATCGTCCACGGTCGTCCGAACGTTCATGATCGTCACGCGCAGCACGCGTCGTCCGCCGAGCTCCGTCGCCGTGATCCAGCCGGCCCCCGAGCGGTTGTACCGCTCCCGCAGCTCGCGGTTGATCGCGTCCAGCGCGGCATCGTCCACGGTGCCGTCGCCGATCCAGCGGAAGCAGAGGATGTTCGACTCCGGCTCGTGCAGCACCTCGAACGCCGGATGCGCCGCGAGCTGCCTGTGCATCGCCATCGCCACGTCGCACAGCGCGTCGTACACCTCGCCCAGTCCGCGGGCGCCATAGCGCTGCAGCACCACCCACAGCTTGAGCACGTCTGCGCGGCGCGAGCAGAGAAAGCTGCGGACCCCCTGATCCCACACGCGCGCTCCGTCGCCACCATGGAACAGGTACGGCGCCTGCTGCGAAAAGGCCGACTCCAGGTCGCGCTCCTCGCGCACCAGCACTACACCCGCACTCAGTGGCAGCAGCATCATCTTGTGCGGATCCCACGCGATGGAGCGTGCCCGCTCCAAGCCGCGCAGGCGGTGACGATGCCGTTGGCTCAGCAGCGCCGACGCGCCATGCGCGCCGTCCACGTGCAGCCAGAGCCCGCGCGTCTCGCACAGCGTGCCGATCGCCTCGAGATCGTCGAACGAGCCGGTGGCGGTGGAGCCGGCGGTGGCGACGACGGCCATCACGGCGCGACCCTGCTGCGCGAGCTCGTCCAGCGCTCGCTCGAGCGCCTGCGTGTCCATGCGCCAGTCGCGTGAGGGAATGGCGACGAGGTGCTGCATGCCCAGCCCCATCATGCCCACCGCGCGCGACACGGCGTAGTGCGCGTGCTCGCCGCACACCACCACCGGCGGACTTGCTCCCACGCCGTTCGTCCACACGTTCGGGATGGCCGCCGAGCGTGCCGCGAGCAGGCCGGCGAGCGTGGCCTCGGTGCCTCCGCTCGTGAGCGTGCCGCCACTCGCCGCACCGAAGCCCACGAGGTCGCAGAGCCAGCGCACCACGCGATGCTCCAGCGCCGTCCCCGTGGGCGACATCTCCGCCACGGCGAGCGACTGGTTGAGCGCCGCGGTGACCGATTCCGTCCAGATGGCGGCGGGCAGCGGGGCGGACACCTGGTGCCCCATGTAGCGCGGATGATACAGACGATTGGCGTCCGCGATCACCTCGTCGCGCAGCCGGCCGACGACCTGCGCCAGCGGCGCGCCGTCCTGCGGGAGCGGCTCGTCGAACTGCGCGGCCAGCTCGGCGGGGCTTCGGCCGGTGCTCACCGGTCCCGTTCCGGACGACGTCGCCTCCAGGTAGCCGGTGGCGAGCTCGGTGAACAGGTCCGCCGCCTCGCGGCGCATGTCGTCGGCGATGCGGGAGAGCACGGTGTCGTGGGCCATTCAGCAAATGATATCGCCGTCGGCCCGCCGTCACCCCGATCGTCCGAATGGGAGCGTCACGAGATGCCGGGACTCGCCCGTGTCGCGCGTGAGATGGCACTCGATGCGATCGATCGTCACGGGCTCGATGAATTGCTGCGCCAACAGCGTCGCGAGCGCCTGCCGGGGCAGCTCGCGATAGAGGTTCAGCGTGACGTGGGGTGTGAAGTAGAAGCGCGGCGGTGCGGCGCGCAGTCCGCTGGACTTGATCCGGTCGTGCAGCACGCGCAGGGGGCCGTGCGGCTGCAGCGGCAGCACGACGATCTCCGTCTGCATGAACCGCGTCGTGCGTCCGAAGGTGAGGGTGATGGGCGCGGTGTCGGCCACGATGGGACCGAGGCGGTCCCGGAGCTCCTCGGCCGTGGTGCTGGCGAGGATGGGACCGATTCCCGACGACCCGGCGATGGTGAGATGTGGCGGACCGAGCTTGAGGATCCGCGGGTCGTACTCGGCCTGAAGCGCCGCGATGCGGTCTCCCACCGGCCCGGTGATGGGAGCGAGGATGAAGATGCCGCTCTTCGTCTTTGCGTTCATCGGGAGCGTGTGTCGTTCAACGCGTGCGCTGCCCGAGAAACGAGCCCGGCAGGATCGCCCAGCGGATGCTCTGCCCTCCCGCGTCGTTGGGGACGAGGGATCCGGTGAGAAAGAACCGATTGACCCGATTGCCCGGATGCGCCGTCTGGTAGCGCACCACCTTGAGGCCGGCGAAGGTGCCGATGCCGGCGCCGGCGATCACGTCGCTCGCCCAGTGCCGGTTGTCGTACATGCGCGACAGGCCGGCGAGCGCCGCGCCGCCATACATCGCCGGCCCCACGATCCACCGCGTTCCGGGCGAGAAGCGGTTCATCTCGCTCGTCACGGCGGCCGCCGCGGCGAAGGCGGCGATGGTGTGGCCCGACGGAAAGGAGCGGTAGTCGTCGCCCCTGGTAAAGCCGCGGCCGAGCACGTAGCTCTGCGAGTTCTGCGGCCGTACGGAGGGACGCTGCCGGCCGATGATCCCCTTGAGCCCCACCCCGACGAGCTCCCCCACGAGGAGCGCTTCCGTGCCGTACAGGCCGAGCTCCGCGAGCTGCTCGTTGCCGGCGAGCCGGCCGGCGGCATACATCGTCGTGCCGATGATCAGCGCTCCCGGCGACGCCGTCGTGCGCACGAAGGTAGCGAGCCCCTGCAGCTTCCTGTTGGCCTGTGTGGATGAATCCTGCAGGCGCGCGGCGTAGTGATCGTCCAGCCCGCGCGCCAGAAAGGAGCCGAGGGCAACGCTCCCCGCCAGTACGGCATCGCGGTAGGTGAACAGCCGCACGTCGGAGCGGGTGCTGTCGGCCTGGGCGACGACGGATCGCATGGGGGCGAGCGCGAACAGGGCGGCGAGCATGACCCGCCGCACCCATGTGCAGTATCGAAGCGTCATGGGCCGCTCACCTGCAGCGCGCATGCCGTGCGGACGTCGCCGCGTTCATCGCCCCACGTGGCGGCTGCGCATCGTGATCTCGCGCGACTCCTCGAGATCGGCGAGGAACATCGCCTCCGCCTCGGCGCCCACTGTCGCGTCCTCGATGACCACGTCGAGCTCGAAGTTGATGGCCACGCCGAGGGGATTGAAGTCCGTGGAGCCCACCCGCACCCAGCGGCCGTCCACCACGCTCGTCTTGGCGTGCATCATCGCCCCGCGCCACTCCCAGATGCGGACGCCGTTGGTGAGGAGCCGGCGGTAGTAGCGCCGAGTGAGGAACGTGACCCACGGGTGATCGTTGCGCGACGGCACGAGGATGCGGACGTCCACGCCATCGCGCGCGGCCCCGATGAGCGCCTCCACCTCGGACCAGCTGGGCACGAAGTACGCATTGGCGATCCAGATGGAGCGCTCCGCGGCGATCGCCTGCATCTGGAGCGCGCGGGCGACGCGCAGCCGCAGCGGCTCGCCCTCGATGATGCCCACCAGAGCAGGCGCCGCGGTGGCCGGGTCGAGATGGGCGCCGCGGGCCGCGCGCCGCGTGAGCCGATGGGAGCCACGGCGCTCGCGCTTGAGGGCGCGGATCCACATCGTATCGAATGCCTGCTGCATGTCCTTCGCGGCTGGCCCCTCGATGCGCACGGCGGTGTCGCGCCAGTGGCCGCGGTGGCGCTTCGTCTTGCCCATCCACTCGTTGCCGAGCCCGACGCCGCCGGTGATCCCCACCTGGGAGTCCACGACGAGCAGCTTGCGGTGATCGCGCGGGATGAGCCCGAACCAGGCACGGAAGCCGGGCGGGTTGAAGACGCGCCGCTCCACCCCGCCGCGGTCGAGCGCCGCGAGAAAGCTCCCCTTCACGCCGCGCATGCCGATCCAGTCGCTGAGCAGCCGCACGCGAGCTCCGCGCGCCACGGCGCGCAGCAGCGCATCGGCCACGCGCTGCCCGGTCTCGTCGGAGCGGAGGATGTACTGCTCCACCACGACGCTCTCGCGGGCGGCGTCGATCTCCTGCAGCATCATGTCGAAGGTGGCCGGACCGTCGTGCAGCAGCGTCACCGTGTTGCCGCTGGAGACGTCGGCCGCCGCGATGCGCCAGAGCCCGCGCGCGAAGGCGGGGCCGGACCCGATCAGGGCGGGGAGACGTTCGCGGTCGGGCACCGGCACATGTTACGTGACCGCGCGCTTCTCCGCATCCGCATCCGTGGCGTACGACTCGAGCTTGGCGAAGTCGAAGGGCTTCTGCAGCACGGGCCGGCCGAGTGTCCGCCACACGCGCGTGGCACTACCGGCGTCGGCCAGCTCGCCCGTGACGAACGTGACGCGCTTCGTGAGCTCGGGCCTCTCGTCCTCGAGCCAGGCGAGCAGCTCGAACCCGCTCTCCGCGCCCAGCCACACGTCGATGAACACGACGTCGGGTTCATGCTGCGCCAGGATCGCCCGGGCTTCCGCCAGGGTTCGAGCCACGTGCACCACATCCCCTCGGCGTCCGAACCACCGTGCGACAGCGCGCCCGATGGCTTCTTCGTCGTCCACGTACAGAACCGTCTTCATTCGATAGTGCGATCCGCTCGGTTACAGGGGCGTCTCGTCCGTGAGTCGCCACGCGGCCGCCACATCGCGGTCCCGGTTGGGCTACGTCGTACTGCGCTCGGCGGATTCACTGCCGGCCGCCGAGTGGTGGCCCTTGCCCGGCGCGCAACTCATGACATAATACGCTGATGCTCAACATCGATCTCACCGGCCGCCGCGCACTCGTCGCCGGCGTCGCCGACGACGGCGGCTTCGGCTTCGCCATTGCCAAGGCGCTCGCGGAAGCGGGCGCGAGCGTCGTGGTCGGCACGTGGCCCCCCGCGCTCAACATCTTTCTCAACCTGCTCGAGCGTGGCAAGATGGACGAGTCCAGGCGCTTGCGCGACGGCTCGCTGCTCACCTTCGAGAAGATCTATCCCCTGGACGCCGTCTTCGATACCCACGAATCGATGCCGGAGGAGGTCCGGGCGAACAAGCGGTACAAGGATGTGGGCGACTGTTCCATCGACGGACTGGCTCAACGCCTCGCGGCCGACTTCGGTGCCCAGCCGCTCGACATTCTTGTGCATTCGCTCGCCAACGGCCCGGAGGTGAAGAAGGCGCTGCTGGAGACGAGCCGAAGCGGCTATCTCGCCGCGGTCAGCGCGAGTGCGTACTCCCTCGTGTCCATGGTGTCTCGGCTGGGCCCCCTGATGCGGCCCGGCGGCGCGGTGGCGTCGCTCACATACATGGCGAGCGAGCGGGTGATCAGCGGATACGGCGGCGGGATGTCGAGCGCGAAGGCGGCGCTGGAGAGCGACACGCGCACGCTCGCCTTCGAGGCGGGCCGCAAGTGGGGGCTGCGGGTGAACACCGTGTCCGCCGGCCCCTTCGCCTCCCGCGCCGCCAGCGCCATCGGGATCATCGAGAAGATGGTGGACTACGTGGGCCGCAACGCCCCCCTCACCGATCATCTGACCGCCGAGGAGGTCGGCGCCACCACCGCCTTTCTCTGCTCCCCCCTGGCCAGCGGCATCACGGGCTCCACGGTGTATGTGGATAAAGGGTATCATGCGATGGGGATGGCGGTGGAGTAGCAGGAAGACAGGAAGACAGACGGGCACACCGGTCGGTTCCGGTGTGCCCGTTTCCTTATCATGTCGGAACTGTCTTCCTGTCTTCCTGTCTTCCTGTCTTCCTAAAAAATCACCTTTCCCGTCGACCGCGCCACGATCTCCCGCTGCCCGTTGGCTCTAAGGATTGCATTGACCTTTCTCAGATCGCCATCCAGAGCGCGCTTCAGGCGCGTCAACTCCACGTCGAGCTGCTTCGAGAGCTGCGTGAATACCGCCGTCGTCTGGGCGGTGGGGGCGGCTTCGGCGCTTCCGGCCACGCCGGCGAGGGCGGCGATCTTGTTGTTGAGGCGGATCGGATAGTTCAGCGGGTCTTGGCCGCTGCGATTCTTCGTCTGATAGAGGGAGTCCTCCACCGTGGCCAGCTCCGTACGCAGCGGCGTGGCAGCGGCCTTGAAGTCGCCGAGCCCCTGTCCGCTGAGCTTCGCCTCGCGGTCGTCGAGCTCCGCGCGCACGTACCGGATCGTCTTCACGCCGTCGTTCGCTTCCGACGTCCGCTCGCTCAGGCGATTCAGAAAGGCGAACTGCGCGGCGAGGTCGGCGGGGGTGACGTTCGTGCGCGGATCCTTCTTGAGCGCGAAGGTCTCCGTGCCCACCGGCCGTCCGTCCACGAGCATGCGCACCTGGTACGTGCCAGGCGGCGCCGTGGGACCCTGCGTTCCGGCGGCCCACATGATCATCCCCTCGAACGCGCTCACGTCCGGATAGCGCATGTTCCACGCGAAGCTGTTGAGCCCGGACTTGTTGGCCACGCGCGGCGGCGGCGCGGCGCGGCGCGGCCCTTCGTCCTCGTCGTCGCCAGGGGGCGTCGGCGCCGGGTCCATGCGCTTGACCATGCGCTCGGCGCTGTCCGCCGCGATTCCCGTCTGCGTCAGGGAGTCCACGCGCGCGCGTGTGCGCGCAAAGCCCTTCACCGAGTCGGCGGCCTGCGACGAGTCCTGACGGCTGGTGAACGAGCGGATCAACTTTCCGCGCGCGTCGAGAAACTCGAGCGTGACGTCGCGGCTGCCGCGCTTGAGCCAGTAGCTCACCGTGGGGCCGCCGGCGGGGCTCGTCGCCACCGGACGTACCGGCGGGCCAGCCGGCGTGCCGGCACCGGCTCCTCCGCCACCGCCGCCGCCGCGTCCGGCGAAGCTCACGCGGTAGGCATCGCGCGGCTTGAACAGGTGCGCGTCCTTCGCCGTGAGCGTCGGCGTCATCTGGCGGAGTGCGGAGATGTCGTCGAGCACCCAGAAGCTGCGGCCGTGCGTGCCGACGATGAGATCGCCTTCCTTCACGGCAAGGTCGTGCACCGGCACGAACGGAAGATTGAGCTGCAGCCGCTGCCAGCTCGCCCCGTCGTCGGGGGAGAACCAGACGCCGCGCTCGGTGCCAGCGTAGAGGAGGCCCGGCTTCTCGTCGTCCTCGCGGATGGCGCGCGTGAACTCCTCCGCCGCGATGCCCGCGTCGATGCGAGTCCATGTCGTGCCGAAGTTCGTCGTCTTCCACAGGTACGGCTTCATGTCGGCGAGCTGGAACCGGTTCGCCGCCATGTACGCCGTGCCCGCGGCGAAGTGCGACGCCTCGATCATCGAGACGCGGGTGTACTTGCCCATGTCCGTCGGCGTCACGTTCTTCCAGCTCTTCCCGTTGTCGCGCGAGATGTGCACCAGCCCGTCGTCCGACCCGGTCCAGAGAACGCCGCGCTGCCGCGGCGATTCCGCGAGGGCGAAGATGGTGGCGTAGTACTCCACCGACGTCTGATCCTTGGTGAGCGGTCCGCCCGAGGGGCCAAGGGTCTTCGGATCGCGCAGGGTGAGGTCCGGCGAGACGATCTCCCAGCTCTGGCCCTCGTTGGTGCTGCGGTGCAATCGGTTGGACGCGGCGTAGAGCACGTCGGAGCTGTGCGGCGAGACCATGATGGGAAAGGTCCACTGGAAGCGATACGTGAGATCGCCGGCCGAGTGGCCCATCGGATTGTCGGGCCAGGGATTGATGTTGCGCGTGAGCCCCGTGCGCAGATCCTTGCGCGTGAGATGCGCTCCGTAGCTGCCGGCGTACACGATGTCCGGATTGTCGGTGCGGCTGGCGATGTAGCCCGACTCGCCGCCCCCCGCCTCCAGCCAGTCGCTGATGTCGATGCCGCCCGCTTTCCGGCTCGGTCCGCACAGCGTGCTGTTGTCCTGCTGCGCGCCGCACACCTTGTACGGAAAGTGGTTGGTGGTGATGACGTGATAGAACTGCGCCGTGTTGAAGTCCTCCTCCGACCAGGTGCGGCCGCCGTCGGTCGTCACGCTCGCACCGCCGTCGTCACCCTCGATCATGCGCTTGCTGTCGTTCGGCGCGATCCAGAGGTCGTGCGAGTCGCCGTGCGGAATGCCGCGTACCGGCTTGAAGGTCTTGCCGCCGTCGGTGGACTTGTGGAAGTTGACGTTGTTCACGTACACCACATTCGTGTCCTTCGGGTCCGCATGGATCTTGGTGTAGTACCAGGCCCGCTGGCGCAGGGAGCGGTCGGCGTTCATCCGCTTCCAGGTGGCGCCGGCGTCGTCCGAGCGGTACACGCCGCCGGAGTCGGCCTCGATGATGGCGAACACGCGGTTGGAGTTGGCCGGCGACACCGCGAGACCGATGTTGCCGAAGATCCCCGCCGGGAGGCCGGGATTGCGGCTGATCTCCTTCCATGTATCGCCGCCGTCGGTGCTCTTGAAGATGCCGCTGCCGGATCCACCGGACACGAGCATCCATGGAGTGCGCCCTGCCTGCCAGAAGCCGGCGTACAGCACGCTCGGATTGTTGGGGTCCATCACGAGGTCGGCGGCGCCGGTGGAGTCGTTGCGGAAGAGGATCTTCTCCCAGTTCCGCCCGCCGTCGCGGGACCGATACACCCCCCGCTCCGGTGTGGGGGCCCACACGTTGCCCTGCGCCGCCACATAGACGAGGTCGGGATTGGTGGGATGCACGCGCACCTTGGAGATCTGCCGGGTGAGTGCCAGCCCGAGCGACGTCCAGGACTTGCCGGCGTCGGTGGACTTCCACACGCCGTCGCCGTGCGACACGTTTCCACGCATCGGGAACTCGCCACCGCCCACATAGACGATGTCGGGGTTGGAGGCCGACACGGCGATCGCGCCGATCGTGCCGCCGTAGTACTTGTCGGTCACCGGCGCCCAGGACTGACCGCCGTCGAGCGTCTTGAACACGCCGCTCCCGGTGGTGCCCATGTAGTACTCGTTGGGGCGAGCCGCCGAGCCGGCCACGGCGACGGACCGGCCGCCACGGTAGGGACCGAGCTCGCGGTAGCGCATGCCGCTCAGCGCGGCCGTATCGATCTGTCCGGCGAGCGGAATGCTCGGACGCACGTCGTTGGCGCTGGTGGGGGACATTCGCTGCGCGGCGAGCGCGACGAAGGGAGAGAGGAGCGCCCCCAGCAGGGCGGCTCGGGACTGGTATCGCATCACGATCGGTTACTCCGGCAGGGGTTCCACATGCTGTCGAAGTAGCGCCGGCATGCGGTGGGGCGCAAGTAGTCGTCAAGAGTTGCGAGTCCAAAGACCCGAGACTCCGAGCCGGGCCCCATTTTGCATTTTGTCCGCCCATCAGTCTCATGCGCGAGGGCGGGCGCGCGACCTGGTACAGCAGAGGCCTCGGGAGGGAACGGTGTCCGCCACAGCACGGGAGTCGTCGATGACCGCGCTTCGTCGCGCATGGGGGGCGTGGGTCACCACGCCGGTGGATCTGGAGACGCTCGTGGACGCGCCGGTGCTGGCGGTCCTGCCCCGCCAGCGCCACGCCTGGCGAGCCGGCCTGACCGACGCCGGTGCCGATCCGTTCGCGGAGCTGATAGCCACGATGGCTCCCAACTGTCCCCACGTGCTCGTCGTCACCAGCGCGCGCAGCGGCGAGGGCAAGACGACGGTGGCCTCGACGCTGGCGCGCGTGCTCGCTCGCCGCGGACGGCGCGTGCTGCTCGTGGATGCCGAGACGCGGCGCGGAGACCTGCACGCCGTATTCGGGATCCCCGCGAGCCCGGGCTTGTTCGACGTCATGTACGGCGAGCGCGGCCTCGCGGAGGCGGTTCAGTCCGTGCGCCTGGGCGACGACGAAACGATCGACATCCTTCCATCGGGCGGCGTGGCGAACCACGCGGCGGGCGACCTGCTCATCGGCGGAATTCTCGCCCCGTTCGTCGCACGCCTCCGCGCCGCGTACGACCATGTGATCGTCGACACGCCGGCGCTCGGCGACCATCCCGACGCCGCCCTCGTCGCCCCGCACGCCGATGCCACGGTGCTCGTCGTCGCCGACGACCTGCTGAACGAGACGGCGATCACCAGCGCGGTCGACCGCCTCTGGCGTGCCGGCGCCGCGCCGGCGGGCATCGTGCGCGTGACGCGCGCCGCCGGCCCGACGAGGCGCTCCGCCACGGCGTGAGACGCTGACGGGATGACCGCGACGGCTGCGCGGCACTGGTGCATCATCACCTGCGACTACACGCCCACCGGTGGCGGCCTGGGGAGCCACACCTTCATCCTGGCGCGCGCGCTCGCCGAGTCCGGTGACACGGTGGAGGTCTGGGCGCCGCCCGACGCGACGAGCACGCCGGTGGCCGGCGTGGGGCTGCACGTCCTCCCGTCGCGCTTCGGGGTGGGCGCCCTCCGTATTCTCCGCGACACCCTGCGCGCGCTCTCGCCGGACACGCGCGTGCTCGTGCAGTACGTGCCATCTCGATTCGGCTGGAGAGGACGCAACATCCTCTTCGCCCTCCTGCTGTTCGCGCAGCGCCATCGCGGCATCGACGTCTACCTCCACGAGCTCGGCTTCCCGCTCAGCCGGCGCCACTCCACACGTCGCAACTTCACCGCGCTCACGCATCTGCTGATGATCTGGCTTGTGCTGCGCGCGGCACGCCGGGTGTTCGCGGCGGCGCCGGGCTGGCAGCACAAGCTCACGTGGCTCGGCGTGCATCCCGCCGATGCCCAGCGGCTGGTGACCTGGCTGCCCCTGCCGAGCGCGCTGCCCGAAGCGGTGGACGCGGAGCGCGTGCACATCGTGCGCGAGCGGCTCACGGTGGGCGCACGCCACATCGTGGGGCACTACGGCTCGTTCGGCGAGTATCACCTCGCCGTGCTTCCGCCCGCGTTCGAGCGGATCCTCGACGACGGCGCGGACCGCCGCGTGCTCCTCGTGGGCCGGCGCTCCAGCCGGCTGCGCGACGCCATCGTGACCAGACGGCCGGATCTCGCGTCTCGCGTCGTCGCCACCGGCTCGCTGTCCCCCGCCGAGGTGAGTGTGCGACTCGCCGTGTGCGACGTACTCGTGCAGCCATTTCGGGACGGCGTGAGCGTTCGGCACCGGTCGCTCGTCGCCGCGCTCGCGCAGGGACGTCCGGTGGTGACCAATCGCGGCCCGCATACGGGCAGCTTCTGGGCTCACCGGCGACCCGTGCAGCTCACGGACTCCGAGCGGCCGGCTGATCTCGCCGACGCGGTCGCCGCGCTGCTCTACGACGAGCGCCTGCGCGCGGAGCTGAGCGTCTCGGCGCGGCGGCTGCACGCCGAGTTCTTTTCGCTGGAGCGCACCATCTCCCGGCTGCGCAAGGTCGACGCCGAGCCTCCGCGGGTCGCGGAGCGTGCCTCGCCGGCGCGCGTGGTGATGCTGCACCGTCCGGCGCGCCGCCCGACGCGCGCGGATGAGGAGACCGCGCGCGCCATCGGCGGGCTGACGACGGCGCTGACGCGTCGCGGACTCGGCGTGGTGGTGGCGTCGAGTGACGAGGCGGCGGTCGCCGCGGCGGACCTGCTGCACGTCCACGCGCGCTGGCTTCCTCTCTTCACGACCTTGCCTACGCTGCACACCGTGCGCTCCGTGCCGCCCGCGTCGGTGCGGGAGCGGATCGTTCAGGCGCGCAGCGCCCTGGAGCGCATGCGGGGGCGCGTGAGTGTCAGGACGCGAGGCGGACCGGTGCTCACGGTGGCGGTGAGCGAGACGATCGCCGCGCGCGACGCGATCGACCGCGTGATCTCCGACGGCGTGGACCACGATGTGTTCGCGCCGGGCGACAAGTCCGCCTCCCCACGCATCTTCTTTCGCGGAGAGTGGGCTGGCCGCCACGGCGGACGCTGGCTGTACGAGCTGTTCATCCGGGACATCGTGCCCCACCTCCCGCACGCCGAGCTCGTGCTGGTGACGGATGCGAGCGTGCCGCCACATCCGCGCGTGCGCATGCTCGTGCCCCGCAACGAATCGGAGATCGCCGACGCCTGTCGCGAAGCGTGGGTGTTCGCCTGTCCTGTCCCCGAGGCCAGTGGCGGCACAGCGCTGCTCGAGGCGATGGCGAGTGCCACCGTGGTGCTGGCGACGAACACGCCGGCCGCCGTGGAGCAGCTGGGGAATGGCCGCTTCGGTGTGCTCGCCGAACCGGGCATCTACGCCGGCGCGCTGCTGCGACTGTTGCACGACGCCGGCATGCGCGATCGCGTGTCGACGTCGGCCTGGGTGCGCTCGATGGACTTCTCGTGGGAACGCGTCGCCGACCGCTATCTGGAGTTGTACGACGTGATGCTGCAGTGAGGGCGCCGCCGGTCGTCTTCGCGAAGGCGTGGGTGGCCGGCTATTTTCTGTCGATGCCGATCCCCGACATCGCGTGACCCCGACTCGCTGGCTGCTGACGGCCTTGTCGTTCGCTGCCACGCTCGGGGTGTCGGTCTACATGATCGCAGGGTGGTCGCATCACGGCACGTCGCTCGTGCTGCCCCCTCAGGCGCACTTGCTTGCGCTGGCCGCCGTGGCGATCGAGGTGCTGGCGCGCTCCCTCAAGATCCGCTGGAGCGCGCAGGCGGCGGGGATCCAGCTCTCCCTCGGCACGGCGGCACGCACCTGCCTCGGCGGTGACTTCGCGGCGGCCATCACGCCCGCCCGCAGCGGCGCCGAGCCGGCGCGCTTCTTCATCCTGTCGGAGGCCGGCCTTCCGTCGTCCAGCGTACTGGTCGTCCTGTACGCCGAGCTGTTTCTGGAAGTGTTCAGCCTCGCGGCCGTCGTGCTCGTCGTCGCAATCCTGTTCAGCGGCGCCGGCGCGGTGGTGACCACGCTGGTGGGCATCGTGGGCAGCTACGCCGCCGTCGTGCTGGGCATCGGGGGACTCGCGCTCTTTCTCTCGCGGCGCAACGCGAATGGCCCGCCGCCTCGCTGGGCTCGACGTCTGCGCCTGCACGCGGGACGCTGGCGCACGATCCAGCGCTCGCTGCGGAAGCTGCGCGCTACGGTGGACTCGGTGGAGCGCGTGGACAGGGGCGCGGCGCTGGGCGCGTACCTGGCATCGGTGGTGCACGTGGCCATCCGGC
Organism: Gemmatimonadaceae bacterium; assembly: GCA_046598315.1. GTDB lineage: Bacteria > Gemmatimonadota > Gemmatimonadetes > Gemmatimonadales > Gemmatimonadaceae > AG11. The sequence continues at coordinate 17,142 of JBKJIY010000038.1, forward strand.
TCACCGTGCTCCCCGCGCTCGTGCTCACGAGTGCCGCCGCCGTGCCGCTCGCGCCGCTCGCGCTCTGGCCCCTCGGCTTCTTGTATGGTGCCGCGGTGGTGCCGGTGCCCGGCGGCGGCGGCGCGGTGGAGATGGCATTCCAGGCAGCGCTCGGCCGAGCGATCCCGCCACGTCTCTTTGCCGCGGCGCTGGTGTGGTGGCGGTTCTACACTTTCTACATCTACATCGCCCTCGGCGCGCTGGCGGCCGGGAGCACCGTGCTGAGGGCGGTGAGGAAGACAGAGGAGTATGAAGGGGAACTGGAGATGCAGGAAGACAGGAAGACAGGAAGACAGGAAGACAGTTGAACCTGAAGAGGCGGATTGCAGCCAGGTACGCGCTGCCCTGATGACTACCTGTGGACTACCTCTCGGAACAGCTACGGCTGAACGGTCTGTTCCGATCCGGTAATTCGCGTCCGGGGCCGGGTTCTGATCGCGATGATGAAGCTCGACAGCATCTTCTTCACCTCCGTGACCAGTCCGAGGACCGTGCGCATCGACTCCGGCGATGCGCACTGGAGCTCAACGGCGAGCTGCGCCTGGAACTCCAGCTCGGACGCCGAGCCGAGCGCGATGTGGAGGAAGGGGAGCATCGCGCCGTTGCCCTGTCGACCGCAGCCCTCCGCGATGTTCGACCCCACCGAGATCGCCGACCGGCGCATCTGC
>JBKJIY010000126.1:0-33651 GCA_046598315.1 Gemmatimonadaceae bacterium
CACCACGGACGACGACACCGATGACGAATGGGATGGACACGCCGCGGGACAAGGCGGAGGGCGGCAGCTCAGTGGCGTGTTCGTATAATACCTGATAGTATCGTATTTGATAGTATCCAGCAAGATACGCCTCTCGGAGTCCACCGCGGCCTCAGGGCAGCGCGGCACCTTGCCCCCGTAGCGCGCGGCCCGGCGCGGCGCCGGTGTGCCGTCCGTCGCGCAGGACCTGCACGCCGTTGACGAACAGCTGCTCCACGCCCCGGCTGAGCTGGTGCGGACGCTCGGGGGTGGCCAGATCGATGATCGTCTTGTCGTCGAACACGACGACGTCGGCGAACATCCCTTCGCGCAGCAGGCCCCGGTCGCGGATGCCGAGCCGCGCCGCCACGGCGCCCGACATCCTCCGGATCGCGTCCTCCAGCGTGAGCAGTTTCTGCTCGCGGACGTAGCGGCCCAGGATGCGTGGATACGTGCCGTACGCGCGCGGGTGCACGATCGACTTGGCGCTGTCGGGATCCACCCCTCCGGCGTCGGTGCCGATCACGACCCACGGTGACTGGATCTGCCGCCGCACGTTGTCCTCGGACATGGTGAAGTTGATCTTCTGCAGGTCGCGGCCCTCGGCGAGGACGAGCGCGACGATCGTCTCGGGCCACGGCTTGCCCATGGCGGAGGCGATGTCGCTCAGCAGCTTCCCCTCGTATCGTGCGTGCTCGGCCTTGCGGAAGTCGGCGATCATGTACGCCTGCGGCCCCTCTCGCTGGCAAAGGGGCGCGCCGCTCGTGTCGGCCATCTCGCGCAGGATGCGGCCGAGCAGCGCCGGGTCGCGGAGATTCGCGAACAACTTGCCGTTCTCCGCCGCCCAGTCGGGGAAGCATTCGCCAAGGTTGTTGCCCGAGAACGGATAGGGATACATCGTCGCGCCCACGTCCAGTCCCGCGGCGCGCGCCGAATCGATCTTTGCCACCATCGCCGGCGACTTGGACCAGTTGCGGCGGTTCGAAGCCTTGAGATGATAGATGTCGAGCCGCACGCCGCCCTCTCGACCGATGCGGAACGCCTCGTCCATCGCCTCGAACACGGAGTCGTCCTCCGACCGCATGTGCGTGATGTACCCGCCGTGGTAGGGCGCCATGGCCCGGGCCATCTCCACGAGCTCTCGCGTGTCGGCGTACGAGCCCGGCGGATAGATCAGCGCCGACGAGATGCCGAAGGCGCCGTCGCGCATCGCGTTGCGCACCGTGGCGCGCATCGTGTCGAGCTGGGCGGGGCCGGCGGCTCCCGTGGCCTGTCCCATCGCATACGCGCGTACGGTGGTGGCGCCCAGATACGAGCCCACGTTCACCGCGTTGCCGTGACGCTCGATGGCGCTGATCCAGTTGCCGAATCCGTGCGGTCCGCGAAAGCTCTGCTGCAGCGCGGCGCGGACGGGGGGCATCTCGCCGTAGTCCTCCAGCGCGTCGATGTTCGCGTTGGACGGCGCCGGCGTGGTGGCCTCGCCGAGAATGGCGCTCGTGACACCCTGCGTCACCATGCTCACCAGTCGTCCGTCCCGCCAGAGGAGCGCCTCCCACGAATGGTTCTGGATGTCTATGAAGCCCGGCGCCACCACCCGCCCGCGCGCGTCGATGCGCTGGCGCGCCGGCGCGGTGCGCAGCGCACCCGGCGGCGTGACGGCGGCGATGCGATCGCCCCGGATGCCGACGTCCCCGTACATCCATGGATTGCCCGTGCCATCCACGATCCGCCCGTTGGTGATGACGACGTCGAACGCGCCGCGATCGGGGGCGGGAGCGACGCTCGCCGAGCGGGAACAGGCGGAGAGTGCGAGACAGGCGGCGACAGACGACGCCGCGCGGGCAAAGGGGGTCAGCGACATGAGTGCCTGATGGTGGTGGCGGGTGGCCGGCGCGCAGAACGTATCCGATCGCCGGCCGGCCCGATAGCTCAGCGTGGGACCGCGCGCTGCAGACCGTCGCCTCGTGCAAAGAACCCCGGCAGCGTGACGGGGATCGTTCCCGTGATGGCCGCACGACCCAGCACCGCATTCGCGCCCGCCAGCTCCTGGGCATCGCTCACGCCGTACGTCACCAGATACGTGCCCACGCGGGGAAACTGGCGGATGAGATAGGGATTGCCCAGCGAGACGACCGCCACGCGCTCGCGGGCGGCGAGGGCGTCGATCCAGGTGGCGATGGATGCCGGTATGGCGAAGCGGCCCTCGCCTTCGATGCGGCGCACGTAGGTGGCAACGATCACGCGGTCCGCCCCACGCGCCTCCCGGGCGATGGAGTCGAGCGCGACGGTGCTCGCCGACGGACCGATCTTGAACACCCGCGCGCGCGGTGCGGCGCGGCGCACTGCCGCGGCGAAGGACCGGCCGGCGCGCAGCTCGGTGTCGGGCATGTACTGCACGAGCACCACCCGCTCGCCCGCGACGGGGATCAGGGTGTCCCGATCTCGCAGCAGCGTGACGGCGCGGCGCGCGATGTCGCCCGCGAGAGCCCGATGCTCGGGGGCGCCCACCATGTCGCGGAGTGAATCGAGCGCGACGAACCGCCGGAAGGCCACACCGGTGCGCGCCTTGAGCTCGAGCACTCGGCGCACCGAGGAGTCGATGCGCGCGCGAGCGATCTCACCGCGCTCCACGGCGCGCACCAGCGCGTCAACTGCTTTCGTGGGATCGCCCGGCTTGAGAAGCACGTCGGCGCCCGACTGCACGGCGAGCACCGAGCTCTCCTCCGTCGTGTATCCCTTGCCGATGCCGCCCATGGTCATGGCGTCGGTGATGGCGAGGCCGCCGAACGCCAGATCGTTCCGCAGCAACCCGGTGATGATCCGCGGGGCCAGCGTGGCCGGCGTGGTGCTGTCGCCCTGCACGGCAGGCAGCGCGATGTGCGCGGTCATCACCATCGCCGCGCCCGCCCGGATGCCCGCGGCAAAGGGAACCAGTTCGACCGAATCCAGCCGTGCGCGGCTCGCGCTCACCATCGGCAGGCCCACGTGCGAGTCCACATCGGTGTCGCCATGCCCGGGGAAATGCTTGATCGTGGCCACGACGCCCGCGTCCTGCGAGCCGCGCACGAACTCGGCCGACAGCCGGCCCACGCGCCGCGGGTCCTCCCCGAATGACCGCGTGTTGATCACGGGGTTGGCGGGATTGTTGTTGACGTCCACGGTGGGCGCGAAGTTGACGAGGATCCCCACCGCCTTCGCCTCCCGGCCGATGGCGTGGCCCACGTCGTAGGCATCGCGCTCGCGCCCCGTGGCGCCGATGGCCATGGCGTTCGGAAACACCGTGGCCCCGCCGGCATCCATCAGATAATGGGTGAACACGCCCCCCTCCAGACGTCCGAGGTTGGGCTCGAGATCGGCCGCGACCATCAGCGGCACGCGCGCCGCGCGCTGCATGGCGTTGATCTTCTCCGCCACCTCGATCGGCGAGCCGAGCGACATGGACACGCCCCCGATGTGATCGCTCCTGATCCAGCGGAGCACTTCGGCAAAGCTCGAGTCGCGCGTATTGGTGTAGTCGCCGAGCACCCAGACATTCACCATCTGTCCGGCGCGCTCGCGCAGACTCAGCGAGGCGAGCGTCGTCTCCACCCACGCGCGCTGCGCCGCCGTGAGCGGGGTGCGCGGGTCCACGGTGCCCGCGCCGCCGGCGTCGACGACGGGCGCCGTGGCGGCGGCCACCCTCCGCGCGGGCGTGCAGCCGGACAGGGTCGCCAGCGCGAGCGCCAGGGCGGCGAGCGGGAACGCGGTACGCGTCATCATGGGCGGACGCCGGGAAGGGTGAGAGTCACGAGCAGGGGGCGATGATCCGACACGAGCGTCTCGACGACGCGCGCGCTGGAGCAGCGGATCGTCCCGGTGAGAAAGAGATAGTCGATGCGCTTCAGCGGCGTCTTCTCAGGATAGGTATATCCCGGGCCCTCGGCGCACTCCGTCCAACTGTCGCGGAGTTCGCCGGCGCGAACCGCTCCCTGCACCGCGCTCTCGGGGGTGGAGTTGAAGTCTCCGCCCGCAATCACGAACGGCTCGTCGCGCCGCATCCGGGCGACGAGTGCCACCACGCTGTCCGCTTCCTGCCGCCGCCAGGTATCGGCGCCGGATGCATCCAGGTGCGTGTTGAGGATCGCGAGCCGTCCGGTGGGTCCAGCGACGACGGCGCGCAGCGCGCCGCGTGGCTCGCGCGATCCGCCGGCGCGCGTCTGTGCGGGACGCACGGGCAGGTGTATGAGCGTGTCGCTCAGGATCGGCCAGCGCGACAGGATCGCCACGCCGTACGTGCCACCGTCGAAATCGAGCGCGCTGCCGAAGGCGACGTGGAATCCCGTGCGCATCGCGAGCACTTCGGGTTGGTCCACATTGCCCGACCGCCTCGTGCGACGGTCGACTTCCTGCAGGAGCACCAGATCGGCGCCGGTCGAGCGGACGAGCGCGGCCACCCCCTCGAGGTTGTCGACGCCGGCGCCGTCCTTGCCGGCGTGGATGTTGTACACGAGCACTCGGGCCGTCATGCCGGCGGGGGCCGGCGGCGGATGCGTCCTGGCAACCGCACAGCCCAGCGAGAGAACCAGGCCGATGAATGCGATGACTGCGCGTCGTGACGTCATCGGGCAAAGATGCGGGGCGGCGCCGTCCGCCGGAACCTTCCGCCAGCATCCGGACTTCGGGGTATGGAACTCGCATCGGCCACGCGAGCGCGCGGATCACTCACGGTCGCCAGCGCCATACGCACAATGAAAGCACCGAGCACATCCAGATGAACGAGACGGACGACACCGCGGGGCGATCTACTGAAGTCGCCGTGCTCGCCGGCGGCTGTTTCTGGGGGGTGGAAGAGATCCTTCGCGCCGTGCCCGGCGTGCTCGAGACGGACGTGGGATACACGGGAGGCTGGATGGACAACCCCACCTACCACGACACGCACGACAGCAAGTCCGGTCATGCCGAGTCGATCCGCGTGGAATTCGATCCATCGATCCTCAGCTACGAGTCGCTGCTCGAGGACTGGTTCTTCAAGCTGCACGATCCCACGACGCTCAATCGCCAGGGCAACGACACCGGCACGCAGTATCGCTCGGCCATCTTTCCGCAGTCACCGGAGCAGCAGGCGACCGCCGAGCGGGTGAAGGCGCGCGTCGGTGCGTCGGGCGGCTGGTCGCGGCCGGTCACGACGTCCATCGAGCCGGCGGGCGTGTGGTACAGCGCGGAAGCGTACCATCAGGACTACCTGCGCAAGAATCCCGGCGGCTACACCTGTCACTTCATGCGCGCGTAGCGACACGTCGGGGCGCCGGAGAATCCGGCGCCCCGACATGCTGCGGCGCGAGTTGGGCGTCCCGGTCTACCAGGCTGCTCCGGTGGCCCGCGTGCTCGGGGAGGACTTGAGGGAGGACAGCGTCGTGTGGAGCACGAAGGTTCCCGCAGCCCCACCATCGGGGCTCCGGTTCATGCTCACTCCGTCCTTGCCGGCGAGAGTGGATGCGTAGGCATAGCTGTCCACCGTCGTCGAGCCGTTCCTGAGGATGACCGAATCCCCGCCATTGGCCAGGCTGAGCGCGCTGGTCGAGGAGCCTACCGCGTTGGGCGTCCCGGCCGGAATGCCGGAGGCGGCGCCGAAGACGCTGATCGCCTTGCCCGGCTCGAGCGTGGTGCCGGCGGCAAAGGTGTGACGCACGCTGCTCGCGTCGGAGACCGTCCATCCCCCGATGCCGATCGCCGTGCCGCCCACGTTGACGATCTCCACGAACTCGCCGGCGACGGTGCTGCCCGGCTCATTGGCAAGGATCTCGTTGATGATGACCTGAGCCGGCGTGGCCGCGACGACCGTGATCGTGAACGTGGCATCGCTGACGTCGGTCGTGGTGCCGGCCGCATCGGTCACCCGGACTCGCGCTGCGGTGCTGGCGCTGCCCGGCACCGTCCACGCGTAGCTCCCGCCCGAGGCGGTGGTGCTGGCGGTGATCGTCGTCCAGGTGCTGCCGTCCAGCGTGTACTCCAGCTTCACGTTGGCGATGTTGGCCGATGTCCAGGTGATCGACTGCGTGCTGCCACCGGCCCACGACTCGCCGCCGTTGGGCGATATCACCCGCACCGACGGGGTCACGCCGCCACCGCCGAAGATGTAGTGGCTGAGCACGGGAAAGTGATCGCTCGTGGTGGCGCCGTAGTTGGCGATGTAGCTGTCCACGCGGTAGACCTCCACCGAGTTGGCGATCTCGGTAGCCGCACCTTCGTTGGTCGCCAGGTGATGATCGACCATGTCCGGATATGTCGTCGTGGACGAGATGCCGGCGTCGGAGAGCGCTTTGGTGGGAAAGCGGTAGCGCGCCGCGTCGTTCACGAAGTTGGCGTACGGCGACGGCAGGCCCGGGGTGATGGACGTGTCCACATCATCGTTGAAATCGCCGATGACGAACACCTTCTGCGTGGGATACGTGGTGTCGAGGTAGCTCTTGAGCGCGTTCGACGCATTGAGACGCCGCTGCCAGCTCGCGTCGTCGTTGAACGCCTTCATGTGCACCACGATGAAGACGATGTCCTCCGTCGCCCCGTTCAGCCCGACGCGGAGTGTCACCTCGAGCGGCGGACGTCCCGCGAAGTCGAAGTCGTTGGCGGTGAGAATGACGCGGGCGCCGACGAGGGTGGCGACGGCGCTCTTGTAGAGGATGCCTACCTTCTGTTCGGTGGCGCCGTAGTACGCCGAGCCGTTGGTGACCGTGGCTTCACTGGCGAGAAATCCGGTATAGCCGGTCAACTGGGACTCGAGGTTGTTCCACGCCGCCTGGTCCACGATCTCGGCCACGCCCCAGATGTCGGCGTCGGTGCCGCCAATCACATCACGAGCGTTCTGGAGCTGCAGCGTTTCATTGGTTGGGCCGTTGGCGGTGCTGCCGAACCATTCGATGTTCCAGCTCGCGACATCGAGATCGGCCGTGGTGCCCTGCGACGGGACGACGACCGCCGAGGCGCGGGCAGGCGCGGTGAACGTGGTGGCCGTGTCTGCCAGTGGCTGGCAGGCGAGCAGCAGGGCCGAAGCGACCGCGGTGCAGATCGCGGTGAGGCGATGTGGAGGCATGATCTCCGTGGGTGAGCGGCGCGTCGGCGCCGGGAGCGCTCCGCTTCTCGCCAGCCGGCGTCGGCGAGGCCGAGAGCGAAGCGCGTGGACGATGGCGGGTGTGGGATACGGACCAGCGACCGTCGGGTAACGATGCAGTAGCGTCGCCTTGCCCGCAATCACGTGCGGCCGGGCACCGATGGCGATCAGCCAGCGTTCTGGTATCGATGTGCGTTTAGCTTTCGGGGTGGTGGCCGTCGCCCTCGCCACGGTCACTCGCTCCTTTCCTGACGCAATGCTTTCCTGTCCATTCCCGCGCCTTCGCCAGGTGCGGCGTCCCATTTGTGCGGCAGCCACGCTGGTGTTGATCGGCGCCCTTCTCGCGCGCGTGGTGTTGCCTGAAGTGGCGCTCGCGCAGACGATCGATGGCGTCACTCCTTCGTCGGCCATCTCCTCGACGGCGCCGAGCCATGGCGCCGCCGCGACGACCGCGCGGGCCACGCGAGCGACGACGGCCATCGGCATCGACGGCCGTCTGAACGATCCCGCGTGGGCGTCGGCCGTTGTCGTCAGCGGGTTCACCCAGCTCGATCCCGCCGAGGGACGGCCCGTGAGCCAGTCCACGTCGGTGCGAATCCTGTATGACGCCCAGGCCATCTACATCGGCGCCACCATGCGAGACGATCATCCCGTGTCGCTCCGTGTGACGCGCCGCGACGCCACCTTCGTGGACTCGGACGTGTTCGCCGTCGCGCTGGACAGCTACCACGACCATCAGACGGCCTTCCGGTTCGCCATCAACGCGTCCGGTGTGCGGCGCGACGAGGTGCTGAGCGCCACGAGCGGGGGGCCGGGTGGGGCGGGGGGTGGCGGAGGAGGAGGGGGCGGAGGGGGCGGAGGCGGCGGGCGTGGGGCCGAAGGCGAGGGCGATACGTCGTGGGATCCCGTGTGGGAGGGAGCAACGCAGGTCACCGACTCCGGGTGGACCGCCGAGCTGCGCATTCCATTCAGCCAGCTCCGGTTCGGGCGCGAGGATGTGCAGACGTGGGGCATCCAGCTGGAGCGGCGCATCGCGCGAAACCAGGAGCATGCCGTATTCGCGTTCACGCCAAAGTTGCAGCGCGGCGGGCCGCCGCGGTTCGGCCATCTCACCGGAATCCGCGCGGTTGGCGGCGCGCGGCGCCTGGAGCTGCTGCCGTATTCCTATGCGCGCGCCGCCTACCGCGTGGTGCCGATCAATCCCGCGGTGACCTTCACCAATCCGTATCGTTCGGGGTCGGATTATGCGCGCGGCGTGGGCACCGATCTCAAGTACGGGCTCACGTCCAACTTCACGCTGGACGCCACGATCAATCCAGACTTCGGCCAGGTGGAGCTCGATCCGGCCCAGATCAACCTCTCGGCCTTCGAGACGCGGTTCGACGAGCGGCGGCCGTTCTTCGTGGAGGGCGCGGAGATCTTCCGCTTCGGCAGCCAGCTCGATCGCGAATCGCAGGCGCTCTACTCGCGGCGCATCGGCCGGCCGCCGCAGGGCGTGCCGCCGTCGTCCGCCGTGTATGCCGACGTGCCCGATGGCGCGGCGATTCTCGGTGCGCTGAAGGTCACGGGCAAGACGGCCTCGGGATGGTCCGCCGGCGTGATGGACGCGGTGACGGCGCGCGAGTCGGCGCCGTATGTGGACGCCCTGGGCATCAGGAAGGTCGCCGATGTGGAGCCGCGCACCAACTACTTCGCCGGCCGCGTGAAGCGCAGCTCGTCGTCCGGCTCCACGTCGGGCGGGGCGCTGCTCACCGCGGTGACGCGCGAACTCGGTGACGACGCGCTCGCGCTGCGGCTGCGACGGTCGGCATACGTGGCCGGCTCGGATTTCCGGCACGAGTGGGGCAACCGTGCCTATGCGATGAGCGGGCAGCTGTTGTCGAGTCTCGTCTCCGGGCGTCCGGAAGCGCTGGTGGCCACGCAGCGGTCGTCGGCGCGGTATTTCCAGCGCCCCGACGCCACGCATCTGCGGCTCGACTCCGCCGCGACGCGTCTCGCTGGCTACCGCGCCTTCGCCGCCGTTGGCAAGTTCGCCGGCGCCTGGCAGCGCAACCTCTCCGGGTCGGCCACGACCCCGGGCTACGAGATCAACGACCTCGGCTTCCAGCCGAATGCCGATCGGCTCACCCTGGATGCCAACGCGAGCTACCGGCGCGCGACGCCAGGACGTCATCTGCGGCGCTGGGAGATCAACGTGGGATCGGACGCGGCATGGAACTACGCGCGCGAGCGCGTCGGCACGAGCGTGGACGTGCGCGGCGGGATGACGTGGCTGAACTTCTGGAGCCTGAACGGTCATGCGGAGCTGCGGCCCGAGGGGCTGGACGACCGGCTCACGCGCGGCGGACCGATCACGGTGCGCCCGGCCACTCGGTCGATGCGCCTCTTCATCAGCTCCAATCAGCAGAGCCGGTTGAGGCTGTTCCTGTTCGGCAGCCGCGAGTGGGAGTCGGTCGGCGGCGGAGCGCATTCGCTTGGCGCGAGCATCGGTCTGAGACCCGCGAGCAACGTGGAGGTCCAGGTTGGCCCCCAGCTCCAGCGCTCGAGAACACGGGCCCAGTATGTGACCGCCGTGACCGATGCGCTGGCCGGCACCACCTTCGGGCGGCGCTACCTGTTCGCGCCCCTCGACCAGGGCACCCTCTCGGTGGACGCACGCGTCAACGTGGCGTTCTCGCCGCGGATGACGCTCGAGCTGTACGCCCAGCCGTTCGTCTCGAGTGGGGAGTATGGCGCGCTCTCGCAGCTGCGCACTCGCCGCTCGTACGACTTCGATGTGTTCGGCCGCGACGTCGGCACCATCCAGCGCGACTCGGTTGGCGTCTTCACGGTGGATCCCGACGGTGCGGGGCCGGCGTCCACCTTTCGCGTGAGCGATCGGTCATTCTCCTTCCGGTCGTTGCGCGGGAACGCCGTCCTGCGCTGGGAATGGCGCGCCGGATCGACGTTCTTCCTCGTCTGGCAGCAGAATCGGGCGCTCACCACCGCCGCGACCGGGGCCGATGCCGGTGACGAGCGGATCGGGCGGTTCGACCCCTACCGCGACGCGCGCGAGCTGTTCAACATCCGCCCTGACAACGTGTTACAGGTCAAGCTGACGTACTGGCTGAACCGCTGAGTCCGGCTCCTCCAGAGGGGCGAACGATTGGTCTATTGACGGCGGTAAACAAAGTGGTATTGTTTGCGTCCCGCCGTGACGATGCTGTGACGCAGCGGTCAAACCACCACCGCACGCACGAACGAACGACCTGAGCGGCGATCCCCACGCCGTCATCATATGCGCGTCCGTGGCTTGGACGCGCAATCCCGTGTTCCGTCCGATGCCGGACGTTCGCGGTCGCTCTCCCTACTCGTGTTGGAGATCCCTCGATGAATCAGAAGTTCGCTGTCGCCGTGGCATCCATCGGCGTCCTCGCCGCATGCTCCGAGATTCCCGTCCCCACCCAGTCGCTCGAGGCGCCCGCTGCGGCCGCCCTCGCCGCGGCACCGGCGGGCGACTACGTGCCGGGTGAGGTCATCGTGAAGTTCCGCGCGGGCGCCTCCGCGGCCGGCCGCGGCGCCGCGATGCGCGCGGCGAATGCCGCCGCCGGCGAGCAGATTCTCACCGCGGCGATGCGTCGCGCCGGCGACGGCGAGGGCATCGCCGTGCTGCGCACCTCGATGAGCGTGCCCGCCGCCGTGGCGGCCCTGCGCGGCTCGGTCGACGTGGAATACGCCGAGCCGAACTACATCTACCAGCACAGCGCCACCTCCAACGACACGTACTACACGAACGGCTCGCTCTGGGGCATGTACGGCGACGCCTCGTCGCCCGCCAACCAGTACGGCTCCCAGGCGGCGGAAGCATGGGCGCTGGGCAAGACGAGCTGCGGCACGGTGTACGTCGGCATCATCGACGAAGGCTACATGTACATGCACGAAGACCTGGCCGCCAACGCCGGCACCAACCCTGGCGAGATCGCCGGCGACGGCATCGACAACGACGCGAACGGCTACGTGGACGACGTGTACGGCTGGGACTTCGACGGCAACAACAACTCCGTGTTCGACGGCGTCAACGACGACCATGGCACGCATGTGGCCGGCACCATCGGCGGCGTGGGCGGCAACGGCAAGGGCGTGGCCGGCGTCTGCTGGAGCGTGAAGCTGATGAACGCCAAGTTCCTCGGCGTCAATGGCGGCACCACGGCCAACGCGGTCAAGGCGGTGGATTACTTCACCGACCTCAAGACGCGGCACAACCTCAACCTCGTGGCCACGAGCAACTCGTGGGGCGGCGGCGGCTTCTCCCAGGCGCTCGGCGATGCGATCGAACGCGCCAACACGGCGAACATCCTCTTCGTCGCCGCCGCGGGCAACAGCACCTACGACTGCGACACGACCACCGACTGCTACCCGGCCGAGTATCCGAATGCCAATCTGATCAGTGTGGCCGCGTTGACGAGCACAGGGGCGATCGCGTCGTACTCCAACTTCGGCGCCACCACCATCGACCTCGGCGCGCCGGGCAGCGGCATCTGGTCGTCCGTGCCCAAGCGCGTGAGCGGCAAGGTCGTGTCCAGCTACGCGAGCTACAGTGGCACCTCCATGGCCACCCCGCACGTGAGCGGCGCCGCGGCACTGTACGCCGCCAACCATCCGGGCTCCACGCCGGCCGCGATCAAGACCGCCATCCTCAACAGCGCGGTGCCCACCGCCTCGCTCTCTGGCAAGACCCTCACCGGCGGCCGCCTCAACGTGAGCGGCTTCTGATCCGTTCTCGCGCGTCGGCTCCTGACCGGGCCTGACGCGCGGCAGGCGATGTGCAGTGCCGGGCGCCCCGATCGTTTCGCGATCGGGGCGCCCGTTTTTCGTGGGTCAGGAGCCCTGCCGAAAACGGGCTCTTGCATAATGTTATGGCCAGGTGAAGACTCGAGCATCCCGACGCCGGGCAGACCAACCTCCCCGCTTCACGAGGTCCCATGCTCCGCTCCATCCTGTCGCGTCGGCTGGCAGCCGTCGCCGTCCTCGGCATCGTCGTGTCCTGCGCCACGGCCGAGCCCCCCACCGCTCTCTCCCCTGCGGCGTCCGTTCGCTCCAGCGGGGTGCCGTACACCGCCGAGCTGCCCGATCTGATCGTGGACAGCAAGGCGACGCAGAACAACTGGGTCAACCGTGTGGAAGACCTCCCTGCCAACTACTGCAGTGTGCAGGAAGGCGGTGTGACGGCCGGCATACACAACATCATCCGCTTCACCGTGACCACGCCCAACATCGGCAAGGGCGACGTGTTCGTCGGCAGCCCGCTGGCGCACATGGATCCCAACGGCGACGGCAGCTTCGTTGATTCCGACGGACTGTTCGACTTTGCCAGCTGCCACCGGCACTTCCATTTCCAGCACTACGCCACGTACAAGCTCATCGACGAGGACGGCCGCACGTGGAAGGCGGCCAAGCGCGGCTTCTGCATGCTCGACACGGATCCCTACAACACGAAGAGCGGCGATGGCACCTGGACGTACCGCAACTGCGGCAGCGTGACGCGCGATGGATTCCAGGGAATAAGCGCCGGCTGGGCTGACACGTACGTTTTCAAGCTGGGCGGGCAATACTTCGTGCTCGACGGCGGCGACGGGCAACCCACCGTGCCCCCAGGGACCTACACCATCGAGATCGAGGTCAATCCGGCGTATGCTCCCGATGCCGCCGGCAACTGCCCGCGGGTGAAGGACGCCGCGACGAACCTGTGCCATCAATTCGCCGAGGCCAACTACGCCAACAACACGGGACGCGCGACGGTGTTCATCACGGATCACCCCGGCCGCGCCGGCTACGGACCGCTCAAGAACAACCAGTCCGCCATCACCGCGGCGGACGAGATCGAGAAGTAGGACGAGGCCGGTTCGCAGGGCGTTGGACAAGGGCCCCGGTCGATCGCGACCGGGGCCCTTGTCGTGCCGTGCCGTGCATCATCGATCACAAAGATCTCCAGGGATGTCGCAGTGTCGCTCCTGGAAAAAAGATATGCCGGCCTCGAGCTCGTGCGGTAGCTTGGCGTAGCCGGTCAACTCTCACTCACGGTTTCCCACATGCGCCACGCACTGATCGCCCTGCTCCTTCCCGCCTCGATGCTCGCGCAGGCCCAGCCGGTACCCGTGACCTCCGCCAAGCCGGGATGGAAATGGCGCATGGACAGCGTGACCACCGTGGTGAATGCCGTGCGCGCCGGCCGCTCCCTGCAGCCGGCGGTGTGGCCGGGGAAGGCACGCGTCGCGGTACTCCTCTCGTTCGACGTGGACAACGAGACCATCGCCATTCGATATGGCGAGCCGACGGTGGGCTCGCTGTCCCAGGGGCAGTATGGCGCCCGGGCAGGGTTGCCTCGTGTCGTCGATCTGCTCGACGCGCACCGGATTCCCGCGACCTTCTTCATCCCGTCCGTGAGCCTGGCCATCACGCCCTCCATGGCGGGCCTGATCAAGCGGAGTGGCCGGCACGAGTTCGGCGTGCACGGCTGGATCCACGAGATGAACGCCACCTTGCCCGACTCCGCCGAACGTGCGCTGCTCGCCAAGGCGGTGGCCGAGCTGACGGCGCTGACCGGCACCAAGCCGACCGGCTATCGCGCACCGAGCTGGAACTTCAGCCCCAACACGATGTCGATCCTGCGCGACATGGGGTTCCGGTACGAGAGCTCACTGATGGCCGACGACCGACCGTACGAGCTGCTGCAGGATGGCAAGCCGACGGGGATGGTGGAGCTGCCGGTGGAGTGGATCCTGGACGACGCGCCGCTGTTCAATCCGCAGGGCGAGCGATACAGCGCGCCGCGGGATGTGGCTCGGGTGTGGATGGACGAATTCGACCGCGCGTACGCCGAAGGCTCCATGCTCGTGCTCACGATGCACCCTCACGTGATCGGGCACCGGTCACGGATCGTCGCGCTCGAACAGCTCATCGCGCACATCGAGGCCAAGGGGAAGGGCAAGGTCTGGTGGGCGACGCACGGCGACGCGGCGGAGTACGTCCGTCGCGCCGCGAAGCTCGGAGAGCCGATCGCCCGCTGACCGGGCGACCGGGGGCCGGCGTTCAGCTCTTCCGCTTCGCGCTGGCGCCGGTGCCGCTGTCGGCGATGTCGTCGTCCACGCCATGGTTGTGCCGGTCGACGTCGCGCGCGAGTCGCGTCTTCTCGCTGTTCTTTTCCGCCTCGTCGTGCTGCTCGCGCCCCTCGAACAGACGATCCTTGCCTGCATCGTCGTGCTTGCGGATTTCGGCGGGGTCGTGGCTCGGCGTCGATGCCTGCTTTTCGGCAGTGGCTTCCTGGTCGAGCGCGTGATCACTGGCATCCTTTCGGTGGAGATTGGAGCTCTTGTCGTGCGCCATCGGGACCTCTCGCGGTGAGTGTTTGAGGGTGTGAGGGGCAACGGTCGTGCCGCACGCTGCGCTGCCGATACTAGATTCGAGGACTAGAGCGAGCTGTGGTATGCATTCTGCCCGGTCCGTCCCTTCACGTGCGCGAGCTGGCCCGCCGGACTTTCATGTTTCACCGCACCCTGGTGGGAGTGAAACCGGTGCCGGAGCGCCGACGCTCCCTCATTCGCAGGTCGCCAGCGCATGTCCGTTCCGATGCCTCCCGCGAGATCACCCTCCATTCCTCTCGCTGACCCGGCGCGGCTCGCCGACCCAGCTCGACTCGCCGCGCTTCGAGAGACCGCGCTGCTCGACAGTCCCGTGGAAGAGTCATTCGACCGCGTCTCACGCATCGCCGTCGCCGCGCTGGGTGCGCCGACCGCGCTCGTGAGCCTGGTGGATCACAATCGGCAGTTCCTCAAGAGCTGCATAGGGCTCGAGGGGCCGTTCGCCGTGTCCCGCGAGACGCCGCTGGAATATTCGTTCTGCCAGCACGTGCTCGACCGGACCGATCCCCTGGTGATCGAGGATGCGGGCGCGCATCCCCTTGTGGCAGCAAACCTTGCGCATCTCGAGCTCGGCATCAAGGCGTACCTCGGCGTGCCGCTCGTCACGAGAGATGGACAAACGCTTGGCAGCTTCTGCGTCATCGACTGGACGCCGAGAGCGTGGACCGCGGCGCAGGTGAACCTGATGACCGATCTCGCCGCGTCCGTGATGACGGAGATCGAGCTGCGCGCCGAGCGCCGCGAGCTGGAGGCCTCGGAGCTCAAGTTCCGCTCCGTCGCCGAGTCGGCGCGGGATGCCATCGTGGCCACCGACGAGCATGGACTGGTGACCTTCTGGAACGAGGGCGCAGTGCTGGCCTTCGGGTGGACGATGGATGAAATGAAGGGCCGCGCGTTCACGACGATCGTTCCCGAGCGGCTGCGCGGCGCCCATGCGGCGACGATGGCGCGGATGTGCGAGCGGGATATGACCGACGGAACCGCGCCGACGGTGACGTTCACCGGGGTACGCCAGGACGGGACCGAGTTTCCGCTTCAGCTCACGCTGCGGTCGTGGAGGAGCCGAGGCAATACCGTATGCTGCGGCGTGATGCGCGATCTGTCGGCGGCGCGGCATATGGAAGAGGTGGAACAGGCGCTCGCGCGCCAGCACGAGTTCCTCTCGGCGGTGCTCGAGAACGTCACGGAAGGCATCGTCGCCTGCGACGCCGACGGCACGCTCACCGTGTTCAACAGGGCGACGCGCAGCCTGCACGGTCTGCCCCAGTCGAACATACCGTCAGAAGAATGGGCGGAGCACTACGACCTGTACCGCGCCGACGGCGTGACTCGCCTCACCCTCGCCGAGGTGCCGCTCATGCGTGCGCTGCGTGGCGAGGGGGTGGAGAACGCCGAGATCGTCATTGCGCCACGGGGAGCCGACGCGCGGACGGTTCTCTGTACTGGCCGGGCACTGCGCCAGGCCGACGGAACGACACTGGGTGCCGTCGTCGTCATGCACGACGTGACGGCGCAGCGCCGAATCGCGGCGGAACGCGATCGGCTGGTGGACATTCTCGCGGGCACACCCGACTTCGTCGGCCTGGCCGAAATGGACGGTCGTGTGCAATACCTCAATCCGGCGGCGCGCCGGTTGATCGGCTTCACCGCCGACCAATCGCTGGACGACCTCCGGATCGAGCACATGCATCCCGCCGACGTGATGCTGCGCCTGAGCCGGGAGGCCATCCCGATGGCGATGCGCGACGGCTCGTGGGCGGGGGAGTCGTTTCTGGTGGCCGAGGGCGGCCGCCATATCCCCGTGTGGCAGGTGGTCATCGCGCACGCCGACGCCTCGGGCGCCGTGCGGTTCATCTCCACGGTGATGCGCGACATGTCCGCGGCGCAGGCAGCAGCGCAGGCGCTGCGCGAGGCTCAGGAGCTGGCGGAGCGCGCGAATCAAGCCAAGTCGGAGTTTCTCTCGCGGGCGTCGCACGAGCTGCGAACCCCGCTCAACTCGGTGATCGGCTTCGCGAACATCCTGCTCAAGAACCGCGAGGGTCGGCTCGATCAGGACCAGTTGACGTTCACCGCCCGCATCGCGCGCAACGGGCAGCAGCTGCTGAGCCTCGTCAACGATCTGCTCGATCTCTCCAAGATCGAGGCGGGCAAGGTGGACCTGGAGCTCTCGCCGGTCTCGCTGTTCGATCTCGTCCACGACGTCCGCGAGAGCCTCGCGGCGCGCGCCGCCGAGTTCGGTCTGCTGCTCACGGTGGACCTGCCCGACGTGGAAGGCGCAGCGGGCGGGGTGGGCGATCTCACCATCATCACCGACGAGCAGCGACTCCGGCAGGTGCTGCTGAACCTCGCCGGCAATGCCGTGAAGTACACACCCACGGGCGTGGTGATGATCCGCGTGGTGACGGAGGGCCGCGGCATGCCATCTCGCATCGACGTGGAGGATACGGGTCCGGGAATCCCTCCTGATCGGCTCGAATCGATCTTCGAGCCGTTCGCCGTGGGCGACGCGATGGCGCAGGGCGACGCCGCCACCGGACTGGGTCTCGCCATTACCAAGTCGCTGTGCAACCTCCTCGGCTACGGGCTGACCGTGAGCAGTGTGGTCGGCGTGAAGACGGTGTTCTCGGTGCATCTCGTGCCGCAGGGACGGTAGGCAGACCCGCGCACTGGGGACCGGCGCACCGGCCTCGGCGACCATCCTGTAACGACCGACGGGCGCCCGAGGGCGCCCGTCGGCTCACGCGTGGCGGCACGGCTCAGGGCAGTCCGCGCGCCGAGTCGTCCTTGATGAATCCGCGGACGATGGCGATCACCTGGGTCTTCGACAGCGGCTCGTCGAACGCCATCATCGCGGCACGACGTCGTGCAGTCGCATCGCCGATCACCGCCATGCCGGTGAGCGTGGCCGCGTCGATATCGACCGCCGCGCTGCCGTTGAACACGGTGTGCACGGTGTTCTCCTCGCCCCCGTAGATGAGCCCGAGGGCCGCTACGGCATCGGCCGGGGGGTTGGCGATGTTGCCCGCGCCGGCGGCGGCCACTCCACCGCCCTGCACGTACCCGCTCAACCGGAGCGAGGTGTCGTCCATGTTCAGCGACCGGCGGAGGCGCCTGATCTTGGAGGCGTGCCGCGCTTCCACGGAATGAATACGCAGCGCGCTCTCCAGGGCGACGTCGGCCTTGTCGTCGCCATTGATGAGCAGGCGGCCGGCCTGGCCCTTGTACGCGCGCACGCCCGTGTCCTCGACCGCCTGTGTCACGAGCAGGAGATGATCGAGCCGGGTGGTCGCCTGAAGGAACGGTCCGTTGCCGCTGCCGTTGCCGCCGGTGAAGTCGAAGTCATTGGCGCTGATGGAAGGCGCGCGGCCGCCGAACAGGGGAATGGCCGTGTTCTTCAGGAAGTCCGTGTGTTGCTGCTCGTGCTTCTGGATCTGCTGAAGCGTCTGGCGAGCCGAGTCGGGGATCTGCGCGCGCACCGTGGCGAACGCGGCGTTCTGCGCGGCGACGGCGCTCGTCCCCAGCACTGCCCGATAGAACTCATTCTCGAGATTCTCGAGGATGAAGGCAAACTGCAGCACGTCGAGAATGTCCGAGGGGGCCTGCGCGAACACGTCCCTGGACAGCGCGGCGAGGAGCACGGGCACCGAGCCCATGGCGACACCGGCCGCGACCGTGGAGCTCGCCGCGGCGCCCCGCCGGATGGCAGTGCGTCGGGTCACGAGGCGGTCCATGATCTCCGGATCGACCCCGTCGAGTAACATCTGAGGCGAGTTCATCATTGTCGGATCTCCGGAATGTCTCACGGGTTGGTCGGAAAGAAATCGGCGGACGGCGCGCCCTGACGGGGCGATGGGGCGTAGGCGATGGTGCGCGAGCTGAGCGTGCCGTTCACCACGATGTTCGTGGCGGCGACACGGTCGAGAGCGGCACCCGCCTCGAGCTTCACGTCCATCCCGTTGCCATCGATGATGTCGTCGCCGGCAAAGGCGGTGTTCGCGTTCTGACCGGCCGGCGGCATCAGGTCACGCAGCGCCGCGGCGTGGCGCGCCTCCACGGACACGAACTTTCCGGCCAGGAGCAGGTTGCGCGCGTCCTGCAGATACTTGCCGGCGCCATTGAGACCCGATACGCCGAGGTGCTCGAACAGCCGCGCCGCGCCGACGATGCCGTCGCGACTCGCGAGAATGGAGTTCAACGTCGTCGCGTTGATCGACGTCGTGACGTCCGGCACCGCCTGGCTGCCGAGCGCCGTGCGCAGGAACTCCCGATGGACGATCTCCACGTCGCGCAGATCGGTGAAGAGCTCGCGCTCGCCTGCATTGAAGAAGTTGGCGAAGCTCGGGCTCGCCACGACTGCGGTGTAGAACGCCGCCTCGAGTTGCTCGAGGGTGTGGACGAGACGGAAGATTCCCACGTCGGACCGCAGATCGAACGCCAATCCGCCGCCAGTCATCGTCGTGCCCATTCCCGGTGTCGTCGCACACGCCGCGAACACCCCGGGCATCATCATGATCGCGCCTCCACTCCCCAGCAGGCGAACGAAGTTGCGCCTGGTGGTCGGCCGCATCAGCTCGTCGCCATCGGTGATCACCAAGGCGTTCGAGCCGTCCTGCATTCTTTTAGGCATCTCCCTGAGCGCTCCCTGAATGGCTAGCTCTTCGTGGAAAGCGGCGCAGCTAGCGGGACCGCTTCGGCGCCAACTCCGGGCGCGACGTCAGACGGGTAGCGGCAAGAGTCTCACCACGCGCACTCTCGCAGTGGATGACGACCTGAACTGGTGATGTCAGCTCCGTGTCGCCGGTTAGAACACCCGGATCGGCACGCGCTGCGGCAGGTCGACGATCTGCTTCTCCGTGCGCGTGGCCTGGACACGCTTGTACCACGCGTCGTCCTTGCCGGCTCCTGTCGCCTCCATCAACTGCCGGGCGAGCTGGACCGCCACCGTATTATTGACGCGAATCGACCCGTGCGAGACCGCCTTGCCGATGGACGCGGGATCGTTGGTGCCGTGAATGGTGCGTGGCGGATCGTAGATGAGCTGCGCTCGGCCGAGTGGATTTTTTGGATCGCCCGGCTTGCGCGGCTCGCGCTCCTCGGCCCACGACTCGTCGGGTGGCGTCCACTCGGGATTCCAGACGACCTGGGTGATCTTCCATTCGCCCGTCTTCGTCGGCCATTTGGCGGAACCAACGGCGACACTGTGCGTGGCGATGCGCGTGGCGCCATCGTAGAGATGGAGCTTGCGGGCCGTGAGGTCCACCTCCACTCGCATCGTGCTCGCGCGCGCCGAGTCACCCGGCGGGGGTGCGCTTGCGCCGCCGGCCGGATCGGGAGCGGCGACGGGGGCACCAACGCCGAGGTCGGTGGAAGTCACCGCCGTCGTCGGCGCGGCCGGCAACGATTGTGGCGCCGCCGTAGCCGGTACGGCGACTGCCGTGTCGGCATTCTCGCTGGATGATATGGTGCAGGCGCCGAGCATGAGCGCGCCCGCGGCGAGCACGGCGGCGGGGAAACGTCCGAGCGACGGGGTCATCTGATGGTCCGGGTTCATGGATCCCGCGCCACATCGCAAGTGTCGTGCGTCGGTCGCCGGCGCCGGGCGCGCGCAGCGCCGTGCTTGCGGCATCATGCTGGCGCAGCGTCAGGGCCGGCCGCCTGGAGCGTCACCGTGAACGTGCTGCCCTCGCCGATGGTGCTCGTGGCGGACAGCGTGCCACCCATCGCTTCCGCCAGGCTGCGCGAGATGGCCAGGCCGAGCCCGGCACCATCTCGCGGCTGGTTGAGTGCCCGACCTATCTGCACGAACGGCGCGAACACGGCGTCGATCTTTTCAGCGGGGATGCCCGCACCCGTGTCGCGTACGTGAATCTGGACCATCTCGCCAGAAGCAACCGATCGTACTTCGATTTCTCCCTCCGCCTCGGTGGCCTTGATGGCGTTGGTCACCAGATTGACGAGGACCTGATGAAGGCGGTCGGCGTCGCCCAGCACCATCACGTCCGGATCGTCCAGCCGGCACTGGTACGCCACCCCCTTCGCGTTCACGTCCAGCGCGATGGCGGACGTCAGTTCGTCGAGCACCTCCTTCAGCCGCACGGGAACGCGATCCACCTCGAGCTTTCCCGCCTCCAGCCGGGCGAAGCTGAGCAGATCCTCGATCAGGTTGGTGAGCTGTCGTTGATTCCGCTTGATGCGGTCGAGGTCGTCCAACTGCTGCGCGTTCAGCTCGCCCCGCAGTCCCAGCTCCCACAGTTGAAGCAACCCGCCCATGGCGTTGAGGGGCTGGCGTAGCTCGTGGCTGACGGTGCGCAGGAATTCACTCTTGGCCGCGTTGGCCTCCTGAGACTCCTCGAGCAGTCGGGCGCGCTCCACCGCGGTCGCGGCGCGGCCCGCCACATCCTCCGCGAGTCGGAGATCCGTTGCGTCCAGAATCCTGCCCGACGGGTGGGTGCCGAAGGTGATCGTGCCCAGCACCCGTCCCCCGGCAAGGAGCGGGACGGCCATCAACGAGCCGATGCCGGATGCCGAGCGGTGCTCCGACTGGCCGTCACCCGCTTCGTCGGTGGAGAGCTTCGCTTCATCGTGGTTGGGGACGAGGACGGACTCTCCCCGTATCGCTTGCCGCGTGATGCGGCGCAGCGCCGTGCGCCAACCAATCTCGAAGCCGCCGCCTTGCCCGTCACGGAAGCCGGTGCCCGTACCGTCGTGGACCAGTGCCACGCGGGCGAGGCGGGGATGGATGTCGTCGGCTGAGCCGTCCACCAGGTCGACGGCGCACCAGTCGCCGAGCGTCGGAATGGAGGCGCGCGCGAGACTGCCAAGGGTGGCGTGATAGTTCGATGACGATCCGAGCAGCCGGCTGGCTTCGGCGAGGAAGGCGGATGCCTCCTCCTGACGCCGGCGTGCCGAGATGTCGCGGCAGTACGTGATCACGCCGCCATCCTCGGCCGGATACGCGCGCATCTCGAGCCATCGGCCGGAGATGCTCCCGTAACCCTCCAGCGCCCGCGCCTGCCGGCTGGCGAGCACGATCTTGACGAGCTGCACGAACGCCGAGACGTCGGCGTTCGGAAGGGATTGGTATTCGCGTCCCAGCAGCTCCTCGCGCGTCATTCCGATGAGTGCGGCCGCCTGTGCATTCACATATGTGAAGCGTAGCTGTTGATCGAAAATGGCGAAGCCGTCGGTGATGGACTCGACGATCGACTCGCTGCGTCGCCGCTCGCGCCGCTCCGCCTCGAATGCCTCCAACCGTTCCAGCGCCTGCGCGCCCTGCGCGGCGAGCGTGAGAAAGAACTCGCGATCCTGCGGCGCGAATGACTGCGGCTCGGCGAAGCTGAACGACATGGCCCCCACGGCGCGGTCACCGACACAGAGTGGCACCGACGCGACCGCGCTTCGACCCGCGGAATCCCAGATGGCGCGCAGCTCGGGATAGCGAGCGAGCAGGCCGGTCGGGCCGTCGCGGTCGCCGATGAAGATCGGCTGTCCGGTTCGCAGGCACTCCGCCGTCGGCGTGTCGCGCGTGAGCGGAAAGCGTGCGTATCTGGACTTCACGTCGCCGGGGAGGCCGCTCTCGCCGAGAATCACCGCCTCGCCGGTGGCGTCGTCACGCATCGTGAGCACGCCGGTCACGGCGCCGGTGGCGTGCGTGGCTTCCTTGACGACCGCCGACGCCACGTCGTCCAACGTGCGCGCGCGGGCGAGCATCGCGGTGAGGTTCTGCAGCTGCCGGGTGCGCGTGGCGGCATGCTCGGCGGCCTCGCGCGCGGTGTGCTCGTGCTGGACGTCGGTGTTCGTGCCGAACCAGCGGACGACGTCGCCGTTCTCGCCGCGGAAGGGAAACACGCGCGTGAGAAAGGGACGGAAGAAGCCGTCCGCGCCCTTCAGCGGAAAGGTCATCTCGAACGGCTCACCCGTCTTGATCGAGCGCGTCCACTCCTCGAGCACCGTGGGCAGCACGTCAGGATGGTGGACGCTCTGCCATCCCCATCCCTCCATCTCCGCCGGCACCGTGCCGGTGTACTCGTACCACCGTTCGTTGTACCAGAAGATCCAGCCATCCGGCCCCGCCATCCAGGCCAGCGTCGGGATGGAGTTGGCCAGCGCTCGGTACTCCGCTTCGCGAGTACGGAGCACCTCCGCGGCGAGATGACGGTCGGTGACGTCGCGCGTGAACGTGGTGGCGCCGCCCGCCGAGGGAACGATGCGGTTCTCGTACCAGCGCTCCGTCCCCGCGAGGTACTCCTCATACGCGACGAGTGTGTTCGTCTCGAGCGCACGCCTGGCCTCCCGCTCGAACAGCGTCCCTGTCAGCTCCGGCAGTTCGGTCCAGAGCACTCGACCGAGCACGCCCTCCGGATCGCGGCCCATGGCGGTGAGCACCGCGCGGGCGCCGGGATTGACGTACACCCAGCGCCACTCGCGGTCGAACACGCTCACGGCATCGTCGAGACTGTCCAGCACCTCGTGGACGCGTGCGGCGGCGGCGGTGGCGACGTCGCGTGCGGCGTGGAGGGCCACGTTGGCCTGGTGGAGCTCCTGGTTCGTCTGCTCCAGCTCCTCGCCGATCACCTGCGCTTCCTCGATCTGCTGCTCCAGCTCGGTCGCCTGGTTTTGCAGGAGCTCGGCATTCGCCGCCAGCGTAGCGTCGGCTGCCACCCGGTCCGACACGTCGCGCAGGACGGCAGAAAAGATGTGCCGGCCGTCGGACATGAACTCCCCGAACGAGATCTCGACGGGGATCTCGCGGCCGTCCTTCGTGAGAATGGGAAGCTGGATCCCCTTCCACGGGATGTTGCGCCTGCCAGTCGCCAGGTAGCGGCCCACGCCATGGCGGTGCGACAGCCGATGACGTTCGGGCATCACTCGAGTGAGGGAGCCGCCCACGAGCTCCGCCGCGGTATAGCCGAACAGTCGCTCCCCCGCGGGATTGATCGACAGGATCGTGCTGTCCCCATCCATGGTGACGATGGCGTCGGTCGCACTCTCGGCGAACACCCGATACAGCTCGCCAGGATCGAGTGGCGGAATGGCTGTCATTACTAATGATATCCGCGTGAGAAAGGGCGCGGCTGGCGTGAGCGCGTACGTCGGTGAACAATAATGATGCCGGGCAGGGCCAATTGCAGCCAAGTGGCATGGAACAAGCTCAGCCATGCGGGACTTATCGGCGCGGGTAATATTGTAGCGGACCACATCCGGAGCCAATATGCGGCTGGCTGATTTCATCGAGAAAAACACCGAGCCGATCCTCGCCGAGTGGGTGACGTTCGCGGAGTCGTGCGGCCCTGCCGGCGCGGCGATGGATCTGGTGGGGCTGCGAGATCACGCGCTCGCCATGCTCGCGGTCATCGTGGTGGACCTGCGCACGCCGCAGTCGGACGCCGAGCAGTCGGAGAAGGCCAAGGGAAACGCCGAGCCGAGCGGCGAGGACGCGGCCACGGCGGCGGAGGTGCATGGGTCCGGACGCGCCGAGAGCGGCTTCAGCGTGGGGGAGATGGTGTCGGAGTACCGCGCGCTGCGCGCGAGCGTCATCCGACTGTGGACCGCCGCGTCTGGCAGCCTCACGGGTGCGGACATGGAGGATCTGATGCGCTTCAACGAGGCGATCGACCAGTCCCTCGCGGAATCCGTGATGCGATATACCTCGGACATCGATCGCGCGAGAGAGATGTTCGTCGCCATCCTCGGCCACGATCTCCGGACGCCGCTCGGTGCGGTCATCATGGGCTCGCAGTTCATGCTCGATACCGGCGAGTTGGCGGAGCCCCATCTCACCCTGACGACCCGCATCGCTCGAAGCGCGCGGCGGATGAACGACATGGTCGGGGATCTGCTCGACTTCACGCGGGGCCGACTGGGCTCTGGTATTCCGATCGCGCGTGCGGACACGGATCTCGCCATGCTCGTGGGCAACGCCGTCGAGGAGGTGAAGTCGTCGCGACCGGAGAGCGTGCTACAGTTCACGTCCACGGGCGACCTGCGTGGGAATTGGGATGCCGGCCGGCTCGGCCAGGTGCTGACCAACCTCCTCGGCAACGCGGTCACCCACGGCGCCGTCGATCGCCTGATCAGCGTGACGGCGCACGGCGAACCGGCAGACGTCGTGCTTCGCATCCATAATTACGGGCCAGCCATCCCGCCGTCCGATCTGCCGGGCCTCTTCAGCGCGTTCAAGAGCTTTCGCGATGATGGATCGCTCGTGCGCGGCGAGGGACACCTGGGGCTCGGGCTGTACATCGTGGAACGGATCGTCACCGCGCATGGCGGCACCATCGACGTCCGCTCCAGCGACGAGGCGGGCACGCTGTTCACCATTCGGCTGCCGCGCTGAGCGCGCTGGGGCGCTCACGCGCCTCCCAGCACGCGGCCCGCGACCGAGATGCCCGACAGGGCGCGTATGTGGGCATCCGCTGGCGCTCCGCTGGGAAAGCTGCCAGACTCATGGCAGACCCGCCCCGGGCGTTTCTGTAATGCCCTGGTGCGCATCGAGTTGACCGTCGGATGTCCTGTCGTTGACCGTCCGATCCTACCTTCGTCGCTCCAGTCACTCCCCACGAACCCCCCGACTATGCGAAACCTCTTCATCGCGTCGCTCCTCATCGCTGGCGCGCTCGGCGCCGAGGCGCAACAGGCAGGCACGTCACCGGGACAAGGCTCGATCACCGGTACGATCGTCACCTTCGAGCAGCAGCCTCTCGCCGGCGCTCGCGTCGAGGCGCGCTCGGGCAGCCGCGTGTTCCGCGCCAATGGCACGGAGACGGGAAGCTTTCGGCTGGACCGGCTTCCCGCCGGCAGCTACACCGTGCTCACCTCGCGCATCGGGTACGCGCCGCGCAGCGAGTCGGTGACGGTGACCGCGGGCGCCACGGCCACGATGCGCGTGGTGATGACGTCGGCGCCCACACAGCTCAATGAAGTGACGACGACCGCCTCGCGCCGCCAGGAGAAGATCCTCGACGCGCCGGCATCGGTGAGCGTCGTGTCGGCCGAGCAGGTCGCCGAGCGACCGGCGTTGACCGTGATGGACAACGTGCGGTCGGTGCCGGGCGTGGACGTGGCGCAGGGAGGCCTCGTGCAGTCGGCCATCGTGGCGCGCGGATTCAACAACGTGTTCTCCGGACAGATGCTCACCCTGATCGACAACCGGTTCGCGTCGGTGCCGTCGCTGCGCGTGAACGTCCCCTTCCTCTTCACCGCGTCCAACGAGGACATCGAGCGCATCGAGGTGCTGCTCGGCCCCGCCGCCGCGCTCTACGGGCCCAACAGCGCCAGCGGTGTGCTGCACATCATCACCAAGTCGCCCTTCACCTCGCAGGGCACCACGGTCAGCGTGGATGGCGGCGAGCGCTCAGTGCTGCGTGTCGCCGGCCGCCACGCGGGCGTGCTGAACGAGAAGCTCGGCTTCAAGCTCACCGGCGAGTACATGCGCGGCCACGATTGGGAGTTCAACGATCCCGCGGAGCCCAAGACCTTTCCCAACACGCCCAACACGCCTCGGGCACGCGTCGGGCAGCCCAACCGGCGCAACTTCGACATCAAGCGCTATGGCGGCGAGGCACGCGTCGATTATCGGGTGAACGAGAGCACGGAGTGGATCAACACGTACGGGCTGGCGAATGCCGGCCGCAGCGTGGAGCTCACCGGCGCCAACGGCGCCGCCCAGATCATCGACTGGACCGTGCAGAGCATCCAGTCGCGGCTGCGCAGCGGCCGTCTGTTCGCACAGGTGTTCGCCAATCTGAGCGATGCCGGCAACGAGGACAGCACCGATCTGCGTGCCACCTACCTGCTGCGCACCGGGCAGCCGATCGTGGACAAGTCGCGGGTGGCCGGCGCACAGGTGCAGCATGCGTCCGACATCGGCAAGCTCACCTCGCTGGTGTATGGCCTGGACTTCACCCACACCGATCCGCGCACGGGCGGCACCATCAATGGCCGCAACGAGGCTGACGACAACACGAGAGAGATTGGCGGGTACGCGCAGTCCACGTCGCGGCTGAATCCCAGGCTCGACCTCCTGCTGGCCGCGCGAGTGGACCGGCATGACCGGCTCGAGGGCACCTTTTTCTCGCCGCGCGCGGCGCTGGTGTTCAAGCCGGCGGAAGATCAGAGCGTGCGGCTCACCTTCAACCGCGCGTACAGCACGCCGGCCAATTTCTCGTTCTTTCTCGACCTTCTGCAGGCCGGCAACATCGGCGGACTGCCATACAACGTGCGCGCCGTGGGCGTGACGGACGGCTTCCGCTTCAAGCGCGACTGCGCCGGGGGCGTCGGCTCGCTGTGCATGCGCTCGCCCTTCACGCCCGTCGCCGCGGGTGGATCGGCTACCTTCGTGCCGGCGCGCGCCAGTGCGTACTATCCCGCCGCGCTGCAGGTCGCCCTCGCCGGCGGTCTGCGCAACGCGCTGATCGGGTCGCTGGGCTCTGCCGGCGCCGCCGACGCCACCATCGCGCGTCTGGGCACCTTCAACGCCACGGCGGCGAACGTCGGCACCAAGCTCACGTACATCACCAACGGCACGAGCGTCACCCCCGAACAGGTCGTGGACATCGGCCGGCTCAAGCCGTCGTACACGAACGTGCTGGAGATGGGCTACAAGGGCGCCGTGGGCAAGCGGCTCTTTCTCGCCCTCGACGGCTGGCTGCAGCGCCGCGAGAGCTTCACCACGGCGGCGCTCAACTTCACCCCCAATGCCCTGCTCGACGGTCCCACCCTGGGCGCCGGGCTCGCCGCGCATCTCACCCCCGTGCTCGGCGCGGCCGCGCCTGCCGTGGCGGCGGCCGTCGCCGGCAGCCTCGCGCGAGTGCCGCTCGGCACCGTCGTCCCCGACAGCCGCGTGACGACGAACTCCGACATCGCGTTCACCTACAGGTCGATCGACAAGTCGATCAACCTTGGCGGAGCGGATCTCGCCTTCGACTTTCTGCTGGCGAACGACTTCACGACTACCGGCACGTACTCCTGGGTGAGCAAGACCGAGTTCGAGATCGAGCCCGGCCAGGCGCCGCTCACGCTCAACGCGCCGGACCACAAGGCATCGCTCGCGTTCAAGTACAACGACAGCCCGCGCAACCTCACCACCGAGCTGCGCGGCCGCTACCAGAACACCTTCCGCGTGAACTCCGCCGTGTTCGTGACGGGCACCGATCTCACGGCGCCCGACGGCAGCAAGTACCAGTATCAGCAGCCGCCCGCATCCACCTTCCTCGATGCGCAGGTGGCGCTGAGGCTGCCGCAGGTGGCGAGCGGGGCGCTGTTCTCCGTGAGCGGCACCAATCTCCTGGACCGCAAGGTGCCGATGTTCGCCGGTGTGCCGTCGATCGGACGGCTTCTCATGACGAGGCTGCAGTTCACGTTCTGACGCGCAGGTGGGAGGGGTCAGTGCTCGGCCGTATTGCTGACCCCGCTTGTCCCATCCTGTCCACGCGGACCTTCCTGAGCCAGCGGGGTAGTACCTAGGCTGAATCGAACCTCACACGGGAGCTTTATATAATGAAGACACGCCTCATCACACTCGCGCTCGCTGCCTTCATCGCAGCGCCGGTTGCCGCACAGAGCGCCACGGGCATGGCCAACCGCAGTCCCCAGGCGACCGCCGCCAAGAACAAGGTCAGCCCGAGTCTCGCCGCGTCCGTCAAGGTGAGCGAGGATTCCGCCAAGGCCATCGCGCGCGCCGCCGCGGACTGGGGCGAGGTGAGCTCCGTCGATCTCGAGCTCAAGGGCAAGCGCCTCGTCTACGAGGTGAAGGTGCTGAACAAGAGCAAGCGCGCCACCGAAGTGCAGATCGACGCCATGACTGGCGAGATCGTGAAGAACAAGCAGTACGGCGGACTGAAGGCGACGGCCGTGCACCACAAGGAGAACAAGAAGCTCCTGCAGGCCAAGCGCGATTCCGCCAAGATGTCTCCGTGACCTGAGCGGGTGTTCTGCGGCACGACAACGGGGCGATCCATGCGGATCGCCCCGTTGTCGTTTCCGGCTACTTCCGCATCGCTTGAAAGCGCCGCGCGTGCTCCGCCGCCTTCGCTTTATCGCCCCGTCGCTCATGGATTCCGGCCAAACGCTGGTGTGCGGGCGCCGTCAGCGCGAGCTCCAGCATCGCGCCATTCGCGACCGGCGCCTCCACGGCGAGCGCGTACCATGTGAGCGCGTCGTCATCACGACCGAGCGCGTGCAGTGCTTCGGCCCGCAACCACCGCGCGTATACCTCCGTGAAGCTGAACTCGCCGGCGTAGATGGGCGGGATCACCTCGTTCGTGGGCCCGAGCGCCGCCAGCACACCGGCAGCGTCGCCCCGCTGCGCGGCGATCGTCGCGCGCACGCCGCGCACGAGAGTCCGCACCACCGCCTCCGCACCCGGAACCGGGGTGGCGCCCGCGAGCTCGTCGGCGTACCGGCCCGCGTCGTCATGGGCACCTCGGCGGGCGTCGAGCAGCCCGAGCAGATACAGTCGCATGTGCGGCTGCAACGCGGCGGGAAGATCCTGCGCCGCCGTCGCCGAATCGGTCGTCGTCGTCCACCCGTCCACCGTACTTCGCAGTCCGGACCACTCCGACGAATCCACCGCAAAAAATGGAATGGCCGCGTACATCACGGGCATGCGTCGCGCCGTTCGCGCGATCGCGGGCGTGCCGGCTCGCTCGCCCGACGCGGCAGCGGCGGCGAGTGCGGCACGACCCGCCGGCCATCGCCCCGCGGCCAGCTCGATGCCGGCGAGCGCATGGTGCAGCAGCGCCGTCTCGCGCGGCCGCGGCGCGCGGGCCAGAGACGCCAGCGCGAGACGGCGGGCCGCGTCGAGGTCCTCGGTGAATGTTGCGACCGCCCACACCGGCATCGCGTCGGCGGCGTCAGGGCCGCGTACTTCCGCCAGCAACTCGGCGCGGCGGCCGGCGTCGCCGCTCCCCAGCGCCAGGAGCGCGCGTGCGACGAACGGCGGCGGCGTATTCCGCCGCTTCGCCAGCAGCGTGGCCAGCGAGTCGTATCGTGTGTAGTCGTGCTCGCGCCCGGCGAGCTCCATCATGGGTCATATGTAGCAGAAGAAGCGCTGGTCCAGCCGCGCCAGCTCCACGTACAGCGGCTTGGCCTCGGCGATCGAACGTCCGCGCGCCGGGTTGTACCGCATCTGCGTCTCGGCGAGCTGGAATCGCGCTTCCAACTCCTCGGGGTATTCGTCGAGGAGCGCGCCGTAGCGGCGTTCCGCATCGTCGGCACGTCCGCGCGCATACGCATCGTACGCTTCCAGCAGCAGGCTGTCGCGCGAGCCCAGGCGATGGGACAGGCGCAGCGCACGCGTGCTCGCCGCCAGCGCCGGCTCCCATCGGGCGCCCATGCGGCTGGCGAGCAATCCGTTGGAGACAGCGAGCCGGTAGTAGGCGAGCGCAAAGGCCGTGTCGTCCGAGACGGCCCGGCGGAAGTAGTACGCCGCCGAGTCGTACAACGCCCGGCGAAGCTGATGCTCGCCTTCCAGGTAGGACTTGAGCGCGGACAATGAATGCGATGTGCGTGCCGCCGTGACCGAGAGTCGCGCGCCGTCCATTCCTGCCTGGCTTGCGACGAGGCCAACGGTGAGACTGTCCACCAGGGCGAACACCTCGGTGGTGTCGCCCACGGCCGAGGCGCGGGCGACGCTGCCGCTGTCACCGCCCTCCCGGAACAGCTCGGCCTGCATGCGCATGCGCGCGCCGTTGACGTGCACGCTGCCCACTACATAGACCCCCGCCTGCAGCCGGCGCGCGAGCACGCTCGGCGCCGTCGCGGGCGCGCCCGTCGTGGGACCGCCTTCCTGCGACTTGGTGAGCACCGTGGCCACGTCCACCGTGCGGTACGGTCCCAATCCATCGAGGTTGCGGGTGAGCAGATCCACCATGCCGCCGCGCAGGTACGAGAAGCTCTCGCTGCCGTGCACGCTGAAGGGCAGCACGGCGAGACGCGCCGGGGCCGCCTCGGCGGTACGCACGCGTCCCCAGGTCGCCCACGCCGCGCCAGCGATGGCGATGAGCGCCGCAGCCGCCATCGCGGCGTGCGCACTGCGCCAGCGCATGCGCCTCGGCCCGAGCGCCGCGGGCGTCGCGGGCGTCGCCCCCTCGAGCGCGCGCACGAACTCCTCGACCGACGCGAATCGCTCGTCGGGCGACGTCGCCATCGCGGTGACGATCGCCGCGTCGATGGCCGCCGGCACGGCAGGACGCGACGCGGTGACGTGCGGCGGCGGATCGACCAGCCGCCGAGTGATCATCTCCTGCGCCGTGCGTCCCGCGAATGGCGGCTGGCCGGCGAGCATCTCATAGAGCACGCACGCGAGCGCGTACACGTCGGTGCGCGCATCGGTCGCGTCGCCGACCGCCTGCTCCGGGCTCATGTACGCGGGCGTGCCGACGCCCATGCCCGTGGTGGTGAGCCGGTCGGCGGCGGCCGCGTCCAGCGCGCGGGCGATGCCGAAGTCGGCGACGAGCGCCTGGCCAGAGGCGAGCAGAATGTTCTCGGGCTTGATGTCGCGATGAATGACGCCGTGCGCGTGCGCGTACGTCAGTGCGCTGGCCGCCTCGCGCGTGAGCTGCAGCGCCTCGGCGAGAGGGAGCTGCCCCGTGCGGTCGAGGCGGTCGCGGAGCGACTCGCCGTCCACGAACGGCATCACGTAGTAGAGCTGTTCGCCCGCGCTGCCCGAGTCGTGGAGCGGCAGGATGTGCGGGTGCGTGAGTCCGGCAGCGATCTCGATCTCGCGGAGAAAGCGCTCCGCGCCCACCGACGCCGCCAGCTCGGGGTGGAGCACCTTGATGGCGACGGGCCGCGAATGCTTCACATCG
Source organism: Gemmatimonadaceae bacterium (assembly GCA_046598315.1). Lineage (GTDB taxonomy): Bacteria > Gemmatimonadota > Gemmatimonadetes > Gemmatimonadales > Gemmatimonadaceae > AG11. The sequence continues at coordinate 31,311 of JBKJIY010000126.1, forward strand.
CGAGCGAGGAAGACGGTCGCCATGCCGCCGCGTCCCAGCTCGCGCTCGATGGTGTAGTGATCACCGAGCGCGGCCTGCAGCGCGATGCGGTATATGTCGGACGTCATCGCGGGCTCCCTCTCGTGAGAAGTCGCCAACAAACGTAGGATCGGGCTGCCGGCTCCGCCAGAGAACAGGAGGCGCCGGTGGCGGACGGCGCTCCCGGACCTGCGGCTTGAAGGTCAGCGAGTACGCAGCAACGGCGTCGCGGGTGGCGGTCTTTCCTCGTCGCGCCAGGCATTGTACGCGAGCGTCGTCGCCACGAGAAAGAGCGTCGCGCCCGTGGCGAGGAGCACATTCACGAACGGAGGAGCGCTCAGTGCCAGCCGGATCAGCACGGTGGCCGCAGCGAATGCCGCATTCCGGAACACCACCCGGAAGGTGGTGCTGTACCGCAGCGAGACCAGTACGAGCAACACGTCGCTCAGCACGAGAATGGTGTAAAAGCTCGGGAAGAACGGAGCAGCCGCCCTGCCGGTGAAAGTGCCGAGCGCGGTCTCCACACCAAGCAGCGCGAACGCACCAAGCAGCGAGAGGGAGACGGCCTTCTTGGCTCGCACGAAACTCGCCTGATCCTCGCCATCGCTGGTGATGGCCCGGTGACGCTGGCTCTGGTAGAATGGAACGAGGAGTGCGAAGACGACGAGGGCTCCGACCATGTTCCCGGCAATCTGCGGCAGGGCGTCGCGCAGCCCGGCCCACTCGAGCGGCTCGCCCGCATGGCCCAGCTCGATGAACACCTCGCGTATCAGGATGAGCGCGAGCAGCTCGAACTGCTTGCCCACCGAATCGGCGACCGACCGCGCGAGTGCGAAGATCAGGCCGGCCACCTCGATCACGAGCAGACAGGTAAAGACCGCACTCACCGCGACGAAATGGCTCCGCGGCACGACGCCCAGCATCGCCGCTGGCAGCCAGCCGCGGCGTGCGAGCTCCACGAGCACCAGCACGGCGACGAACACGACCACCAGTACCGTGCCGATCGCGCGGCGGGTGGAGGCCGACTCCCACCACGACTCCAACCGGTCGAAGCTGGTGCTCGCCATTCGGAGCGCATGATCGACGATGTGCATGCGTGTCACGGTGGAGTTGTCCGCCATGCCGCTGAGCGCCGCTAGTGACGCTGTCGCGCCGTCATCCATCCCCATCTCGCGAAGATGCGCGCACCCTGAGGCGACAGGAGAAAGGCGGCGAAGTCGCGGGCGACGGCGCGGTCACGCCCCTTGACCGTCAGCGCCACGCCTGCATCCCGGTAGATGCGCCACCGCTCGGCCACGGGGACCACATCGGCAAGCGTGGGATTGGCCACCTGCCAGATGTTCCAGATGAGCCATGCGTCGAAGCGTGTGTCCTCGATCCATCGTTGCTTCGCCTCGCCACTGTTGGACGCGATGGCGCCGATGTTGCGCCGGAAGGCCCGCACCACGCGGATGTCGCCGGTGCGTCCAGCCACGTCCTCCCACAGCCCGGCCTGCCCCGCTCCCTGCACGACCAGCACCTTCATGCCGGGGCGCAGCAGATCCTCGAAGCGGCGAATCCGTTTCGGGTTGCCAGGTCGCACCAGCATCGCGACCGGACGGAGATAGAGCGGCATGATGGTGGACTCGTCGATCCTCCCAGGGCGCGCGCCGCGGCCGGCCGTGGTGTCGCCCAGCAGCTTCACGTAATCGGTCATCATGTTCTCGGCGCCGCTGAACACCACATCCGCGTCGTCTCGCGCGCGCTCCAGCCATGGCGGCGTTGGACCGCCTGTCACCTGCACGACCACGCCGCGCGCGCGCTCGAAGGCGGCGGCCGCGTCCTTCATGGCCGGCAGCGGGCCGCCAGGTCCATACACGAACAGCGTCTCGGCGGCTGATCGCGCCGGCACTAGAGTGCGGACGTCCGCCCCCGGCCGTACTGCCGGTTGCGCGCTGGCGACGCGACCGCTGGACAGCAGGAGGATTGTGAAGGCGGCAGGCCCGGTCAGCCGGCGCGCTGCCTTCGCGAGGATGGAAAGGCGTTGGCAGGGCGCGATTGCTGTTCTCATGTTCCGGTTGTGTGAAGGTGATTCCTGCGTGCCAGTGACCGGCGGGTTCCTGGACGGATGATCGGGTTCACTTGCTCATGCCGCGCACCATCAGTGCCGCGTCGAGCACCTTGCGGAACTCCGCCAGCGGCAGCGCACCCTGGATCGGCCGCTCATCCACGATGAACGAGGGGGTGACGCGGACTCCGAGATCGTCCGCGACGCCCGTCGCGCGTGCCGTGCGCGCGTCGGTCTGCCTGGAGGCATAGCACGCGCCGAGACGCGCCGTGTCGA
>JBKJIY010000037.1:0-11553 GCA_046598315.1 Gemmatimonadaceae bacterium
CGGCCACCGTCGCCGCCGAGGCGGCCGCCGCGGCTGAGGTGGACGCCACGCTCGATGGTGGAGCCAGCGTGCGCGAGGAGATCGATTCGCTGGGTCGAGCCGCCACACGCTCGGAACGGACGGCCGAGGCGGAGCGTCAGCTGGCCGAGCTGAAACGCCGCATGGGCAAGTAGCGCCAGTGCTGAGTCGTGCACTGCTGCGAGCGACAGCGCTCGCGGTGCTTCCAGTCGTGTCCGCGATGGCCCAGGGGACCGCCCCATCCGGCCGCGCCGTGGTGCCGTGCGCTGGACAGCGGATCGACGAGATCGTCGTCTTCTCGGAAGCCCCGTCGGTGGACAACCTGAAGCGCGTGCCGGTGATCGCATCGCTCGCCCGGACGCTGCACACGACGACGCGTCCGGAGCTCGTTCGCCGATATCTCCTGCTCGCGGAAGGAGACCAGTGCGAGGAAATTCGACGCGCCGAATCGGAGCGCATCCTCCGCGCGCAGCCGTTCATCTCCGAGGCGGACGTCTTCGTCGTGCCGAACGACGGTGGCGGCGTGGACCTCGAGGTCCGGACGAGCGACGAATCGTCCATGGTGCTGGGCGGAAGCGTGCGCGCGCGCGCGCCCATGGTCACGCACCTGCTGCTCGGCAACAGCAACGTGGCCGGGCAGGGCATCTACGCGTCCGGCTCGTGGCGCAGCGGCGAGGGATTCCGGGACGGCATCGCCGCGCGGCTGGAGGACCGGCAGTTCCTCGGCCGACCGTGGATCCTGGCACTCGAGGGCGAACGCGCCCCGTACGGGCATTCGTGGCGGGTGGAAGGCGCACATCCTTTCTACACGGACCTGCAGCGGACGGCGTGGCGCGTGCGCGCCGGCACCTGGAGCAATTTCGTGGAGCTGCGTCAACCGGATGGCGTTCGGCCACTCGTGGCGCTCCGCCGCGGCTTCTTCGACGTGGGCGGCCTCGCGCGCTTCGGGCCACTCGGCCGGCTTCACCTGCTCGGCCTTTCCCTGAGCGGCGATGACGAGAAGCCGGGCGAGCGGCTCATCTCGGCCGACACCGGCATCTTTATGGATCGCGGCGCGCTCCCGTATGCGTATACGCCCCTGCGCACCGCGCGGGCCAATGTGCTGGCGGGCATCCGGCGGATTCGCTTCGTGCGGCGTGAGGGAATCGACGCGCTTTCGGCAACGCAGGACATTCCCGTGGGCTTTCAGCTCGGCACGCAACTTGGCCGGAGCGTCAGCTTTCGAGGGGCGCGCGAGCGCGACGTGTTCTTCGCTGGTGGACTGTATGCGGGCAGCTCGTCGGCCGTGCGCACGATGCGGCTGCAGTTCCACGCCGAGGGACGGCGCGGGCGCGACGAACCGCTCTGGGATGGCGTGCTCACCACTGGCCGCCTCACGCACCACACCAGATTCTCGTCGTCCAACCTGAATCAGCTGCACGTGGAGTGGAGCCGCGCCTATCGCATGCGCATCCCATTTCAGCTGCGGGTCGGCGTGCCGGAGGGCGGCATCCGCGGATGGGAGGAATCACCGCTCGTGGGCGGCGAGCGGCTCGTCGTTCGTTTCGAGCAGCGTCACACGTTCGGGACCGTGTTTCGGACCGCCGAAGGCGGCATCGCTTTCTTCGCCGATGCGGGTCGGCAGTGGGCGCGCGACGTTCCGTTCGGCACGACGACCGACGTGAAGGGCTCCCTCGGCATCAGCCTGCTGGGGAACCTGCCGGCCCACTCGCCGCGCATGTGGCGCGCCGACCTCGCCTTTCCGCTGGGCTCCGGGGCCAACGCGCGGTGGACGTTGCGGTTCACCAACGCCGACCGAACGCAGTTCATCTTCAGGGAGCCGCGCGACGTGAAGGACGGCCGCGAGCTGTCCGTTCCGGCGTCGCTGTTCTCGTGGCCGTGAGTGATCAGATTTCCCGTTCCTTCATCATCTTCCTGATCGGGATGATCATGGCGGCCAGCACCGCCATCGCGATGAAGAGCGAAAACGCGGTGCGCTCGAACAAGACGGGCATCTCGGAAAGCTTCTCCGGATCCACGTTGCCGCCCACGATGCCCGCGATGAGGTTGCCCAACGCGATCGACGTGAACCACAGGCCCATCATCTGCCCCACGAACTTGCGCGGCGCGAGCTTGGTCATCGAGCTCAGTCCGACCGGGCTCAGGGCGAGCTCGCCGACGCTCTGGAAGAAGTAGCTGGCGATCAGCCAGAACATCGACACCTTCACCAGCCCGCCACCGGCCACGACCCGGTCGGCCGCCGCTATCATGAGATAGAAGCCCACACCCGCGAAGCCGAGGCCGAGGGCGAACTTGGCCGGACTCGAGGGATTACGGCGCTTACGGTCGAGGCCGACCCAGAGCGCGGCGAGCACGGGGGCGAGCAGGATCACGAAAATGGAATTCACCGACTGCAGCCACGTTGTCGGCATCTCCCACCCGAGCACCGTGCGATCGGTGAAGTCGCGAGCGAACAGATTGAGCGACGTCGGTGCCTGCTCGAACGCAGACCAGAACACCACCGAGAAGCACCACAGCACGAACACCACGGCCATGCCCTTCTTCTCATCCCCGGATAGGCCGGCGAACAGGAACATGTAGCCGAAGAACAGCACCGCCGCGGCGAGAATGACGTTCTTCATCGCGTTGGCGATGGCGAGCGGCTCGATCGTGAGCACACCGGTCATCGCCAGCAGCACGAGCAGGGCGATCACGGCGAGCGCGCCCAGCGTGATGCTCCGGACGCGCCGCTGTTCGGCGGGGGTGCCGGCGGGAGTCGCTCCCAGCGGACCCAGCGTCTCCGCGGCACGGGCGCGAAAGACGAGCAGGCCGATCAACATGCCCACGCCCGCCGCGCCGAAGCCCCAGTGCCAGCCCACGCGCTCACCCAGTGCGCCAGCGACGAGGGGCGCGATCAGCGCGCCCACGTTGATGCCCATGTAGAAGATGGAGAATCCCGCGTCGCGCCGTCCCCCGCCTTCCGGATACAGGTCGCCGACCAGCGCCGAAATGTTCGGCTTGAGGAGACCTGTGCCCATCACGATGAGGATGAGGCCGAGAAAGAACGCCGGCCTCGCGAACACCGCCGAGAGTCCGATGGCCAGATGGCCGAGCGCGATGAGCACGCCGCCGGTCCAGATGGCGCGCTGCAGGCCGAGCCACCGGTCGGCGATCCACCCGCCGGGCAGCGACGCGAGATACACGCTGGACGCGTAGATGCCGACGATGGCCGCGGCGGTCGGACGCTCGAAGCCGAACCCCCCCTGCGCCAGCGCGGCGGTCATGAAGAGGACCAGGAGCGGGCGGATCCCGTAGAACGAGAACCGCTCCCACATCTCCGTGAAGAACAACGTGGAGAGGCCGCGTGGCTGCCCGAAGAATCCGCGGTCCTGCGTCACCCGCAGCATCGCCTCGGTAGGGGCGTCGGCGGCGATGGCAGCGGCATCGGGCTGGTCGAACACGGACTTGTCGTTGTGCGCCATGGGTGGGGTTGGCGGGGTCGTCAGGGGGCGCTCGTGGGGCCGGCGCTGCGATGGAGCGCCGCGAGCGGAAGAAAGAACTCGGGCGGGTTGATGCCACCAGCGGCGCGCTGGATCTCCCATGACACCTCGGTGGGTGTCTGCTTGATGCATGCGGCCCAGTGGCCTGGCTGCTTCTCCTCGAGCGGTGGAACGAGCTTGGCGCACGCCGCATCGCGCGCGGGATGCTGGCAGCGCGGATGGAACACGCAGCCCGACGGAGGATTCGCGGGCGATGGCACGTCGCCGGTGAGAAGAATGCGCTCGCGCTTCACCCCGGGCTCCGGCGCCGGCACGGCGGAGAGCAGCGCCTGCGTGTAGGGCATCACCGGCTCACGGAACAGATCGTCCACGCTGGCGAGCTCCACGATGCGTCCCAGATACATCACCGCCACTCGATCGGCGATGTGCTCCACCACCGAGAGATCATGCGCGATGAACAGATAGGCCAGCCCGCGATCGCGCTGTAGATCCTGAAGCAGATTGACCACCTGCGCCTGGACGCTCACATCGAGGGCGCTCACGGGCTCGTCGCACACGATGAACGCCGGCTCCACCGACAGCGCACGCGCGATGCCGACGCGCTGCCGCTGACCGCCGGAGAACTCGTGCGGATACCGGCTGGCGTACTCGGGTCGCAGCCCGACCTCCTGCAGCAGCTGCTTCACGCGCTGATCCGCCGCGGCACCCTCGGCGAGATGATGGATCGTCAGCCCCTCCCGTACGATGGCCCCGATGGACATCCGCGGATTGAGCGACGAGAACGGATCCTGGAAGACGATCTGCATCCGCCGCCGCAGCTGGCGCAGTGCCGCGCCGCTCAGCGACAGCACGTCCTGGCGGTCGAACTGCACACTCCCGCTCGTTGGCTCGATGAGGCGGAGAATGGCGCGCCCGGTCGTGGACTTGCCGCAGCCCGACTCGCCGACGAGCGCGAGGGTCTCGCCGGCGCTCACGTCGAACGACACCCCGTCCACCGCGCGAACCGCGCCGGTGACGCGGCTGAACAGCCCGCGCTTGATGGGGAAGTGCTTGATGAGATCGCGCACCGCGAGCAACGGCGACGCGGGTGCGGCGGGCGACGGCACGGCGTCCACACGAGGGCTCGTCATGCGGCACCAGCGCCGATCTGCGCGGCCAACGGAAGATGCGGATGGGCGCGACGCTCCGGCTCCACCGCGAGATGACACCGCGAGGCATGTCCCGCGCCGATCTCGTAGAGCGGCGGATGCTCGGAGGCGCACCGCTCCCACGCGTACGGACACCGCTCTCGGAAGCGGCAGCCCGCGGGCCACGCCGTGGGCGGCGGCACCGTGCCGGGAATCGTCGCGAGCCGCTCGGCGTTGCCCCCCACGCGCGGCATCGCTCCGAGCAACCCCTCCGTGTAGGGATGATGCGCGTTGGCGAACAGTTCGGGCGTCGTGGCTTCCTCCACCACCTCGCCCGCGTACATCACCACCACCCGCGCGCAGTTCTCCGCCACCACCCCGAGGTCGTGCGTGATGAGGAGGATCGACGTGCCGAGGCGTCGCGTGAGATCGGCGAGCAGCTCGAGGATCTGCGCCTGAATCGTCACGTCGAGCGCGGTCGTCGGCTCGTCGGCGATGACGAGCGCCGGATTCATCACGAGCGCCATGGCGATGACCACCCGCTGGCGCATGCCGCCGGAGAGCTGGTGCGGATATTCGTCGGCGCGCTGTTCCGGTGCCGGAATGCCGACGAGCCGCAGCATCTCCACCGCCTTGGCCGCGGCGTCGCGCCGCGACATGCCGGCGTGGATGCGAGCGACCTCGGCGATCTGGTCCCCGATGGTGAAGACGGGGTTGAGCGCCGTCATCGGCTCCTGGAACACCATCGCGATGCGATTGCCACGCACGCGGCGCATCTCCTCTTCGCCGAGCGCGAGCAGATTCCGGCCCTCGAAGCGAATCTCGCTTCCCGCCTCGATCCGGCCAGGCGGGCGCACGAGCCGCAGGATGGACAGCGCGGTCACGCTCTTGCCGCACCCCGATTCGCCGACCACGCCGAGCGTCTCGCCCGCGTCCACGTGGAACGAGACGCCGTCCACGGAGCGGGCGACGCCGTCGTCCGTGTAGAAGAAGGTGTGCAGATCCTTGAGCTCGAGGAGCGGGACGGTCATCGGAGAGGGTGTGGAGTGTCGTCGTCGAGCGCGGCCTGAAGCTGCCGTGGGTCGAGCGCATCGCGCAAGGCGTCGCCCATGGCGTTGCACGCAAACACGGTGCTCAGAATGGCCAATCCGGGAAACAGGGTAAGCCACCAGAGGTCGGATACCCGTTCGGCGCCGTCCTGGATGATCGCGCCCCAGCTCGGCGAGGGCGGGCGCACGCCGATGCCGAGAAACGAAAGTCCCGCCTCCAGCAGGATGACATTGCCGATGCCGAGCGTGGCCGCCACGAGAGCGGGTCCGAGCGAATTGGGCAGCACGTGCCGGCCGAGGATCCGTGCCGGGGATGCGCCGAGGGCCCGTGCCGAGAGCACGAACTCTCGTTCGCGCACGGCGCGCGCCTCGGCGCGTACGAGCCGGCTCACGCCGAACCAGCCGGTGCCCGCGATGAGCAGGGTAAGACGCAGCAGCCCTACGTCCCCCCAGAGCGCGACGATCACGATGAGCAGCAGGAGGCGGGGGATGGAGAGCGCGGCGTCCACGAGGCGCATCAGCACGGCATCGATCACGCCGCCCGCGTAACCCGCCAGCGCACCGAGCAGGATGCCGATGCTGAGCTGGAGAGTCACCGCGCCCGCGGCGATGGCGAGGGAGATGCGCGCGCCGTGCAGCATGCGCGAGAGCACGTCGCGGCTGAAGGGATCGGTGCCGAACGGATGCGCCACCGATGGGGAGTGATTCTGCAGCCGGACGATGTCCAGCTGCGACGTGGGATCGTAGGGCGACAACCAGGGTGCCGAGAGCGCGGCCACGGCGATCACCGCGAGCGTGACGACGGCGACGCGAGCCCGCGCATCGCGGGCGATCCGACCCAGCACGACGCCACCCGGCTGCCACGCCCGCGTCATCCCGGTGCGCGCTGCCTCAATCGACGCGGATGCGGGGGTCGGCCATCGAGGCGGCCACGTCGGCCAGCACGGCGCCCAGCACCACCATGACGCTGATCACGAGCACCGAAGCCGTGATGAGCGGATAGTCGCGCGCTCCGATGGCATTCACGGTCACGAGCCCCATGCCCGGCCACGAGAAGATCTTCTCCACGAACAGCGCCCCCGCTGCCAGGGCGGGCACGTAGAGGCCGGCCAGCGTGATCGTGGGGAGCAGCGCGTTGCGGAGCGCGTGCCGTCGCACAGCGGTGCGCCAGCCCAGTCCCTTCGCGATCGCCGTGCGCATCCAGTCGCTCGGCAGCACCTCGAGCAGGGCGTTGCGCTGATAGCGCGCGATGGCGGCGGTGGAGAGCAGCGTGAGCGTGGCCACGGGGAGCACGAGGTGCTTCAGCCGGTCGGCGAGCTTGCCGGCGGGTGAGAGGTAATCGTACAGCACGACGTCCACGATGCCCCCCACCGGCAGGAGGGGCAGGCGGTAGGCAAACAGCATGAGCACCAGGAGGCCGAGCCAGAAGTCGGGCAATGAGTACGTGAGCAGCAGGCCGCGTCCCAGCCATCGGTCCCGCCCACTGTGAAGTCGCTCCGCCTGCAGCACGCCAACGAGGATGCCCAGTGTGAAGCTGGCGAGCAGCGAGAGACCGGCGAGGAGCACGGTGCGGGGGAGCGCTTCGCCGAGCACGTCGGACACGGGCCGGCGGTGCGAGAAGGAGAAGCCGAACTCTCCGCGCGCCGCATTGGCCAGCCATCGCACGTACTGCTCGGCGAGCGGACGGTCCAGGCCAAAGTCGGCCCGCCACTGCTGGCGGACCGACTCCGGGACGTTGGGACGCTCGAACGCGGCCGCGATCGGGTCGCCCGGCGCAAGGTGCACGAGGACGAAGGTGAGCGTCGTGATGAGGAAGATGACGCTCGCCGCCTGCAGCAGGCGCTGGGGGAGGTACCGCCGCACGTGCTATGGCGTGGGCCGAAGCCCGATCCGATCGCGCGCCGTGCGCTCCGCCGCGGGAATCCACCAGTCGGCGAGATGCGCCCAGTACCCGTCTGCGCGCAGTGGAGCCGTGCGGATGCGCTTGTGCAGGCCGGCGATGGTGGGGGGGGCATACAGCCAGATCCCCGGCGCGTCATCGATGATCGTCGCGAAGGCGCGCCGCGCGTACGCCTTCTTGCGCGCCGGGTCGAAGCTGTTCATCGCGCTGTCGAGCAGTGCATCCACAACGGGATTGGAGTAGTTGCCGAAGTTGGCCCCGTCCTTGGCCATTCCCGCCGTGGACCAGGTCTGCTTGAATCCACCGACGTCGGGGTCCGACGCGTAGAGCGCCATGATGCCGTCGAAGTCGTGTCCAGCTTGCTTGCCGGCAAAGGTCGGGAAATCGGTCTCGTCGATCTTCGCCGCGGCGCCCACCTGCTTGAACGCCTCCTGCAGCAGGACGGCGTACTGCTTGCGCGCGGCGCTGGAGCTCGGTGTGGTGATGGAGAACTCCAGGCGCCGCCCGTTCCTGGAGCGGACGCCGTCGCGGCCGACGACCCATCCAGCCGAATCGAGGAGCGCCCGGGCCTTGAGGGTGTCGTAGGGGATCTGCGCGAGCGTGGTGTCGGCCACGTCGACCGTTCGGGGAAACGGTCCGTAGAGCGGCTGTCCCAGCGTGTCGAACACGTTTCTGAGCATGGCGCCGCGATCGACCGCCATGGTGAGGGCGCGCCGCACGGCGCGATCGCCGAAGATGGGATGCGGCTGACCGGGCGACGCCGGATTCGTGGCGTTCATCCAGAGATACGCATACTGGAAGCTCGGATACCGGATCACCTTGCGCGCCGTGTCGCCTGCCAGCTTCGCGACATGCTCGGGCCGGAGCTGGTCGAACATGTCGGCCTCGCCGGACAGGAAGCGGGTGACCGCGGTGTTGAAGTCCGGCGCGATCGACCAGATGACCCGGTCGAGCTTTGGCCGCCCGCGATAGTTCGCGGTGTCGGCGATCAATTCGATCCGCTGGCCGGGCTCCCATCGGGCCAGGCGGAACCGCCCCGAGCCGATGCCCTTGCGACCGACGTCGGCCGTCTTGAGCTGGGCCGCCGGCGTGCTTCCCAGGATGTGCTCCGGCAGGATCATGACCTGGTACACCACGTCGTAGAACTGTCCGGGTGTGTGCCGTTTGAAGTGGACGACGGCGGTGAGTGAATCACGGACGCTCGCCGAGTCCACATTCTCCAGCAGGGGGAGTGCGGGCGAGCCGAGCGCCGGATCTTTCATGACGTTCACGCTGTAGCGCACGTCGCTCGCGCGAACGGGACGCCCGTCATGCCAGCGCGCACGCGGAGCCAGGTGGAAGGTGATCGAGAGCGAATCGGCGGACCATTCCCACCGCTCGGCCAGCCGCGGCGTGAACGTCTTGTCGCCGGTGGTGTTCAGATCGTCGCCGATCTCGGCGAGCCGGTCGTACAGCAGATCGGTGACCGTGCGGTCGGTGATCGTGCTGACCAGTGGCGGGAGCATCGTCGCCGCGTCGCCGCCGGTGGAGATGACGATGGTGCCACCCACGTCGCCAGCGCCGCCGGCTGCGGTCTCGGAACCTTTGCAGGCGACGACGGCCAGCGCGGCAAGGAGGCAGGGGAGGCGGCGGAGAGCGCGGTGCAGCGCAAGGCGGGAAGCTCGGTGCATGGTCGTCGGCAGAGGGGTGGAGAGCGGGTCAACGATGGACGCGCGTGCTGGTCTGGTCAAGCGGGACGCGCGCCGCGGGTCAGCGCCGCCAGGTCCATGCGGGATCGCGGAACCGCGCTTCACCGAGCGCGGCCTCGCGGTGCAGCAGCCTCTCGTGTGGAAGCGCGGTAGCCCGAGTATCGGCCAGGGCACGCACGGAACTGAAGAGCGCGGCGGCGACCTCCTCGAACGCGGGACGCCGCCCGAGGGCTTCGCGCAACGTCGCCGGGGCGCGCAACGCCACGTGCGGGCCGCTACTGCATCGCAACGAGGCGATGCGAGACTGATCGTCCTCGAGGAGGATCGACCCATGCTGAAGGAGCGCCCCGTCGTCCCGCCACTGCGCGCTTCCCACCAGCTTGCGGCCATCCACCATCAGTTCTCCCGCGGCCGGCTCGGCGAAGCAGGGGGTCGCCGTGGGGGCAGGGGCACGTGTGCCGGATGTGGCAGCCACGGCGGGCACTCCCAGCCGGCTGAGCGCATTCATGAGGAGATCGTTGATCCGGTCGCAGGTCGCGCGCAGCCCGTCGCCGGCCGCCACCGGGGCGGTCACGCTGTACGTGACCTCGCGATCGTGCAGCAGGGCGCGGCCGCCGGTGGGGCGGCGGACGACCTCGATGCCCTCGGCGCGGAGCCGGGCCGGCTCGTAGTCGCCGCATGCTGACTGATGTCGTCCGAACGAGAGGGTCGGCGTGGCCCAGCCGTAGACGCGGAACACCGATTCTCCCGTCTCACGGGCACGCTGCATCAGCGCCACGTCGAGCGCCATGTTGCCGGGCCCATCGCGTGAGGGGGGAGGAGAGAGCAGGAGCCGCCAGTGCACTCGCGGGGTGGCTATAATGAGGGGTGACCACGAGCGTCGTGCTCGACCCCGAACATAACTTTGCGGGCGACCTTGCATCACCGCCCGCGACAATTCGCATTTTCCGGCGCCCCGCGGGCGCCCGAGGGCTCGCATGACTACGACCATTCGGACCGTACCGCTCGCCGACGCGGAGAGCTTCGTCCCACGGCATGTCGGACCCCGCGCGGCTGATGTGCAGACGATGCTCGCACAGATCGGCTATGCCACGCTGGACGAGCTGATCGACGCCACCATTCCCGAGACGATCCGCCTGCGCCGCCCGCTGGCGATCCACGCCGGGCGCAGCGAGCACGACGCCCTTGCCGCCCTGCACGCGATCGCACGGAAGAATCGGATCTTCCGTTCCTACCTCGGCTACGGATACAGCGACACGCACACGCCGCCCGTGATCCAGCGCAACGTGCTGGAGAATCCCGGGTGGTATACGGCGTACACGCCCTACCAGGCGGAGATCGCCCAGGGCCGCCTCGAGGCGCTGCTCAACTTCCAGACGATGATCGTGGATCTCACCGGCCTCGAGATCGCCAACGCGTCTCTGCTGGACGAGGGCACTGCCGCCGCCGAGGCGATGTTTTTGGCCTACCAGGCTCGCGGAGGAGATGACAAGGCCACCTTCTTCATCGACGCGCGCTGTCATCCGCAGTCCATCCAGGTGGTGGAGACGCGCGCGCACGCGCGCGGCATCGCGACCGTGGTGGGCGACGCTACGTCGGGCACGTTCGGCGCGGAGATCTTCGGGGCGCTGCTCCAGTATCCCACGACGGACGGCGCCGTGCTCGACTATCGGAGCACCACCGAGCGGATCCATGCGGTCGACGCGCTCGTCGTCGTGGCGGCCGACCTGCTGAGCCTGACGCTGCTCACCCCGCCGGGCGAGTGGGGCGCCGACGTCGTCGTCGGCAACACGCAGCGGTTCGGCGTGCCGCTCGGCTACGGCGGTCCGCACGCCGCGTTCTTCGCCACGCGCGACGAGTTCAAGCGCACGCTGCCCGGACGGATCATCGGCGTGAGTCGCGACGCGAGCGGTCGTCCAGCGTTGCGCATGGCGCTCCAGACCCGCGAGCAGCACATCCGCCGCGAGAAGGCGACGTCGAACATCTGCACCGCGCAGGTGCTGCTCGCGGTGATCGCGAGCATGTACGCCGTCTACCACGGCCCCGACGGGCTGACCGCGATCGCGCGGCGCGTGCACGGCCACACCGCCGCGCTCCGGCGTGGGCTCGAGCGCCTCGGCGTGAAGGTCGTCGGCGAGCACTTCTTCGACACGCTCGAGGTCCACGGCTCGGCGGCCGACGTCGCCGCGTGGCACGCCGCCGCCGACGCGCGCCGGGTCAACCTGCGCCCGCTCGGCGACCGCGCGGTCTGCGTCGCTCTCGACGAGACGACCGGCCCGGCCGAGCTCGCGG
>JBKJIY010000067.1:0-24020 GCA_046598315.1 Gemmatimonadaceae bacterium
TGCTCGCGCTCGCCGCCCTCGGCGCAACGCGCATCGCGCCTGCCGAGGAAGGACCGGCGCCGGCGCCGGCGGACCTGGCGAGCCCCGCCGGTCCGGGGAGCGCGGAGCCAAATCTCACCGTAGGTCCGGACGGCCGAGTCTACATGACCTGGCTGGAGCCAGCCGATTCCGGTCACGCGCTGCGCTTCTCCATCCTCGATGGGTCCGCATGGACGCCCGCGAGGACGATCGTCGCCCGGCGCGACTTCTTCGTGAACTGGGCGGACTTTCCTTCGCTCGAGGTGCTCGACGGCGGGCGGCTCGCCGTGCACTGGCTGCAGCGCAACGGAAAGGGGACCTACGCGTACGGTGTGCGCATTGCGCAGTCGAGCGATGGTGGCACGACCTGGAGCGCGCCGGTGATGCCCCATCGCGATTCGTCGCAGACGGAGCACGGCTTCGTGGCGATGTGGCGCGAACACGGACAGTTCGGAGCCGTCTGGCTGGACGGCCGCAAATTCAAGAGGGCGGGACACGATACGGTGAACGAGATGATGCTCGTGACCACCAGTCTCCTGCCGAGCGGCGCGACCGGACCCGAGGTGCGCCTCGATGAGCGCACCTGCGACTGCTGCCAGAACGCGGCGGCGATGACGAGCAACGGACCCATCGTCGCCTACCGAAACCGCTCCGCCGACGAGATTCGGGACATTCACGTGGCGCGGCGGATCGGAGGGAGCTGGACGGCAGGGATGCCGGTGCACGCGGACAACTGGAAGATCGCCGCCTGTCCGGTGAACGGTCCGGCGCTCGCGGCGAGCGGCCGGCGGGTAGCGCTTGCCTGGTTCACGGCGGCGGGCGACAGCGCGCGCGTCAAGCTCGCCTTCTCCAACGATGGCGGTGGCAGCTTCTCCGCGCCCATTCGCATCGACGGTGGCAACCCCGCCGGCCGCGTCGACGCCGCGCTCCTGCCCGATGGCGGCGCGCTCGTCACCTGGGTGGAGCGGACGGGCGGAGACACGACCGCAGTCCGGGTACGGCGCGTGGGACCCGGCGGCAGGCAGGGAACCCCCATGACCATCGCGTCGTCGTCCGCGACGCGCGCGAGCGGATTTCCCAAGCTCGCGGTGACCGGGCGGTATGCGGTGTTCGCCTGGACGACGCCGGGGCGCCCGTCGGCCATCCGCGTGGCGCGTACCGCGTTGGGCGACATCCGATGAGGATGCACCGGGTCGCCTGCGCTGCTCTCGTCGCGATCGTCGTGGCGTGCACGGGAAAGAGCGACACCGCCGCGAACAGGCCGGAGGGGAATGGACGCGTCGAGGTCGGAGCGCCCGTGCCGGCATATGCGACGGTCGCGCTGAACGGCGATTCCGTGTCGCTCGCGGGCCAGAAGGGCAAGGTCGTGCTGCTCAACATCTGGGCGACCTGGTGTCATCCCTGCCGCGACGAGATCCCGGAGCTGCGCGCCATTCACGCGCGCTACCGCGATCGCGGCGTGGAGCTGATCGGCGTGAGTGTGGACACCGACGGGACCGACGACGCTATCCGGTCGTTCATGAAGGATTACGAGATGACCTTTCCCATCTGGCGCGATCCCGAGGAGCGAATCTCCACGCAGCTCCTCGTCGTCGGTGTGCCCGCCACCTTCCTCATCGACAAGCAGGGCATTCTGCGCTGGCGCAAGACGGGGCCGATCGCGCCGGGCGATACGTCGCTCACCGCGGCAATCGACCGCGCCGTGGCGGGCGGGTCCTGAGTGCAGGACGCGTCGGTCGGATTGACGATCAGCTTCACCGCGGGGGTCCTGAGCTTTCTGTCCCCCTGCGTGCTGCCGCTCATTCCCAGCTACGTCAGCTTCATCACCGGCCTGAGCCTGGACGACGTGCAGCGGTCGCGGCGCATCGCGCTCGTGCACTCGCTGCTGTTCATCACGGGCTTCACCCTCGTGTTCCTTGCGCTCGGCGCCACCGCCACCGTGATGGGGCGGTTGCTCCATCAGCACCGCGACTGGATCGGACGGATTGGCGGGGTGCTCGTGATCGTGCTGGGATTCTATCTGTTGGGGGCGTTCAACCTCAGTGCGCTCGCGCGAGAGCGGCGCGTGCACATCGCCACCAAGCCGCTGGGCTATCTGGGGACCGTGCTGGTGGGCATGGCGTTCGCAGCCGGGTGGACGCCGTGCATCGGCCCCATCCTTGGGGCGGTCCTCACGTACACGGCGAATTCGGCCGACCTCAATCACGGACTCCTGCTGCTCCTGGCCTATTCGCTCGGCCTCGCCGTTCCGTTCCTGCTCGCGGCGCTGATGATCGACCGGTTCATGACGCTGTTTCAGCGCTATCGCGGCGCGCTCGTCTGGATGTCGCGCGTGTCCGGACTGCTGCTCATCGCCGTCGGCATCCTGATGATCACGGGAAGCATGACCGTGCTGTCGGCGTGGCTGCAGCGCTGGACTCCGGAGTTTCTGCGGAGCCGCCTGTAGCTCAGCGAGCGCCGGGCGGTGCCGGTGGCCGGCACGGCGCGACGCTCGCGTGGGTGGAGGTCAGGCGCCGAGCTTGCCGAGTTTCAGCTTGAAGTCGGCGATCTCCTTCGACTGGTCTGCTTTCATCTTCTCCGCCATCGGTTTGAGCATGGCGTTCTTCGCTCTGGGCAGATAGCCGTCGATCATCGTGACCGCCTCCTGGTGGTGGGCGATGACGTTCTGATAGAAGGCGCGATCATAGTCCACGCCGGACTTCGTTTTCAGCTGGTCGACCATCGCCTGGTGCGCGGGGAGCACCCTGGGGGAATAGGCATCCTTGAAGTCCGTCTCGAGCATCGTCACCATGTGATCGAGCTCGGCGTCCTGGGCGGCGTCGAGCTTTTTCGCGTCAGCCACAGCGGTCCCCTGCCTGCGGTCCTTGGTCAGGTGCGCGAGCGCGATCAGTCCCTTGTGGTGATCGCTCATCATGCGGAGGAAATCCTGGTCGGCGTTGCCCGACATGCCCGGCATCCCCTGCATGTTCCCGCTGGCGCTCATGCCCGACATCCCCGTCCCGCTGTCGCTGGCGGCCGCCGCGGGCACCGACGCCGCCGCATTGGCGACGCTGTCCGCGGCGTCCTGGCCCTTGGCGCACGCCATGACAGCCAGGAGGGCGACGGCAGCGGCGGGTCCGCCGAGGGCGAACGGCCGTGTGATCGGAGGAAAACTGTACAAGGGGTCACTCCTGTGAAATAGAGGTTCGGCTGCGTGGTCGCCGCGCGGGTGAATTTGATCTCGCATAAAACGTGCACGAGGGCGACGTGCGGTGGGCTGCGGGCGGGGCCCGGGCGAGCGAAGGCGGCTTGACGTAGGGGAGGGCGCGAGCGTACCATACCCCTATCCCCTATTTCGAACGAGCGGGCAGGAGCCATGATTCCACGGTATCCAAGGATCGGCGGTACAGCGTGACGCGTCGAACAGCGAAGACACCGACTTCCGCGTCCGCTCCAGCGGAGAGCGTGCCGCGTCGCGCGGTCGCTGTGGCGCCTGCGGTGAAGGCGCGCAATCTGGCCCGGCTGCGCCGCATCGAAGGGCAGGTGCGCGGGCTGCAGAAGATGGTGGAGGACGACCGCTACTGCGCCGACATCATGATGCAGATCGCGTCCGTGCACGAAGCACTGCGAGGCGTGGGCCGCGCGCTCATGCGCAATCATCTCGAGCATTGCGCCACGACCGCCATTCGCTCGGACGAGCACTCCGCGGACGCGATGTACGATGAGCTGGTGGACCTCATGTACACCAGCGCCCGCTGACGGGCAACCGGATGACTGCCCCGACATCGAACGATCCGCATGACCGCCATGCGACGTCTGGCACCACTGCCGAGCGCGTCGACATGCCGATTACCGGCATGACCTGCGCGGCCTGCGCGAGCCGCGTGGAGCGCACGCTCGCCAGGTCGCCGGGCGTGCGGAAAGCGGGGGTGAATCTGGCGACGAACCGCGCCACGGTGGAGTATGACCCGGCGGCCACGGGCGTGCGCGAGTTGATGGGACGGGTCAAGGATGCGGGATACGGTACCGGGGCCACCGCGCACGCCGACTTCGTCGTCGACGACTCGGCGCGTCCTTCCGGCTCGCCCGCGCCCCTCGAGCAGGAGCTCGGACGCATTCCCGGGGTCGTGGACGCGAGCTTCAATCTCGCCACGAGCCAGGTGCGCGTGGAGTACCTCCCGGTGGCGACCGATTCAGGCGTGGTGAAGCGGGCGATCGAAGGGTTCGGGTACGTCGTGCGCGAGTCGCCCGTCACTGGGGACAGCGCGGCGGTGGAAGACTCCGAGGCGGCCGCGCGCCGCGCCGAATATGAGGCGCTCCGTCAGAAGTTCTGGCTCGCCGCCGGGCTGTCGGCGCCCGTGCTCGTCATCGCCATGTCGCACGGGCGGATTGCGTTTCTCGAGGGCGCGTGGGTCACGTGGCTGCAGCTGGCGCTCACCACGCCGGTGGTGCTCTACTGCGGCGCCCAGTTCTATCGCGGCGCCTGGGCCGCGTTCCGCCATCGGGCGGCCGACATGAATACGCTGATCGCCGTGGGGACGGGAGCCGCCTATCTGTATTCCGTGCTCGCCACGCTGCGTCCCAGTGCATTCGCCGGCGTCGCTCCAGGCGGCATGGGCGGCATGACGGGCATGGATGGCGCCGCGATGCCCGCCGTGTACTACGAGGCGGCCAGCGTGATCATCGCCCTCATCCTGCTCGGCCGCATGCTGGAAGCGCGTGCGAAGGGGCAGACGGGCGACGCGATTCGCCGCCTCATCGGATTGCAGCCGAAGACGGCTCGCGTCGTTCGGAGCACCGCGTCGGGATCCGAGGAGCGGGACATCTCCGTGGACGAGGTGATCCCGGGCGACATCATCGTCGTGCGCCCGGGCGAGAAGATTCCCGTGGACGGCGTCGTGCGCGAGGGCAACTCCTCCGTGGACGAAGGAATGCTCACCGGCGAAAGCATGCCGGTGGACAAGGGCCCGGGCGCCAGCGTCTTCGGCGCGACGCTCAACACGCTCGGAAGCTTCCGCTTCGAGGCGACGAAGGTGGGCAGGGACACGGCGCTGCAGCAGATCGTCAAGCTCGTCCAGGATGCGCAGGGCTCCAAGGCGCCGATTGCCCGGCTCGCCGACGTGATCAGCGGGATCTTCACGCCGATCGTCCTCTGCATCGCGATCGCCACGTTCGTCGCCTGGTTCCTGCTCTCCCCGGCGGAGACGCGCTTCACCATGGCCTTCGTCAACATGGTGGGCGTCCTCGTCATCGCCTGCCCGTGCGCGCTCGGCCTCGCCACCCCCACCGCGGTGATGGTGGGCACCGGAAAGGGCGCCGAGTTCGGTGTGCTGATCAAGGGCGGCGAGGCGCAGGAGACGGCGCACAAGCTCACGACCATTGTGCTCGACAAGACGGGCACGATCACGGCTGGCGAGCCCACGCTCACCGATCTCGTGGTGATCGACGGACAAGACGAGGCCGAGCTGCTGCGGCTCGTCGCCTCGGCAGAGCGCTCGAGCGAGCATCCCCTCGGCGCCGCCATCGTGCGCGAGGCGGCGCGTCGCCAGCTGCCGACGGTGGTGGCCGAGCACTTCCTGGCGATCGCGGGTCATGGGATCGAGGCGAGCGTGGAGCACCGCGCGCTGCTGCTGGGCAATGCGAAGCTGATGAAGGATCGTGCGGTCGACGTGAGTGTGCTCGCCGACCGCGCGGAGGCGCTGGCGCGCGATGGCAAGACACCGATGTACGTGGCGCTGGACGGCCGCGCCGCTGGCGTGCTCGCCGTCGCGGACCCGGTGAAGCCGGAGGCGGCGGCCGCGATCCGCGCACTCAAGGCACTCGGGCTGGATGTGGTGATGATGACGGGCGACAACCGGCGGACGGCCGACGCCGTCGGCCGAGCGGTCGGCGTGGATCGCGTCCTCGCGGAGGTACTGCCATCGGACAAGGCGCGTGAAGTGAGGGCGCTGCAGGAGCAGGGACGGATCGTCGGCATGGTGGGCGACGGCATCAACGACGCGCCCGCGCTCGCCCAGGCCGATGTGGGGATCGCGATCGGGACGGGCACCGACGTGGCGATCGAGGCATCCGACGTGACGCTCCTGCGCGGCGACCTGCGCGGCGTCGTCGCCGCGATCGAACTGTCCAGGGCGACCATCCGGTCCGTGAAGCAGAATCTCTTCTGGGCATTCATCTACAACGTCGTGGGCATCCCCATCGCGGCGGGCCTGCTGTATCCCGTGTTCGGATGGCTGTTGTCTCCCGTCATCGCCAGCGCAGCGATGTCGTTCTCCAGTGTATCGGTGGTGGCGAACAGCCTGCGCCTGCGGCGGTTTCGTCCCTCGACCGTGAGCGCGGCGCGCGGAGGATCCTGAGCATGCGACTGGACGCAATGCAGATGGCGGTGCTCGCGGGCGGACTCGCGATGATCGGGCTCGTGCTCTGGTATTTCTTCGGCGAGCGGGAACGCACCGTCGCCGTGGCGGGTGTGGGTGGCGTGCAGGCGGTGCAGATCACGGTGAAGGGGGGATATGCCCCCGACGTGATCGTCGTGAAGGTGGGTCAACCGGTGCGTCTCGACTTCTATCGCGACGAGACGAACTCGTGCAGCGATGAAGTGGTCTTCGGCGACTTCGGTATCTCCCGACCGCTGCCGGCATTCACGACGACGTCGATCGAGTTCACGCCCACCGACGCGGGGGAGTTCCCCTTCACCTGCGGGATGCGGATGCTGCGCGGCACGCTGATCGTCGAGTCGGCGTGACCCCGAGTCCCGCGTCTCGGGTGTCGATACCTGGCCGTCGCGTCGCTCGCGCTGCAGGTTCCTGGCGCAGGTGATGTCGCTGAGCCAGCGGCCCGATGCCGCCATCATTCACCCTTCACGGAGAACGGACATGCGCCGTCGCCTGGCCTGTGTGGCCGCCGTCACCACTCTGCTCATCGCCGCTGCCGCCGTCGTGGCCGACGCGCACGACCTGTTTCTGCGCCCACGGGATTTCGTCGTCCGGGCGGGACGTGCAGTGCAGGTTCGCGTGCTCAACGGCACCTTTTCCTCGAGCGAGTCCGTCGTCGCGCGCGCGCGGTTGCGCGACCTGACCGTGGCCGGCCCGGGCGGGGTGACGCATCCTGCGCGCACCACCTGGACCAGCGGGCGCAAGGAGAGCGGCTGGCGGGTCGCGGTCGGCGGCGCCGGTACGACCGTGCTGGGCGCGTCGCTCGAGCCCAGCACCATCCGCCTCAATCCCACCCAGTTCAACGGCTATCTCCGCGACGAAGGCTTGCCCGATATCCTCGCTGCCCGCACGAGCGGCGGCGAGCTGAGTTCGGCGGCGCACGAGCGCTATGCCAAGCACGTCAAGGCGCTGGTGCTGGTGCGCGATGCGGCCGGCACGCTCGCGGCAGGGGCGGATACCGTCTTTCGCGTGGCCCTCGGATATCCCGCGGAGCTCGTCCCCCTCGACGATCCGTATCGGCTGCCGGCGGGCGGCACGCTGCGCCTGCGCGTCATGGTGGACGGGGAGGCGATGCCCAACCAGGTGGTGCAGGCGGGGGGCCGGACGACCTCGGGGAGTCGCATCCCGCAGCGGGAGACGAGGACGGATGCCGAGGGGATCGCGACGGTTCGCCTGGACACGCGCGGCACGTGGTACGTGAAGTTCATCCACATGCGGGTGGTGCCGGCCTCGGCGGGCGACAGCGTGACCCACGAGTCCAGGTGGGCAACGTTGACCTTCGCGCGCCCCTGAGTTCATTCATGTCTATGCAACGATATGGTCATATAGTGCGGCGACGGGCGGGAGGAACGCGGTGGGCGGGCCGTTGATCGATGCGCTCAGCCGTCCGTGGCCCTGGTGGGTGGCGGGGCCGCTGATCGGCCTGTTCGTGCCCGGGCTGCTGCTGGCGGGGAACAGGATGTTCGGCGTCTCCGGCAACCTGCGGCATCTCTGCGCGGCCACGCTGCCGGCGCGCGCCGAGTTCTTTCGTTACGACTGGCGCGCCGCCGGCGGGTGGAACCTGGCCTTCGCGTTCGGGATCGTCGTCGGCGGCGTGCTGGCCGCGCAGGGCTTCGCTGGGGACGCGCCAATCCAGCTGTCCGCTGCGGCCCGCGACAGCATGACCGCGCTGGGGATCCGCGACCTCACGGGTCTCGCTCCGCGCGAGCTGTTTCACTGGGGAGCGCTCGCGACCTGGCGCGGTCTCGTCCTGATCGTCGGCGGCGGATTTCTCGTCGGCTTCGGCACGGCGTACGCGGGTGGCTGCACCTCGGGGCACGCCATCAGCGGTCTCGCCGATCTGCAGCTGCCGTCGCTCGTCGCCGTCATCGGTTTCTTCGCCGGAGGCCTGGTCGCCACATGGGTCATCCTGCCTGTTCTGCTGAAGGGCTGACGACATGCCGCATTCCGCGACCGTTCGGGTGGACGAGAACCGGCCCGCCGCGCCATTGGCCTGGCGTGCACTCACGATGTACCTCGTCCTCGGTGCCCTGTTCGGCATCGTGCTCACCAAGTCGGAGGTCATCTCCTGGTTCCGCATACAGGAGATGTTCCGATTCCAGTCCTTTCACATGTACGGCATCATCGGCACGGCCGTCCTCGTCGCCGCGATCGGCTTGCAGGTCATCGAGCGGCTCGGGCTGCGTGCGATGAACGGAGAGCCGATTGTCGTGCCGCCAAAGACGATGGGGCGCGGCACGCGATACTGGCTGGGTGGAACGCTGTTCGGGCTGGGTTGGGCGCTGGTCGGCGCCTGCCCGGGGCCGCTCTTCGCCCTCGTGGGCAACGGCGTTGGCGTGATGGCCGTCGCGCTCCTCAGCGCGCTCGCGGGCACGTGGGCGTACGGAGCGTTGCGGCCGCGGCTGCCGCACTGACCGGCAACAGCACCACACACCAGCCGCCAGCGGTCCGAGTCGCGGCTGAGCACGGCATGACTGTTGCCCCCTCCACCGCGGAATGCAGGTCGTGCTGGACTCGCCATCACGGAGGATGACATGAACGCCTTGACGTCGTCGATGCATCGGGCGCTGCCGATCGTCGCCGTGCTCGCCGTGCTCGCCGCACTCGCGTGCGACGGCAAGGACACGACCGACGCACCGGTCGTGCTCCGAACCGATTCGATGGCGGGCCCGATGATCGGAGTGGACCCCATGATCGCAGACCCCCGCACCCTGCGCGGCGTCGACTACTCGCTGACGCCTGACCGGTATCGCGGCTGGACAAGGGCGCAGCGGGATCTCGATGCGCTGCCCGTCGCGGTCTCGACCGAGCGACTGCGGGTGCGCGGCACCTCGGATGCCGACGTCGATCGCTTCGTCACGCGGCTGCAGGCGGACCCCGCCGCCAGGAGCGCCATCGAACGCTCTGGCCTCACGGTGCGCGACTACGTGCTCACGACGCTCGCGCTCGCGCAAGCGATGGACGCGACCGACGGGCGGCCGGCGAACCGGCTCGCGGGCGTCCCGGCGCAGAACGTGGAGGTCTACACGCGCAATCGCGACGATTATCGGCGTCTGCGTCAGAGCTCCAGATTCCGCGTGACGGATGACGGTGACTCCGACGACGACGCCGACCGGACAGCCAAGGTGAAGGACGACGGCGGCTCGGACGACAAGCAGCGCGGGAAGGGGAAGGGGCGGGATAACGACGGCGACTCGCAGAACTGAGTTCCACGATTGCGGCCTCGACGAGAGGGCGAGGCGGCTCGTCGCGTGGTAGCTTCCACCGCGCCCATCGTCGATCCTGCCGCGAGGTTCATCGTGACTCCAGTTGCCCTGTTCGTCGTCCTGGCAGCCGCCCTCGGGTGTGCCGGCCCCGGGATCCGACACGCGGCCGGTCCGCCGGCGGTCATTCGCATCGATGGCTCGGCCGGGGTGATGCCGCTCGTCGCCGCCCTGGCCGAGGAGTATCGCGCGCTGGAGCCGTCGGTGTCGATCGTGTTGGGTTCGGGCATGGCCTCGCCAGCGCGCGTCGATGCGCTGACGCAGGGCCGCATCGACGTCGCCATGGCGAGCCACGGCATCATCCCCGCCGATCTGGCGATGCGAAGCATCGCGGTGCACGAGATCGCGCGCGTTGCCGTGGTGTTCGCCGCGCACGAGAGCGTCCCGGTGACCGGCCTCTCACGCGCGCAGATCTGTGCGATCTACTCCGGAGCCGTCACCCGTTGGAGCGCCGTCGGCGGTCCCGACCGCGAGATCGTCGCCCGGACCCGTCCCGCCGGAGAGGTCGATGCCGACGTGGCGCGTGCGGGCATCGGCTGCCTGGGGTCGGCGCTCGCCGCAAGCACGGCGCGCAGCATCGAGGCGCCCGGCGCCATGGCCGCGGATCTCGCCGCCACCCCGTACGCCATCGGCATGACGTCGATGCCCTTCGTGCTGCGGAGCGACGGCCGTCTGCGAGCGCTCGCTCTCGACGGCGTCTCGCCGACCGCCGAGAGCGTGAGTCGTGGGACGTACGCGCTGGCGCGCGCGTCCTACCTTCTCACGCGAAAGGCGCGCGTGCCAGCCGTCGACCGCTTTCTCGCCTTCATCCGCTCGGCGGCCGGCGCGCGCGTCATCACCGCGAATGGTGGAATACCGGTCGCTTGATGCATGCTGCCAGTCCGCCACGGCCCGCGCGCGCTACGCCGCGGAGGCGCGCGTCACGCATCGCGTTCTATGCGCATCTGTGGCTGGGCGTCCTCTTCACCGCGGCGCTCCTCGTCATCGCCGCCACCGGGATTCTACTCAACCACAAGCGTGGCCTCGGCCTGATGCCCGATGTGCGGCACGACGCGTCGGCGCCACTCGCGCGCGCGCTCCCGCTGGACAGCCTCGCGTCGATCGCGCTCCGCACCACGGGGCGCGCCGCCGCATCGCTGGGCGACATCGATCGCATGGACGTGCGCCCGCGGAACGGATTCGTGAAGGTACGGCTACGCGAGGCGGCGTCCACGGAGGTGACCGTGGATCTCGCGTCCGGACGCGTGCTCCACGTCGGGCCGCGCGGCGATGCCTATCTCGAGAAGCTGCATTCCGGCGAGGCGTTCGGTGATCGGTGGGTCCTCCTGAGCGATGCGGCGGCGATCGCGCTCGTGATCACCATCATCACCGGATACTGGCTCTGGCTCTTTCCCAAGGTGCGCCGCGGGCGGAGCGACGCCTCCGCGGAGGAGTCCGCTCCATGACGCTGAGCGTGTTCGCGATGCTCCTCGGTATCTTCGCCGTACCGGCCCTCCTCCTCCTCGCCGGACACCGCCTGCGCCGCCGCTCGGCGCGCTGGCACGCCGCGTTCTGGGGGGCCGTGGCGGGCCACGTCGCCGCTCTGCTGATCGGGACGGTGGCCGCCATGCTGCCCGCGGAGCAGTGGGGGGACACCGACGTGTGGCGCGGCGCCCTCGGGCTGTGGTCCTTCCTCGTGCTGCCGGCCGTCGGAGCGCTCGGAGGAGCCCTGTCCGCGCGAGCGCGCCAAAGCTGGAAGCCCTGAGCGGCCGCCTCGGTTGCCAGCGGCCTGGTCATCGCCCATGCTTCACGGCATCCCGCACCGACGAGTCAACATGATGCAGGCAGGCGTATCGCCATCCGCTCCGATGCTCACACCGCGACAGGACCGGCTTGAAGCCGCGATCGCGCGGGTGTTCCTGGCTCGTGGAACGAGAAGCCAGCTTCGGGACGCGGTCTATCAGCTCGTCGACTTGTTTCGCGTGCAGGGCGTCTCGCCCGATGTGGGCATTCGGATCATCAGCGACGTGTCGGCGCGAGCGGCGCTCGCCAGCTCCGGGCCGGGCGACGCGGATGACGGCGAGCACGGCGATCGCCTGACGCTGGTCGGCGAATGGGCCGCTCACCGGTATGCCCGCGACGACTGACGGCACGCGGAGCGGACTGCACGCGGGCGCGCGCGCTGGTGCCCCGTTCCTTACTTCACCAGCACGGATCCATTCATGCCGATGTGATGGGTGCAGCGGTACGCGTAGGTGCCCGCGGTCGTCGGCATCACGGCGGTCCGGTCGCCGGTCGTGAAGTTGCCGACCGATGTGATCGCGGTGGAGGCGAAGGTCACGTCGTGCACGATGCCGTCGGTGTTCGTGAAGGTCACCGTGGCTCCCGGCGTTACCTGGATGTCGGGCGGCACGAACGCGCTGCCGCTGAGCCGCACGGCGGTCGCGACGACCGGACCTGGGGTGTTCGGGGTCGTCGGCGTCGTCGGCGTCGTCGGTGTGATCGGGGCGCTGGTGCCGCCCCCTGAACCGCCGCACGCGCCGAGCACTGCGATGACGGTGACGAGGAGGCCGGTGCCGAGGGAACGCCGGAGGCGGGGAATGCTCGATGTCGCGAGTGGGTGCGGACGCATGTGAGCTCTCGAGTGGGAGAAGCGGAAGCGGGCCGGGCGTCGTATCGTCCACCGCGAATACTGCGACGGCGGCGGTGGCTTCGGCAGTCATGTCCTCCGAATGACTTCGCGTCGCTCCGGCGACTTGAACCCAGCGCCTGCCGCATCGGCGCGCGACGTCCCATGGATCGAGGAGATAAAGGGTCGCGGGCGCTCGGGAGTTCCACCACGCCAACCCGGTTGCAGTCACCGGCGCTCGGGCGTCCCCAGTGCATGTGTCTGCATGACCCGCAATCACCACGTACGCACTCCCCTCGTTGACCGACTCAGCCGCACACGACTCCGTCGCGCCGCGCGTCGATGCCCTCGACGGCCTTCGCGGTGCGGCCGTCCTGGCGGTCGTGGCGCTCCACGCTGGCGTGTTTCCGTGGGGATGGGTCGGCGTCGATGTGTTCTTCGTGCTCTCCGGCTTCCTCATCACCGGGATCCTGCTGGACGCGCGCACGGCGGGAGCGAGTGGCTGGAGCTCCTACGGCAAGCCGTTCTACATGCGCCGCTTCCTGCGCATCGTCCCCCTGGCGTGGACGTTTCTCGCCCTGCTCTTTCTCGTGGCGCCAGCCCTCGGAGTGCTCGGTCGCGTGCCCATGCGGGAACAGCTCTGGTACTGGGGCTTCATTTCCAACTGGTGGCTCGGGCTGCGGTCACCCGCCTCGTGGATGGCGGGTCACTTCTGGTCGCTGGCGGTGGAAGAACAGTTCTACCTGTGCTGGCCGTGGATCGTGCTGGCGACGCCGCGGCACCGGCTCGGCACGCTGCTGCGTGTCTTGCTCGTGGCGGCATTCGTCGTGCGCATTGTCGTGCTGGTAATGCAACTCCCCCCGCAGGTCGGACACATCTACCAGAATCTCACCCTCGCCAGGATGGACGGCCTCGTCGCCGGCTCGCTGCTGGCGCTGCTGGAGCGGTCGGAGGGGGGGCTCGCTCGTCATGCGGCCGCGGCAAGGACATGGCTCGTCGCGTGCGGTGCGCTGTTCGTGCTGCTGGAGCTGTTCGCGCCGACCCGCGCGTTCGCCTATGTGCTGCGCTACTCCGCCGTGGCCGGCGTCGCCGCGGCAGCGCTGCTGCTGATCCTCGCGTCGCCGGGCGGGGTGGCGACGCGTGTACTGGGCATGCGCTGGCTGCGCTGGACGGGCACGCGAAGTTACGGCGTCTACCTCATCCATCTGCCGGTCGTGCTGTGGCTCGGTGCGCGAGGCCTGGCTCCTGCCGTCGTGCTCGTCGCGGGCCTGGCCGTCACGCTCGCGCTGGCAGCGATGAGCTGGGACTTGCTGGAGCGGCCGTTGCTGGCGCACAAGCGACGGTGGCCCATGCCGCAGCGAACGCCGCGGGCCGTCGACTCCGAACGATAGATTCCTCGGCGATCAGGCTGTCTCGCGTTCCTCCCATCGTGCCGCGGCGGTGATGATTCATCGACAGAAACTGGGCGAGGCCCGACAGCACCTCGGCGTCCTCGAGAGCGACGCGCTGCGGTACCTCGCGAGCAATCCCTACCGCCTGCTTCATCGTCACGACATGCGCGAGGAGCGATACACGGTGCGCGCCGAGGTCGTCGAGCCGCTTCCGGACTCGATCCCGGCACGCGTCGCCGCGACGCTGCACTGCGCGAGAGCGGCGCTCGATCATCTGGCGAGCGCGCTCGCGGGCCGCGGTGATGCAGCTTCGCCCCCCGTGCGCTTCCCGATCCACGAGTCGTTTCCCCTGTTCGCACAGCGCGCGCGGAAAGTCATTCGTGGCATGGCGGACGGGGCGCAGGCCGAGATCGAGGGACTGCAGCCGTACCACAACATCGGCGGACCCCGGGGACATCCGCTCTGGACGCTCGCGCAGCTCGATGCGGTGGAGGGCCGGCGACTGGCGGCGGGGCGGGTGCGCGAAGGGTGCGCGCTGGGCGTGAACACTCGGCGAAAGGTCGAGCTGTCGGGTGACATGCACGCCGTGCCGGGCCCCTTCGAGCATGGTGCCGTCATCGCCGAGGTGCGGGCGAGGGTGGTGGGGCCGGACCCCAAGCTGGACCTGCATCTCGCGCCCGAGTTCGAGCTGGCGTTCGCTCGGGTCGGGGCGGGGCGCGGCGCAGCGGTGATCGCCACGCTGACGGCGATCTGCGAGCTTCTCGAGCACCTGGTGCTGCCGCGGCTCGAGCCGTACATCGACACGGCGTAGGCGCGCGGCGCTTCCCGCGGCCGCACGCCGTTCCTATGCTTGTGTCGGGCGGCCGTCACGATGCCGCTCCTGATTGCTCATCACCATCGCCCATCCCATGACACGCGTCCCGTCCCTCACGACCGGCTTGTCGGCACTGCTGCTGGTCGCCGGCAGCCTCTCCGCGCAAGGGCTGCGCGCCGACATCCTGTTGCGCAGCGCCACGGTCGTCGACGGCACCGGCTCGCCAGCGCGGCGCGCCGACGTCGCCATTCGTGGCGATCGCATCGTGTTCGTGGGGGACGCCGCCGCGTCGGGAGTGAGGGCGCGCCGCACGATCGACGCGCGCGGCCTCGTGGCAGCGCCGGGATTCATCGACCCGCACACGCATACGGCGGGCGATCTGTCGAGCGTCGCTGGCCGCGGCAACGTGCCGTACCTGATGCAGGGAGTGACGACGGTCGTCTCCAACAACGATGGCGGCGGCAGCACCGACATCGGCGGCACCTTCCGCGCCTGGACCCGCGACGGCATCGGCACCAACGCCGCGCTGTACATCGGCGAGGGCGCCATTCGCGGCCAGGTGATGGGCATGTCGCCGGCCGCCCCAACCGTCGTCGAGCGTGACGCCATGCGGAGCCTCGTCGCACGGGGAATGGCCGACGGGGCGCTGGGGCTGTCGACGGGCCTGTACTACGCCCCGGGCAGCTACGCGAGCACCGAGGAGATCATCGATCTCGCGCGCGTCGCCGCCGCGCAGGGTGGGAGGTACGACTCGCACATGCGCGACGAGAGCTCGTACACCATCGGATTGATCGGGTCGGTGAACGAGACGCTGCGCATCGCGCGCGAGGCGCGCATCCCGGTGCACATCGCCCACATCAAGGCGCTCGGCACCGACGTCTGGGGCCAGAGCGATTCGGTCATCGCCCTCATCACGTCCGCGCGCGCCGCTGGATTGCACGTGACCGCGGACCAGTACCCGTACCTCGCGTCGGGCAGCAGCATTGGCGCGTCGCTCCTCCCTCGATGGGCCGAAGCCGGAGGGCGTGACTCGTTGCGTGCGCGTCTCGTGGATTCGGCGGCGCACGCGCGGCTCGTCGTCGACATGCAGCGCAACCTGCAGCGCCGCGGTGGTGCCGCCTCGCTGCTCATCACGGCGGGACGCGACAGTGCGCTGCGCGGGCGCACACTGCACGAGATCGCCGCCGCGTGGGCCGTGAACCCGATCGACGCGGCGCTCCGCATCGTCCTCAACGGCGATGCCAGCGTCGCCTCGTTCAACATGACGGACGCGGACGTGGAGCGGTTCATGGTGCAGCCGTTCGTGATGACGGGGTCTGACGGCTCCGGCGGGCACCCGCGCAAGTACGGCACCTTCCCTCGCAAGATCCGCCAGTACGTTCGCGAGAAGCGGCTGCTCACCCTTCCTCAAGCGATAGAGGTGTCCACAGCGCTGACGGCGCGCACGCTCGGACTGCGCGATCGAGGCGTGCTGGCCGCGGGCAGCTTCGCCGACGTGATCGTGTTCGATCCGAAAACGTTCACCGATCACGCGACCTACGAGCAACCCGAGCAGCTTGCCACGGGGATGCGCTACGTGCTCGTGAATGGACGGCTGGCGGTCGACGACGGGACGGTGACGGGGGTGCTGGCTGGCCGCGTGCTGCGCCGTGCAGGCGCGGTACCCCTGGCACGGTGACGGCCCGGCAATCTCGCGGGACATATTGCGCTGCCTGGCCGCGCGACGCCTATTAGTTGTCCGACCCACTCGCCAGACGGCCGAGCGCCCCCGCGACCCCCGAGTGCGATGCGTAACCTCCTGGTTTTTCTCACCCTCCCGCTGCTCGGCTGCTCGTCCGAGAGCGCCAGGACGGCCTCGACCGACTCCGCGGCCCCGACCATCGCGCTCGTGATGCCGGACTCCGCGACCGATTCTTCCGGTACCACCTTCGTGTGGCATCGCGTCGTGGTCGCCGCGGGCGCCCGCCGCGACACGCTGCGGCAGGTGATGACGGACGAAGAGCCGATCGTCACCCTTGCCGGTGATCTGCTTGGCATCAGCTACACGCGCGATGGCGCGCCGGACTTCGCCTATCGCTATGCGCCGTCCACCCGGGTGTTCACGCGCACCGCGCTGCCGTCCGACGTGAGCCCGTACTTCGCCGAGGCGTCCTTCGCGCCGGACGGGCGCGCGATCGCCTACGTGGCTGAAGATTCGGCGAGCCAGCTGACGGCGCTCATTCGGTCCTGGCCCGATGGCGCCGAGCTTTTTCGGCACGAGATCGGCGATGGCTTTTCGTCGGACGTGAACTTCAACCGCGTGCGCTGGCTCCCGGACGGTCAGGCGGAGTTCGCCGTTCGGGTGGACGACGGCGGCGGTCCATGGGTGCACATTCTCGCGTCCCGGAAGGGCGCGGCGAGCATCGATTCGCTGGCGAGCGAGCCCCTCTGGGGATCACGCGGATCGACGCCCTGAGCTCACCCCGCGCGACAAGTCCGCCGTTCTATTCGCTTGGGCTGACCGCCACGCGGTAGCTCACGACGAGTGGCCCGTTCTGTCCGGGACGCGTTGCCGGCCAGAGGATGAGCGTCTCGCCCTCGCCATTGGGCAGCTTGATGCCGCGCGCGGGCAGCTCGGACAGCAGGTCTCCGCTGGGCAGAAGCCGGCCGCGCGGAATGCTGGTCAGGAGCGCGGCGGCCTCGGGACCGTAGAGCGCGGGCAGCGTCTCTCGGACCACCTCCTCGAACCGTGCGCGCTGCCGCGTTCGCGAGCCGGCCACGTCGAAGTGAACGACCACGTCGCTGCCCGAGCGCTCAGCGTACATCCCGCCCTGCAGCGCGGTCCGGCCGCTCGGGACCACGGGCACGAACGTGCCGCCCGGCGCAGACGACGATGTGGCGGAGGCCGCGACGCTCGGCGCAGCGGCCGACGGCGCGAGCGGCGCCGGGGCTTGGTCCAGCGCGGGCGACGCGGGCGACGCGGGCGACGCGGGCGACGCGGAGAACGCGCCGGGCACAGCGCCGCCGGAGAACATCGCTCGGCCGCCGGCCGTCGCCAGGAGCGCGAGGATCAGGACGACGAGGCCGGCTTTCGCGAGGACGCGACGCTGCCGCGAGGTGGACGCAACGTTCGCCTCGGCTCGGCAGCGCAGACAGAGCGCGGTGCCCGAGCCGCGCTCATGCGGGCACGATGGCAGGGGCGGCAGGACTGGAGTAGGTGTCGGCACTGGATAGCTCACTCGGGAAGACAAGCCGGCATGCATCCGACGAGTCATGCCCGCGGGAGCAACACGGGAGCGCCGTGCCCCCTGATCGCGCCACTTGACGCGCGAGGCCCTGACTTATCCATTGCAGCGATGGACACCGCCGAGGCGTCGTCGTTGCAGTCGGATCTGGGGGCCGTGCTCGCCACGACTCGCCTGCTGGTGTGCAGCGTCGGCATCGACGGGCACATCCGCTTCGCCAACGACGCGTGGAAACGGGCGCTCGAGATCGACGACGCGAGCCTCGCGCGCGGCGTGCCGCTGCTCCAAATTCTGGCGGCGGAAGGACGCGAGCGCGCCATGGCCGTCTTCGACAGCATCCTCCGTGGGGGAGTCGTCGACATCATGGACACCGTCCTCCAGACGGCCAGCGGGCGGACGATCCACGTCACCGGAGACGTTCGCGCCCAGCGCGACGCCGAGGGGAATGTGGTCGCCGCGGGCACCCTGTTTCGAGACGTCACCAATTCACGGTCGGCGCGCGCCCAGGCGCGGCAGCTCGAGTCGCGCATGGACTCCGTGTTCATGGCGCTCACGGAGGGAGTCGTCGTGATCGACGCCGCCGGCGTGGTGGAGTCGATGAACACGGCGGCGGAACAGCTCCTCGGCGTGCGCGCGGGCTGGATGATGGGCATGCCGCTGGCGGAACTGCCGTGGGTCGCGTACGACGTGGCGGGGACGCTCATGACGCGGGTGAGTCATCCGATTTTCCAGGCGCTCCAGACCGCCCAGGCGCAGCCGGAATCCCTGCTCCGGTATCCACGTCCGGATGGAACCAACATCTGGGTTGCCGTCTCTGCTCGACCGCTCGAGCAGGCCGATGGCAGCGTGAGCGGCGCGGTCTCGTCGTTTCGCGACGTGACGGACCGCGTCCGGGCGGACGAGGCGCGCGACGAGCTCGCTCGTGAGCTGGCAGTGACGGCGACAGAACTGCTTCAGGCGAGAGACGACGCGGAGGCCGCCAACCGCGCCAAATCGCGCTTCCTCGCCCACATGAGTCACGAGCTGCGTACGCCGCTCACGGCCATTATCGGTTTCTCCCGAGTCCTCGGCGCGAACCGACAGGGGCACCTCTCCTCGCAGGAGGAACGCTACAATGAGCGGGTCTGCTCCAACGCCGTCGCCCTGCTCGGGCTCATCAACGACGTGCTCGACCTCTCGACAGTGGAGTCGGGAGCCGTCGAGCTGCAATGGACGAGCGTTGACCTGTCGGCCATGGTGCGCGAGGCGCTGGACAACCTGGAGGCGCGAGATGGCTCGCCGCTCGTCGAGGTCGCGGCGATCCTGCCGGAGGCATCCGCGTTCGTGCAGACCGATCGCACGAAACTGCTCAGGATCGTCACGAATCTCGTGGGAAATGCGCTCAAGTTCACGGAGCGGGGACGGGTGGACGTCGCGGTCCTCATGAACGATGACGGCGCGCCGGCTGCCATCGAGGTGCGCGACACCGGCATCGGGATTCCTCACGAGCAGCAGGTCGCCATCTTCGAGCCCTTTGCACAGGAGGACTCGAGCATTACCCGCAAGTTCGGTGGATCCGGACTCGGACTGGCGATCTCGCGTCAGCTCTGCGAGATGATGGGCTACGGGCTACGGTTGACGAGCACGCCCGGCGTGGGCACGACCTTCCGCGTGGATCTGGCGCCCACCGCCGTCGGTGCGGGCTGACGCAGCGGCGCGCGCGATCTCCTCGAGCCGCGAGAGGTACGCAACAAGGGCGCGGCGGAGTTCCGTCGTCAGCTGCTCGGCGCTCACGTCGCCGGTGCGCAACGCGTAGCCCACGACCCCATCGAGCATCCCGACCATCGTCATGGCCGCGGCCATTCGCTGCGCTCCGGGCAGGGCAGCGCACCGCTCGGCCAGGAGATGCGCCGCGAGATCCCTGATCGGCGCGAGCCGCTCGCCCAGCTCCTCCGCGGGCACCGGGACGCGGACAAGGGCCAGCAGATCCGGATTGGCCTCGAGATACGCCAGCGGCGCCAGAAAGTGCTCCACGGTCGCGTCCACGCTCAGCGCGCGCCACTTGATCGAGGGGTCAGCGATCATGCCACCGGTGAGGCCGGAGACGGCAGCGAAGTGCCGGTCGCCGAGCGCACGGATCACGCTTGGGAGGTCGGCGAAGAAGTGGTAGAGCGAACCTTTGGAGGTATTCGCCCGATCGGCGAGCATCTGCACCGTCAGACGCTCCGTTCCACTCTCCGCAATCAGCGATGCGGCCGCGTCGAGGATCGTCTGGACACGCCGCTCCCCCCGCTGCTGCCGGGGCCGGCGCGACGACGGCACGGCCCGCCCGGTCGGGATGGACGGCGACTCCGCGGCCGCTGGCTGCGCGGGTGGCGACTGGGCGCGAGCGTGGGGCGCAGCAACTGGGAGGTGGGAGGACGGGGGAGTCATTCTCGCCTTCGGGGTATTGATGACGTAGAACGGGGCAGAATCTGGAAACGCCTTCGTTGACAAAGTAGTCGAGACGGTCTAATATTAGCATATTAGTCGCCACAGTCTAGTTGACGGTGAGCGACGAACGCCTTCGAAGAGGCTGGCCAGGATGTTCAGTCACTCAACGATGCTCACGAATGAGTGCGGCGCACGCCTCGTGCGGCGCGCCCTGCTGCTCGCCGTCGTTGCGGCGGGCGTGCGCGGTGACGCGATGGCGCAACCGGCGTACGCCGCGTATCCGGGGGCGCCGAGCTCGGCGCCCGGCAACTCCGTGCGCCCGATGGCGGTTGGGGAACGCGCCACGTACGAGCTGCGCCTGGCGGGGCGCGAGGTCGGATCAGGATCGCTGGCGGTGGTGGGAGAGGAACGAATCGCCGGCCGCAACACGCTCCATACGGTGCTTCAGGTGTCAGGGGGCGTGCTATTGGCGCGTGTCGAGGAGCGGTTCGAGTCGTGGATCGATCCCGACCGGCTGTTCTCGCGACGGTTCGTGCAGGACCAGAAGGAGCTGATGCGCACGCGATATCGCGCGTACGACTTCGCGGTCGAGCAGAAGACTTACCGCGAGCGGGGTGGCGAGACGGGGGTGCTGTCGAGCCACGAGCCGCTCGACGACGTGTCGTTCCTGTTCTACGCGCGTACGCTTCCGTTGCGCGTCGGCGACGTGGACACGATTCCCCGGTACTTCAAGCCGGGTCACGACGTGATCCTGCGCGTGCTGCGGAAGGAACGCGTGACCGTGCCCGCCGGCACCTTCGAGACGATCGTGGTGCAGCCGACGATCACCAACGTCGGTGGCCTGTTCGGCAAGGGCGGGCAGGCGGAGGTCTATTTCTCGGACGACCGCGCGCGCACGGTGGTGATGCTGAAGAGCAAGGTGCCTCTCATCGGCTCGCTGAGCCTGCACCTGCGGGAGTTCCGCCAGGGTCGCTGAGTCGAGAGTCGCCGGAAGCGAGCCAGCGCGGCTGATTGGCGTAGCTCTTGCCCCCCGCGCACGGCATGAACCGCCTGCCGCGCCTGCGCCGCGTCGTCGTCCCCTGGAACGGGGCGCGCATCACGTCATGACAGCACCGCGTACCGACGTCGGCAGGCTGGCGAGGCGCTGGCTGCGCCCGGCCGTGCCGATCGTGGCATTGCTCGCCATCGTCGCCCTGCTCGGGAGCGTGCGCGGCAAGTTCCCGGACTGGCTGGGCGGTCATTCCACGCCGCGCGTCAGTCACGAAGTGGTGGTGCAGCAGATGCGTGACGTCGCCAAGCTGGTGTCCACGGAAGTGACGCTGCGCGACGTGGTGACCTTCGAGAGCTCGCGCTACGGTTCCACCAAACGGGGGCTCTACGTGGTGACGGGGCGGGTGCTCGCCGGCATCGACCTGGAGAAGGGCACGGCGGTGTCCATCGATCACTCACGCAAGCGCATCGCCATCACGCTGCCCTCGGCGCAGGTGATCGCCGTGGACGTCGTCAGCATGCGGACCTACGACGAGCGATCCGGACTGTTCAATCCCTTTCGGCCGGAGGACAGGGATGCGATCCAGGGTCAGGTCCGCGCGCAGCTGACGCAGGGGGCGCTGCAGAGCGGAATTCTCCAGCGCGCGGACACGAGCGCGCGCGTGATGCTGCGGGCGCTGCTGGCTCGCGATGGATACGAGGTCGACGTCGGCCTTCCCCCGCTGGGGCTGGATCGGGCAAAGCGTCAGTAAGCGCGGGGCGCTTGACGAGTCCTCCCCGCGGCCGTAGTCTGACGAGATCGAATCGACGCCAGCGTGCCACGGTTGCATGCCTCGAGTCGAACACTGTTCGACCAGGCCGTGGCGCCCGCCCCGATGAAGCCGTGACCGAAACTGCTGCGCAGACCGCCGACCTCCGCGTCCAGACGCTCGATGCGGCGCGACGTCTCATCGCCCAGCGCGGGTACCGCGACGTCTCCATGCGTGACATCGCTGCCGACGTCGGATGTTCCGTGAGTTCGCTCTACTTCCACTTCACCAACCGCGACGCGCTCATCCACACGCTCATCGACGAAGGCTTCGACCGCTGGTACGCCGAGCTGCTCGAACTCGGCGGCGGGTACCCCGAGCCGATGCAGCGTCTGGAGCAGATCGCGCGCACCTACGTGGAGTTCGGTCTCGCGAATCCCGAGCTGTACGAAATCATGTTCCTGTTTCACCCGCGTTCCATGGAACGCCTCCCGCGCGAGCTGTTCCGGCGGATCCGACGCAGCCTCGATTTCACGGCCGACACGATCCGCTGCTGTGTCGGCGCCGATCGTCTCTCCGTGGAGGACAGCCGGCCGCTGGCCGCGGCCATCTGGGCCACCCTGCACGGCGTCGTCTCCACGCTGCTCACCGAGCGGCTGGATACGCGCATCGATCGCCGGCGGTACATCGAATGCGCCGTGGCGTCGGTGCTGTGCACAGTCAGCGCTGTGCGAGCTTGCCCAGCACCCTGATCCCTGTCGTTCGCCGCACCACCTGGTGTGGCGCCCATGAAGCCAGCGAGACATCCCGATGCCCACGTACAAGGCTCCGCTCGACGAGATTCGCTTCCTGCTCGACGAGGTGCTCGACGTCGCCCAGCTCAACACGCTCAGCGGATTCGAGGAGGCGACGCCAGACACGATTCACGCCGTGCTCGAGGAGGGCGCGCGCATCTGCCAGGAAGTGCTGGCGCCGCTGAACCAGACGGGCGACGCGGAGGGCTGTCGGATCGACGCCGGCGCGGTGACCACGCCCACGGGATTCAAGGAGGCGTATCGGGCCTACTGTGACGGCGGGTGGCCGGCGATGTCCGCGTCGCCGGAGTACGGCGGACAGGGGCTGCCCTCGGTCGCGCGCCTCGTCTTTCAGGAAATGCTCTACTCCGCCAATCTCTCGTTCGGCATGTACCCGGAGTTGTCGCACGGCGCCACCTCGCTCCTGGAGCGGTGGGGCAGCGAGGAACTGAAGCAGCGCTTCCTGCCACGGCTGGTCGAAGGCACCTGGACCGGCACGATGTGCCTCACCGAGGCGCACGCCGGCACCGATCTCGGCCTCATTCGCACGCGTGCGGTGCCGGCCGGCGACGGCGCCTACATGGTGACGGGTACCAAGATCTTCATCTCCGCCGGCGAGCACGATCTCACGGAGAACATCATACACCTGGTGCTCGCCAAGCTCCCCGACGCGCCGCCCGGTACCAAGGGCATCAGCCTCCTCCTCGTCCCCAAGCGCCTCCCCACCGACGACGGCGGAGTGGGATCGCTCAACGGCGTGAGCTGTGGTTCGCTCGAGCACAAGATGGGGATCAAGGCGAACGCCACCTGCGTGATCAACTTCGACGGCGCGCGTGGCTGGCTCGTGGGCGAGCCGCACAAGGGGATGCGCGCGATGTTCACCATGATGAACCACGCGCGGCTGGGCGTGGGCATGCAGGGACTCGCGCTGGGCGAGGTGAGCTATCAGAACGCGCTCGCCTACGCCAGCGAGCGGCTGCAGGGCAGGGCGGTCTCGGGCACCAGGCATCCGCAGGCCGAAGCCGATCCCATCATCGTGCATCCAGACGTCCGGCGCATGCTGATGACCATGAAGGCGTACGTGGAAGGCATGCGCGGGCTGGCGTACTGGGTTGGCATGCTGATCGACGTGGAGGTCCGTCACGCCGACGCCGAGCAGCGCGCCGAGGCGGAGGACCTCGTGGCGCTGATGACGCCGGTGATCAAGGCGTTCCATACGGACGTCGGCTTCGAGGTGACGAACCTCGCGCTCCAGTGCTTCGGGGGGCACGGCTACATCCGCGAGTACGGGATGGAGCAGTTCGTGCGCGACGCGCGCATCGCGCAGATCTACGAGGGAACGAA
>JBKJIY010000072.1:0-13641 GCA_046598315.1 Gemmatimonadaceae bacterium
CGCGAGCACATCCTCGAGGGACTCAAGATCGCCGTCGACAACATCGACGAGGTGATCAAGATCATCCGCGCGGCGGACGACACCCCGACGGCGAACGCCCAGTTGCGGGAGCGCTTCAAGCTCAGCGAGCGGCAGACCGAGGCGATTCTCAACATGCGCCTCGCCAAGCTCACCGGCCTGGAGATCGAGAAGCTCGAGGAGGAGCTCGAGGAGGTGCAGGCGTTCATCGCCGAGCTCCGCACCCTGCTCGGCTCCAAGGAGCAGCGCATGGCGCTGCTCAAGAGCGAGCTGGAGCACGTCACGACGAAGTA
This sequence comes from Gemmatimonadaceae bacterium, assembly GCA_046598315.1. Taxonomy (GTDB): domain Bacteria; phylum Gemmatimonadota; class Gemmatimonadetes; order Gemmatimonadales; family Gemmatimonadaceae; genus AG11. Next base: position 312 of record JBKJIY010000072.1, read on the forward strand.
CGGAGACGAGCGCCGCAGCGAGATCACGAGTGACGAGGGCGAGTTCACGATCGAGGACCTGATCGCCGACGAGGAGATGGTCGTCACGATCTCGCACTCGGGCTACATCAAGCGCACGGCCGTCTCCACCTACAAGAAGCAGCGGCGCGGCGGACGCGGTCTCAACGGCCAGGCGCTCAAGGACGAGGATTTCATCGAGCTGCTCTTCGTGGCCACCACCCACGAATATCTGCTCGTCTTCACCGACGACGGGCGCTGCTTCTGGCTCCGCGTGCACGAGATCCCGCAGGCGGGGCGGGCGGCCAAGGGCAAGCCGGTCGTGAACCTCATCAACGTCACTCCGGACACCAAGATCCAGGCGATCCTGCCGATCCGCGAGTTCCGCGACGACCAGTTCCTCCTCTTCGCCACCAAGAAGGGGACGATCAAGAAGACGGCGCTCTCCGCCTACTCCAACCCGCGCAGCAACGGGATCAAGGCGATCAAGATCGAGGAAGGCGACGAGCTGATGGACGTGCAGGTGACGAGCGGCACGAACGACATCGTGCTGGCCACTCGGCATGGCCTGTCCATTCGATTCCACGAGCAGGACGTGCGCGAGATGGGCCGCGACACGACGGGCGTCAAGGGTATCCAGCTCGGCGCACGCGACGTCGTCATCGGGATGGTGGTGATCCGACGCGAGGCGACGCTGCTCGTCGTTGCCGAGAAGGGCATCGGCAAGTGCTCGCCGATCGACGACTACCGGGTGCAGAAGCGCGGCGGCAAGGGAATCATCACCATCCACCGCACCGACAAGACCGGCGATGCCGTCTCGATCATGGAAGTCCTCCCCGAGGACGAGCTCATGCTGATGACGAAGCAGGGCATTCTCATTCGCATGCCGGTGAAGGGAATTCGCGTGGCGGGCCGCAACACCCAGGGCGTCAAGCTGGTCAACCTCGACGACAAGGACCTGGTGATGGCGGTCGCCCGTGTCGTGCCCGAGGAAGAGGGGGACGAAGTCGAAGGGGGGATTGAGGGTGCCGACGGTGATCTGGCCGAGGGGGATTCCGGCGAGTAGCCCCCACCCAGGTAGACGGCCCGCGCATCCGTGCCCGGGCCGTCCGCATTTTTCATTCTTCCGGTCGTGGTCGATGAGCGCTACCTTGGCGGATTACTTCCGTCCCAAGGATTGACCGTGGCCTGGACCGCTGATCGCGACGCGTCATCGCCCACCTCGGGGCCGATCGGAACGATGACCGGCGAGTTGCCGACGCCCTCCCCCTCGGAGCTCGTCGACGCCCTGCGCCGCGACGCGCGGGCGATCGTTCGCGATGCAATGCTGTGGCAGCAATGGGTCCGCTACCTCGGGCTCCTTGCGCTCGTGATGCTCGCGTTGGGCTTCGGGCACAACGACCGCGCCGTGATGCCGGTCCCCGTGCTCGCCGTGGCGCTCGCGTACGTGCTCTGCGTGTTCATCACGGCGCAGATCATCAAGCGCGCGGAGAGTGTTCACCACCATCGGCTGCCCGCTCTGCTCGTGACGGCCGACGTCCTCACCCTGGCCGCCCTCATCTGGCTCAGCGGCGGCGCGAACGAAGCCCACCGCATCCTCATCGCCGCCCTGCTCGTGGTGCAGTTGGCCGCCTTCTACTTCGGGCGCGCGCTGGGCACCTATGCCGCCCTGCTGGCGGCGCTGGCCTACGTCCTGGCCGCGGTCGTGCTGCCGCCACAGTCGCTGAGCGTGCAGCCCACGGCGCCCGACGTGGCGTTCACGGTGGGGCTGTTCACGCTCGTCAGCGCCGTCCTCATCTCCGCGTACGGCAGCTTCCGCGCGCGGATGAACCGGCTGCGGCTCTTCTGCAAGATGGTGGAGGAGGGCGATCTCGCGCCCACGGTCTCGCTCGGCGAGGACAAGCGCCCCGACGATCTGACGCTGCTGGCGGAAAGCTTCGAGGCGATGCGCGTGCGCCTCGCCGAACAGATCGGCACCGATCCGCTGACCGGCTGCCTCAATCGCCGGGCGCTGGAGACGCGGCTCCGCGTGGAATGGCGCCAGGCCAAGCGGCGCAGCTCCACGGTGGCGGTGCTGGCCATCGACCTGGATCACTTCAAGCAGATCAACGACACGCGCGGTCATCCCATCGGGGATCTCGCGCTCCAGGAGCTCGCCGGCATCATGAAGGCCACGGCTCGCGATACCGACGCGGTCGCGCGCCTCGGCGGCGACGAGTTCGTCATCGTGCTGCCGGACACCGGCTGGCAGGGCGCGCTCACCTTCGCCGAACGCCTCCGCCGCAAGGTGGACGACTATACGTTCGGCAGTGCGACCGTCGCCATGAAGCTCACGATCTCGGTGGGCGTGGCGCTGGCGCGCGGCACCGATCCCATCTCGCCCGAGATGCTGCTGCAGGAAGCGGATCGCTCCCTCTACAAGGCGAAGACCGGCGGCCGGAACCGCATTTTCGCGTGAAACCTGCGGTGCACGGCTTTCGATTTTCGGCGCCCGGCCTCCCTCGGGTCGTCGATGCCTCCCGTGGCTGTCCGAGAACCGATGAGCGACAGCCGACAACGAATCTTTCATCCGACTGACATTGCCTTCCATGCCGCCCCTGATCACCCTCGCCGACCTCACGGACGCGGCGGCGCGCATCGCGCCCGTGGCCGTGCGTACCCCCCTCCTTCCCTTCGACGCGGCGTCGGAGAAGCTCGGCGCCGAGATCTGGATCAAGCCGGAGATGCTTCAGCGCGGCGGTGCGTTCAAGTTTCGCGGAGCGTACAACTTCCTCTCGCGGCTGAGCGACACGGAGCGCGCGCGTGGGGTGATCGCGCCCTCCTCGGGCAATCACGCGCAGGCGGTGGCGCTCGCCGCCAGACTCTTTGGCGTGAAGGCCGTGGTGGTGATGCCGACGACGGTCACGCCGGCCAAGCGCGGCGGCGCCGAGCGACTTGGCGCCCGCGTGGAACTCGCCGGCACGACCACCCAGGAGCGGATGGACCGCGCGCTCGCCATCATGGAGGCCGAGGGTCTCACGATGGTCCCGCCGTACGATCACGCCTGGATCATCGAAGGTCAGGGCACAGCTGGACTCGAGATCGCCGACGACATGTCCGATGTGGGCACGGTGCTCGTGCCGGTGGGCGGCGGGGGGCTGAGCGCGGGGGTGGCCGCCGCCATCAAGTTGCGCGTGCCCAACGCCCGCGTGGTGGGCGTGGAGCCCGCCAACGCGCCCAAGCTGTCCAAGGCACGCGAAGCGGGGCGGCCGGTGCGCATTCCCGCCGAACCGGGACTTGCCGACGGATTGCTGGCCGTGGAGATCGGCGGCATCAACTTCGCCCATCATCAGGCGTTCGTCGATGAAGTGGTGCAGGTGGAGGACGCAGCGCTGCGCTGCAGCATGCGGCTTCTCCTCGACCGGATGAAGCTCGTGACCGAGCCGAGTGGCGCCATTACCATTGCGGCACTCATGGAGGGTGTGGTGCAGGCGCGCGGCCGTACGGTGGCCGTCCTGAGCGGCGGCAATATCGAGTGGGGAGGACTCGTCCCCATGATCTCCGACCCTCCGATCGCATGAACAGGTGTCCCAGCTGCGGTGCGTCGTACGCTGACGATGCCCGCTTCTGCACCCGCGACGGGTCCAAGCTGATCGCCATGCCCGCCCGTGCGGGCGAGGCGCCGCCAGCCGGCCCGCCGCCCAGCTCGACGCCATTCACGGGGGATACCCCCATGCGAGGCACCACCAAGGGTCGCGCCGAGCCGCCCGAGCCGGTGACGCACGCCAACCTGGTGGGAGGCGTGCTGGACGGACGATACCGGGTGATGCGCAAGGTGGGCGAGGGGGGCATGTCGTTCGTCTATCTCGCCGAGGACGTCTCCACGAAGGAACGCTTTGCCATCAAGCTGCTGTCGGCGGCGCTCTCGTTCGATCAGAACGCGATGGCCCGGCTCAAGCGTGAGGCCAGCCTGGGCATGCGCCTCGAGCATCCCAACATCTGCCACATCATCCGGCTGGGCGAGACGCAGGATGGGCTGGTGTACGTGGTCATGCCGTATGTGGACGGGGAGATCCTCGCCGACCGCACGCATCGCGCCGGAGTACTGCCGCTCGCCGAAATGGCAAGGTTCGTGAGGGACATCGCCACTGGTCTGCACGTGGCCCACGAGCTCAAGATCGTGCATCGCGACCTCAAGCCGGAAAACGTGATGATCTGCAAGGGGTCCGATGGCACGGACCGCGCCGTCGTGATGGACTTCGGGCTCGCCAAGGAGCGGCACGCCGACGCGGAGCTGCAGAAGCTCACCGCCACCGGCATCATTCTCGGTACGCCGGAGTTCATGAGTCCCGAGCAGCTGCGCGGCAAGCCCCTCGATCCCCGCACCGACGTCTACTCGCTGTCGCTCATGACGTTCGAGATGCTCACCGGCAAGCTCCCGTTCACCGGACGCACGCAGCAGGAGATGATGATCGCCCGGCTCCGCAGCGAGCCGATGACGCTGCGGACCGCGCGCCCCGAGCTCGCATTCTCCGAGGCGCTCGAGCGGGTCCTGCTCAAGGGAATGAGTCGCGATCCGGACGAGCGTCACGCGAGCGCGCCCGAGTTTGCCGCGGCCGTCTCGGCCGCGGCGGGAGGCGATGGATCATCCGGCGACAGCGGACTGCTGGGCCGGCTGTTCGGGCGCTGACGGCGGCGACGGTTGCCTCGCGTGTACCGGAGCCGTTGATTGTTCGCATGATCGTGTCGTCCGTGCTCTGCCGCGTCGCATCGGGACTGCTGCTGGGGATGCTCTGCGCCGGCGTCGCCGGTGCGCAGGCCGCGGAGCCGTCATATCAGCCCGGCATCGACGTGCTCGACTACGACGTGCACCTGCAGCTTCCCGACACGGGCTCGACGATCGAGGGAGACGTCACGCTGTCGTTCCGGCGCAGCACGGGCGTCACCCGCCTGCGTCTCGACCTCGAGCACGCCATGTCCGTGCGGCTCGTGCAGGTCGGCGGCCGCACCGTGCCGGTCTCACGCTCGCGCGGCAGGATAGACGTGCCGCTGGCCTCGATGCGCGGGGACAGCGGGAGCGTTCGCGTGGTGTACGATGGCGTGGTGCGCGACGGACTCATCGTCCGAAAGGACGCGCGAGGACGGTGGACATGGTTCGGCGACAACTGGCCCGATCGCGCTCGTCACTGGCTTCCCTCCGTGGACCATCCCAGTGACAAGGCGACGGTGAGCTTCGCGGTGGTCGCGCCGACGAGCCGCACGGTCGTGGCCAACGGACTCTCGCTCGGCAGCCGCCCTCTCGGCGGCGCGCGCCGGGGACTCAGCGAGACGCGATGGCGAGAGTCGCGTCCCATCGCGTCGTACCTGATGGTGATCGCCGCCGGTCCGCTCGCTGAGCACCGCCTGCGCAACGCGACCTGCAGTCGCGGCGATCGAGGAGAGTGCGTGGCGCAGTCGGTGTACGTGATGCCCGAAGTCCTGGACTGGATGCCGGGCCCCTTCGTGAGCGCCGGCCCGATCGTGGAGCTGTTCGCGCGGCTGGTGGGGCCCTTCCCGTACGAGAAGCTGGCCCATCTGCAGTCGGCGACGCGCTTTGGGGGCATGGAGAACGCCAGCGCGATCTTCTATGCCGACAAGCTCTTCTCCTCTCGCACCCTCTCGGACGGGCTGATCGCGCACGAGACGGCGCACCAGTGGTTCGGCGACGCCGTCACGCAGCGCGAATGGGGGCATCTCTGGCTCTCCGAGGGATTCGCGACGTACTTCGCCGCGCTCTGGACGCGCGAGGCGCGCGGTGACAGCGCGTATCGCGCCGAGCTGCGGGCGATTCGCACGACCGTCCTCGGGGATCCGGTGGTCGCTGCGCGCCCCGTGCTCGACACGGCCGAGACGGATTACATGAAGCTGCTGAATCGGAACAGCTACGAGAAGGGTGGCTTCGTGCTGTACATGCTGCACCAGGAACTCGGCGACAGCGCGTTCTTCAGCGGCGTGCAGGCATACTACGCGCGATACCGGCACGGCACCGCGCTCACGGACGACCTGCAACGCGAGATGGAGCGCGCGTCGGGGCGCAGTCTCAGCTGGTTCTTCGATCAGTGGCTTCGCCGGCCCGGTGTCGCGACGCCCACGATCGGCTGGGCGTACGATGCGGAGGCGGGCACGCTCACGCTCGCGGTCCAGCAGGATGGCGCGCAGGCCCCCTACGCGCTTCCGCTGGTCGTGGACGTCACCGACGCGGGCGGCACGACCCGTCGACACGTCGTGCGCATTCCCGCCGAGCGACGATCGACGGTGGTTCTTCCGGAGCGCGTCTCGTCGCGGCCGCGCCGCGTGGCGTTCGATCCCGGCGAGCAGCTCCTCATGCGCCATTCGGCGCCGTGAGGCCAGTCCGCGCGACCGCGCTCGCGTTGGTCGCGCTGGCCGCGCTGCCAGCGTGGATCGGCGCGCAGTCGCTGCCGCGCACGCGAGCCGACGCGCTGCTCGACGCCGGACGGTGGAGCGAGGCGGAAGACGCCTACTATGCGCAGTCGCGGGCGCGGCCGCGCGATCCCGCGTCGCGCGCAGCGCTCGGTCGCTATCTCGCGATGAAGGGCGCCGTGCTGCCGGGCACCGTGTTGATCGATGAAGCGCGACAGTTCGGGCTCGACGAGCGGACGGCACGGTCGCTGACGCGTCCACTGCGACAGATCCTCGCCTGGCGGCGGGCCGCCGGCGCGCTCCGGAGCGACACGAGCATCGCCTTCACCGTCCCGCACGACTCCACGGCACTGTTCCGCATCGCCTTCGGTGCGCCGGGCACGTCGTCGGGTGCCGTCGCGGCGGGTGGCGTCTGGCACGACATCGTCCCTCGCGCAATCGCGCTCGACAGCGTGACCGCCGCCAATCGTCCGATCGGTGTGGAAGTGCTGGAGCTGCTCGTGCCGGCAGTGGACGTGCGTGCCGGCCGCGTGACGCTGCATGCCAACCCGCGCGCCGCTCTCACCGCGACCGGCCGTCGCTATCCCGTGCTGCGCACGGGAGCGGGGGTGCAGGTACTCCTGGACGAGCGCCGAGTCGTCGCCATCGGCGACGCATTGCGGGAGCTCGCGCCCGCGTGGTGGCAGCTCGACCTGCCGCACGGGCTGCTCGTCGTCCGCTAGCGACCGATCGCCTTCAGCTCCACCAGCAGGCAGCGGTCCTGAACGACGTCGATCCCCGCCCGCGCCAACCGCTCCGCCGCTTCATCATGGCGAATGCCGAGCTGAAACCAGACGGACGCGGGCCTGGCGGCGAGAATGTCCTCCAGGTGCGGAGGGATGTCCTGGGGACGGCGGAAGACGTTGACCATGTCCACGGCGGGTGTGGCCGCGGCCACCGCGCGATAGACCGGCTCGCCGAGGATCTCGGTCGCGTCGGGATAGTAGACCGGCACGGGCACGATCTGGTAGCCCGCCTGCTGCGCATACAGGGGCACGTAATACGCCGGCTGCGCGGCGGCCTGTTCCGTCTTGATGCCGAGGACGGCGATGCGGTTCGTGCGCTCCAGCACACGGCGAATACCGGCGCGGTCGGCCACGAGGTGGGCGCGCCATGCGGGGTCGCCCGGGATCGGATCGGGTATCGGCATACGGCGCGACATGAGCGAAGATCGTGCGAGCGCGCCGGACTTGGCGGAGGCGGGCAATGCGTCGTTAGATTTGATGGCTGCACTCGAACTCGTCTGTCACGGAGAGACCGCACCAATGCGAATGCTCGTGCTTGGCGCGGGGCTTCAGGGCTCCGCGTGCGCGTATGATCTGCTGCAGAATCCTGAAGTGTCCCAGGTCCGGCTCGCCGACCTGCACCCGGATCACCTGCCCGCCTTCCTCGCGCCGCTCTCCGGCCCGCGTCTGATCCCCACTCGGGTCGACGTCCGCGAGCGCGAGACCGTGCTGGCGCTGATGCGCGAAAGCGACGCGGTGATGAGTGCCATTCCGTATTATTTCAACCTGCAGCTCGCCGAGCTCGCGGTGGAGGCGGGAGTGCACTTCTGCGACCTCGGCGGCAACACCGAGATCGTCTTTCAGCAGAAGGAGCTGGCCGCGCGGGCTCGCGAGCAGGGAATCACCGTCATTCCCGACTGCGGTGTGGCGCCGGGCATGGTGAACATTCTGGCGCAGCACGGCATCGCGCAGCTGGAGACGGTCGAGTCGGTGCGCATCTACGTGGGCGGCTTGCCGCAGGCGCCCGAGCCGCCCCTGAACTACCAGATCGTCTATTCGCTCGAGGGAGTGCTGGACTACTACACGACGCTGTCGTGGGTGGTGCGCGATGGCAAGCGAGAGCAGGTGGTGGCGCTGAGCGAGCGTGAGGCGGTGTCGTTCCCAGCCCCCGTGGGCACGCTGGAGGCGTTCCATACGGCGGGCGGGCTGTCCACGATGGCGTGGCGCTACGCGGGGAAGATACCGACGATGGAATACAAGACGCTGCGCTATCCCGGCCACGCTCAGCTGATGGAGGCAATCCGCGCCCTCGGGCTCCTGGATCTGGACCCCGTGGACGTGAAGGGAGCGAACGTGGTGCCGCGCGACCTGTTCGTGAGCGTCGTGGGGCCACGGCTGAAGAAACCCGAAGGCCGGGATGTGCTGGCGCTGCGCGTGATCGTGGCGGGGACCGCCGCCGGCGAACCGGCGACGCGGCAATTCGATCTCATCGACCGGTACGACGAATCGCACGGCATCAGCGCGATGATGCGCACCACGGGCTTCTCGCTTTCGATCACGGGCCAGATGCAGGCGCGTGGTGAGGTGGGTGAGCCGGGTGTCTGGACGCCGGACGAGTGCATGCCGGCGCAGCGGTACATCGATGAGCTGCGCCGGCGGGGGATGGAGGTGCGGGAGGGCGGGTAAAGCGTCCTCCCCTCACCGCACGAAGTTCGCGATCGTCGCTCCCATCGCGTCCATTGCCGACTTGGCGTTCCAGCGGTCGGCGCCGTTGTAGAGAAAGGCGAAGGCGACGATCTCGCCGTCCCTCGCGGTGACGAATCCACCGAGTCCGATCACGGTATTCGTCGTGCCCGTCTTGGCGTGGAGATTTCCCTGAGCCGGCGTGCTGCGCATGCGGCGCCTGAGCAGCTCGGACTCGCCCGCCACCGGCAGCGAGCCGTGAAAGGCGGACGACCACGGTCCCTTGTGCGCGTAGCTCAGCAGTTGCACCATCATGCGCGGCGTCATGTAGTCGAGCGTGGACAGGCCGGAGCCGTCGGACGCACGGATCGCCTGCGGATCGGCGCCGACCTTCTTCTGCAGGAACTCCCGCATGTGTGCTTCTGCGACGCGGCCGGAGCTCATGCCGTTGGGCGCACCGGCGCGCGCGGCGTTCCGGTAGAGCAGCTCGGCCACGATGTTGATACTCTCGCGGTTCATCAGCGAGACGATCTGCGCGAGTGGGGGAGAATCGAAGCTCGCGACTTTCTGCGCATTCGCCGGCGTCCTCGCGGGCCGCACGGTGCCCGCGACCGTGACGCCGGCCTCCTGCAGCGCGGCGCGGAGCGCGCCCGCGGTGAAGAGTGCCGGATCGTCGACGACGAGCGAGTACCGCAGTGGTCCGCTGCGTGATCCGATCGACCCCGACACGTCGATGGCGCCGTCCGAGGCGCGGCGAGCGGCGATGCGGCCGCCGCCGCCCTTGGTCACGCGCACGCGGTTGCGCAGCGGGATGGTGGACGTCGCCGGCTCCAGGTTCACGCGCCCGTCCGGATGAACCACGACCCACACCAGGTTCTCGTTGAGGGAGAGGGCCGATACGCGCGCGGCATAGGCGGCGCCCAGATACGTCGTCTTCCAGCCATCGGGAATGCGTTGATCGTCGAAGGCCGTGGCGTCGTACAGCAGATCACCCGAGACGCGCCTCACGCCAGCGGCCGCGACGTTGCGCGCGAGGGTGGCCATCGGGAGATTCGGGTCCCGGAAGAAGCGCGCGGACATCGCCGGATCGCCATCGGCCCGCAGGTAGATGTTCCCGGCAACGGTGCCGTCCGCGCTCACCGCGCCGTCGCGCAGCACGTCGGTGGAGAAGGTGTGATCCGGGCCGAAGCGGTCGAGCGCGACGGCGGTGGCGAAGAGCTTCATCGTCGACGCCGGCTGCATCATGTCACCGGCGTTGCGCGCGAAGAGGGTGTCACCGCGCGAGAGCGACACGACCATGACGCCGAACTTCCCGCCGCGCACGCGTCGGTCGATCATGCCCTGCAGGTCGGCGGCGAGCGCAGCTTGTCCGTTCGGCGAGGTCCAGGCCGGGCCGGCCGGTGCGGCGGCGCGACGCGGTGCGGACCGCTTGGCCGTTCGCTTGACGTTGCTCCGACGGGCCGCGGTCCGCTTCGCCGAAGCCCTGGCTTTTGCCCGCGAGCGCGTCTGCGGACGCTGCGCCGATGCCTCCGCTCCGCCCGCCGTCCACACGGGTGCTCCGGCCACGATGGTGGCTCCCTGAGGGGGGGCCGCGACGAGCACGAGCGCGAAGAAGGCGACGGCGGAGGCGCGGACAGCGCGCGGCCAGCGATTTGGTGAGTTCATCGGAGGGGGATGGGGCAACTCGCGTTCCATCGTCTGGATGAGGCGTTGGAGACCAGGCCCTCAATGCCACGCGGCGCGGCCAGAGGGCCGCGCCGCACTGTGAAGTCTAACCCGCCTCCAGGCCCGGGTGTTCCGGAAGGGCGACGCCGGGCGAAATCTCAGACCTTGAGCACGATGTCCCGCTTGTGAAGCAGATGGAGGATGCCGTACCAGAAGAGCACGAAGGCGACGGCAAAAGCGAGTGAGGCATTGACGGGGCTGAGCCACGACGCGAAGGCGGTCTGGTACATCCACGCCTGCAGCGCGATCGGCTTGCCATCGGGGCCGGGAACCTTGAAGATCGAGTAGAGGCAGCGCGCCATCACCCCCGATCCCACGAAGGCGATCATCGGGTTCATCCCGTAGATGACGAAGGGCTTCGTCCAGCCGCGGGACTTCTGGAAATCGACGATCCACATGATGGTCGCCAGGGAGAGGGCAGCCATTCCCGCAGTGAACAGTGTGTACGAGCTCGTCCACAGGCTCTTGTTGATCGGGAAGACCCAGTTCCACATCAGTCCGACCATCATCGCGAGCGCCCCCGCGGCAGAAAGCGCGGCGAGGCGCTCGGTGAGCGGACGCTTCTGCCCGATCCAGCGGCCAGCCAGGTTGCCCAGCATCGCCGTGCCCACGGCGGGGATCGTCGACAGCACGCCCTCGGGATCCCACGTGCGGCTGGAGACCCAGAGATGATTCCCCAATCCCCAGCGGCTCCAATCGAGTGCGAGACGGTCAGTCCAGGCGGCCATCGTCCGCTGCGGGTCGGCGAGGAGCAATGCCCCGATCGTTCCTTCGCCCGGCACCGGCAAGATCGTCATGACCAGCCAGTATCCTCCGAGCAGGGCGGCGATGATGGAGATCTGCTGCTTCAGGTCGGTGCGCAGCGTGAGGAGCGCGGCGAGCATGTAGGCGATGCCGATGCGCTGCAGCACGCCCATGATGCGCCAGTGCAGGAGCCTGTCGGTCACCCGATCGAGGACGGTGGGATCGGCGGCGCCGGCGACGTCGCCCCAGGTGAAATAGGGGAAGCCGTTGACGAGGAAGCCGAAGAGGAAGATCAGGACGCCGCGCCGGACGATCTGGGCGCGGATCGCCCGCTCGTCGTCGCCGCGCGCCCGCCGAGCCGCGAGCGAGAGATGTGTCGTGATGCCGGCGATGAAGAGAAAGAAGGGAAAGATCAGATCAGTCGGAGTCCAGCCATGCCACGGCGCGTGCTCCAGTGGCGGATAGATGCTTCCCCAGCTCCCCGGATTGTTCACGAGGAGCATGGCGGCCACGGTCAGCCCGCGAAACACGTCGAGCGAGAGCAGACGCTCCCGGTTCACCGATGCGGTTGCACCAGTGGGAGACGTGAGGTGCTGCGTCCGTGGCAGGGAGGGGAGCGTGATGGCCATGCTGGCAGCCTCGTCGGTGCGACCGGATCAGACGGAACCCGGGACGGTTCCCGGAGGAGTAACATGAGTCCACGCGGCGTCGGTTGTCGAGTCAGGGCGCCGATTTCCCTCTTTCGCGCCGTCGCCACGGGAGGCAGATTGGCCGAAGGGCGTGCCCGACACCGCGCCCGATGTCTCACGGGTGAACGCGCGGCCTGCCGCGCCGTCGGACAGCAGGAGCGCTGACCACCTCGGAGAGGGGGAACTGATGCGACACACGATTGCGCGCGACGGTCTGGTCGCGGGCCTGCTCGGCGCCACGGCGGTTGCCCTGTGGTTTCTCGTGCTGGACTCGATCTACAGCCACCCGTTAGCCACGCCGATGGCGCTGGGCCGAGGACTGCTGCGAATCTTTGGCCCGCCAGGCAACGAGGGGATGCCGGTGTTCGTGATGGCCTACACGATCTTTCACTATGCCGCGTTCATCGGGGTCGGGATGGTGCTCGCCGTGATCGTGCATCTTGCCGAGGAGCAGCCGACGGTACTGGCTGGCGCGTTGATGCTGTTCGTGGCGTTCGAGATCGGATTCTACGCTCTGAGTGCCGCGCTGCAGGAGTCGCCGATGCTGGGCACGCTGGGGTGGGCTCAGGTGGCGAGCGGAAATCTGGTGGCGGCGCTCGTGATGGGGGGATACATGCTTCGCACGCATCCGGAGCTGAAGGCGGAGTTCAGCTTTGCGCTGGGTGGGCGGGAGTAGGGCGGACTGGGTAGTCCGATCTGCCTGGCCCGAGCTCTCCGCTGCGACCTGCGCGCGCCGGCGCGGTACGGTGGCGGGCAAGAGACGAGTGCCTAACACGACAACGGCCGACATTCGTCGGCCGTTCGTCGCTAGCGCGCCACCCGCGTCGTCCCGGGCCAATCGACCTGGGCGCCGGCGCTCGTCTCGTCGCCGTCCCGCTGCTGCCAGCGATAGAACACAACCGAGATGATCCCGAAAAAGAACAGTCCGCCGGGGATCCACATGATCAGCGCGCCGAGCAGCTGATCGTCCATCGGCGTCATGCCCCACAGCCGCGGCGCGGCGGAATAGGCGGGATACAGAATATTCTCCGCGTAGCCGATGCAGACGGCGATGATCGACATCGGGATCGTCATCAGAAACAGATAGAGGATCTGCGCCGGATACGACAGCCGCGGCAGCTCGGGCAGCGGACTGATGACGGGCCACCACATGAGCGTGGCAGCGATCATGAAGCAGACATGCTGCGTGATGTGCATGGCGTGATGCTCCATCGCCAGCTGATAGACGGGCGGCAGATGCCACACGGCAAGCACGACGTTGAAGATCGCGAAGGTATGGGGTGCGCGGGTGATCCACCGGGCCACCGGTCCCACGGCGCGCCAGGTGAG
>JBKJIY010000059.1:0-14305 GCA_046598315.1 Gemmatimonadaceae bacterium
GGCACGAGGCCGTCCACGCTCATGGAGTAGAAGACGCGCGACTGGCCGAGCAGCATGACGAGGATGACGGATGAGAAGCCGGCGAGGATGGCCACGGTGACGAACTTCCCGAGCCACGCGTACCCCGTCATGTACTTGGTGATGGCGAAGGTAACGGACGCCTCCTTGCCCGCGGTGCGGAAGTCCTCCACCGTGGCGACGCCGCTGAGGACGTGCGAGAAGAGGACGTAGAGCACGGTGCAGACGACGAGCGACCCGAGGATGCCGATGGGCATGTCGCGCGCGGGATTCTTCGCTTCCTGTGCCGCCGTGGAGACGGCATCGAACCCGATGAAGGCGAAGAACACCACGCCGGCCGCTCCGAGGATTCCCATGATCCCGCCATAGGGGTGTGTCAATCCCTCGGGCGTGGTGTACGTGGTGGCCGCCGGAATGTAGGGCGTATGGTTGGCCGAGTTGATGAAGCCCCAGCCGATGGCGATCACCAGGATGACGATCGCCACCTTGAGCACGACGATGATGGCGTTGACGAACGCCGACTCCTGCGTGCCTCGCACGAGCAGCGCCGAGAGCAGGAAGAGGATGATCACGGCGGGCACGTTCATGATGCCCTGCACGCCGGTCGTCTGCATCGTCTCGAATGGCGAGTGGCTCCATTGATACGGGATATGCAACCCGACGTACTCCAGCACCTTGTTGAAGTACTCGCTCCAGGCGATGGCGACCGTCGCGGCGCCGACCGCGTACTCCAGCACGAGATCCCAGCCGATGATCCAGGCCATGAGCTCGCCCATGGTCACGTACGAGTACGTGTACGCGCTGCCGGCGATGGGGATGATCGACGCGAACTCGGCGTAGCAGAGGCCGGCGAATGCGCAGCCGATCCCGGCCACGATGAAGGCGAGCGTGACGGACGGTCCAGCGCGCTCCGCGATCGCCGCGGCGGTTCGCACGAACAGTCCCGCCCCGATGATGGCCCCGATGCCGAGCGCCACCAGCGCGAAGGCGCCCAGCGTCCGCTTGAGGCCCTCCTCGCCGGTATTCGCGCTGTCGGCCATGAGCTGATCGATCGACTTCGTACGAAACAGTGAGCCAGCCACGCTAGTCCCCCCTTGGTGGTATCGATGGAATGTCGATCGGCACGACCGTCCGCGCGTCCGGCGCGCGATCCAGCGCATGCAAAAAATGTCGGCGGACGGCACGCACGTGTCAATGCGGGTCGCCACCGCAGCTGATACGAATAAATGCGGTCGCCGTGGAGCGCAAGGAAGCCCGGACGGATTGCGGCAGCGCCGGCCGCGGCGCGATCGCTCCTTCAGCCAGTGCCGATGAGCTACAGACTGTAGTTTGGCGCTTCCCGCGTGATCGTCACATCGTGAGGATGCGACTCGCGCAGCCCGGCCGCCGTGATGCGCACGAACCGCGTGTCGGTGCGGAGCTCGTCGATGTCACCGCACCCGACGTAGCCCATGCCGCTGCGCAGGCCGCCGACCATCTGGAACAGGACGTCGGCCACCGGACCCCGGTACGGTACTCGACCTTCGATGCCCTCGGGCACCAGCTTCTTCGGCGAGAGCTCTCCGTCCTGGAAATAGCGGTCGGCGCTTCCATCCTGCATCGCGCTCAACGAACCCATGCCCCGCACCATCTTGAACCGCCGTCCCTCGAGCAGGAAGGTCTCGCCGGGGCTCTCCTCGGTGCCGGCGAGCATGCTTCCCATCATCACGCTGCTCGCGCCAGCCGCGAGCGCCTTGACCGCGTCACCCGAATACTTGATGCCGCCATCGGCGATCACGGGCACCTCTCCTGCCCCTTCCACCGCGTCGAACACCGCCGTGAGCTGGGGAACCCCGACGCCGGTCACCACGCGCGTGGTGCAGATCGAGCCCGGACCCACGCCGACTTTTACCGCGTCCACGCCGCGCTCCACGAGAGCCCGCGCCCCCTCGCGCGTGGCCACGTTGCCGACGACGAGCTGCGTATCAGGAAAATCCTGTCGCACGCTCTCGGTCGCGGCGAGGACGCCATCGGCGTGCCCGTGCGCGGTGTCGATGATGAGCGCGTCCACTCCAGCGTCGAGCAGCGCCCTGGCGCGGGCGAGAAAGTCGCCCCCGGCGCCGATCGCCGCGGCCACCCGGAGGCGGCCATGCTGGTCCTTGTTGGCCGTGGGGTAGAGGCGGCGCTTGTGAATGTCCTTGACGGTGATCAGGCCCTTGAGACGGAAGTCGGCGTCCACCACTGGCAACTTCTCGATCCGATGCCGGCCCAGGATCCGCTCGGCCTCGTCCAGTGTGGTGCCTTCGGGCGCCGTGACGAGCTTGTCCCTGGTCATCGCCTCGGCGACCGGCCGGTCCAGGCTGCGCTCGAACTGGAGGTCGCGATTGGTGATGATCCCCACCAGCCGCCCGTTGGCATCCACGATCGGCACTCCCGACACCTTGAAGCGGGACATCAGGTTCGCCGCCTCGCGCAAGCTCGCGGACTCGGGAAGCGTGTACGGGTTAATGATCATCCCGCTCTCGCTGCGTTTCACGATATCCACCTGCATCGCCTGGCGGTCGATGGACATGTTCTTGTGCAGCACGCCGATCCCTCCGGAGCGTGCCATGGCGATGGCCATCTCGGCCTCCGTCACAGTATCCATGGCCGCGGAGACGAGCGGAACGTTGAGCTCGATGCCGCGCGAGAAGCGCGAGCGCGTCGAGACGTCCTTCGGGTGGGTTACCGAACGCCGAGGGGCAAGCAGGACGTCGTCGAAGGTGAGCGCGACGTCGTGCCGCACGCGCGACGCGCCGTTCAGCGGGACGGAACGCGAAAGCCCGCTCTCGTCCAGGGGAGGAGATGCGGGCTCGGAATTCAGTGTGGAGCGGGTTGATGTCGCCATGGCGAAAGGTAACAGGCCAGGAATCTGGACGGTAGTCGGCCCCGCGCTACCGTCCAATCACCTTCAAGCGGCGCCGGATGCCGCGCGGGAGGAAGAAGGCCGCTGCCGCGAGCGCCTCGCGCAGGTTGAGATCCGCGAGATCTTCCATGGCGCCGGACCAATGCCCCGCCAGCACGTTGCGGCCGGCGTTGGAGATCAGCCGCTGCAACGCCATGACGAGCACGAACACATCGTCCACTTCACCGAGGAAGGGAATGAAGTCGGGGATGAAATCCACCGGCAGCGCGATGTAGGCCATCGCGCCGGCCACGAGCAACTTGTCCACCATGGCGACGCGCGGGTCGGTGAGCAGCCCGCCCAGGAGCCGCAGATAATTCGGAAGCTGCTTCATGTAATAGACCACCGTGCGCTTGGCGCCCGTACGCGGCGCTGCGGCGGCATCTGCGGCGGCGGCAGCTGAGGCGGCGGCGCGAGTCCTCGCCTGCGACGCGCTGGCGGTCGTGCCACGGGCCTGTCTTCCAGTGGTGGTGCTCACGCGTCGGCTCCCATACTCGAGTGGTGTGTCGTCAGTTTCCCGGCGGCGTCGTGCCGCCGTGGGTCGCTCCCCCGTCCTCGGGGCCGCCCCTCGCACTCGCACCAGTCGTGCCGCTGGGGCCCGCCTGTCCGCCCGTTGGTTTCGTTGCGGCTGACGACGCACTGTTGGCCGCCTCGGCCGCGGCATCCATCACGCGCGACCCGGCGCTCATGAGGTCGGTGGCCACGGAGTTTGCCGCAGCGGCTGCTCCGCTCAACACGCCCACGGCCTTGTTCATCAGGCCCATCGTCTCCGCGACGGCCGACGCGCTGACCTTGCCCGCGCGCAGGCGCTCTTCCACCGCATCGGCGAACCTCGTCAGCGGGTTGGCGCCCGCTGCCGCCGTCTGTCGCTCAGCGTACTTGGACTCCATGAACTCCACGTAGTCGAGCACCTGATATCCACGCTCGTCGGAGAGCGACTCGAGTTTCTGGAGGAGCTTGTCGCGCAGGTAGGGGTTCATCCCTGAAAGCTAACGCGCCTAGCCGTGCCAGCGCGAGCGGCGCCCACGCGCATCGATGTGCACGTAGGGGGTGCGGTAGCGACGGCTCATGTACAGGCCGAGCCCGCCCACGAGGTCCGGATGCGCATCCTCCACCCGCTCCACCGCGAGCTGGATGAGGAGTTCGTCGGTGAGAGTGATGCGTCCGTCGCCGTCCGCGTCGATCGCGACGTCGGCCGCGTCGCCGTACTGGTGCCGGCTGTCCCGGGCCGAGCGCTGGACTCGCGCGTTATGAGACGGCGAGCGGAAGCCCGAGCGGACGTCGATCGAGAGCTCCGGGCGAAGACTGCGTCCGAGATCGGCGAACACCAGCTCGAGCTTGTCGAGCAAACGCGGATTGAGCGCCACGTACTTGGGCCAGACATCGTGCTGGTCGTCGTGCGTCACGAAGTCGGCGAGCGTGAGATGCTTGGTGATCTGCAGACCGAGCAGGGCTGGCGTGACCTCCACGAAGCCATCTGGCCGCTCCTGCTGCCGGGCGCCGATGCGCTCGGCCACGTAGGTGCCGATGCGGTAGCCGTTGACGTGCCCGCCCAGCTTGCGGTTGAACGGCACGATGACGGCGAGCGTCGGCTCAGAGAGGATCTCGCGCCGTCCGTCGCGGATGACGGAGAGATGGTAGAAGCCGGGCCGCGCCGGGGCGATGGCTGGGGCTGCCGACAGGGTGCGGGCCGGCTCGCCCGCCGTGGAGTCGGCGAGCGTCACCCACTGATACGACAGGTCACGAGTGTCGGCGCCGAGCGAAAGCGGAAACTCGATGGGCGCGCCGGGCATGGCGAAGCGCACGTTGACGTTTCCGCTGCGTCCGAAGGCGTCGGCCGTGGCCGCGGCCGCGGGAGCGTCGGCGCCGTTCACCATGTGGCTCAGGTGCTGGAACGGTACTGTCGTCAGCGAGGAGCCCGGCAGCAGAAACTGCACGACGGAGACGACCGCGAGCACGAAGGCGGCGAGCGTCCCGAGCAGGGCGCGGACAGGACGGCCCAGACGACGGCCCCTAACGAGATCATGCACGACGGTTTGCCTCCTGGACAGCGCAGCCTACGCAAAGCGTGAAATCTAACTACGAAAAGGACGGCCCGGTATCGACGAGGCAACAAAGACCTACGGGCGCTGACCGAATGGCCAGCGCCCGTTAAATGGTTACGATCCAGCGATTTCCGGACGATTGCTAGTAGATGAACACCGGCGTGCCCACCGCGACCAAGTCGAAGAGCTGCGAGATATCCTCGTTCCTGAGCCGGACGCAGCCGTGGCTGACCGATCGGCCAATACTCTCCGGCGCGTTGGTGCCGTGCAGCGCGTACCCGTCGCCCATCTTGAGTCGGTGCGTGCCGAGCACGCCCTTGTACCGGCGCTGGTTGGTGCCGAAAGGCGGGATGATGATGTTGCCTCCCGCCACGATCTCCCGGCCCTCCTGCCCCGCGCCCACTACTTCGGAGCGCCCGTCGGCGTAGCGTCTCACCATTTCGGTGCCGTCGACCTCGATGCGGGAGCCGTCGCTCGCCGGAACGCTCTGGCCTCGTGCCAGTCGCACGATGCCGAGTCCGCGCTTGCGCGCCTGCTCCACGAAGTGCCAGTCGGGGGGCACCCACGCCGGGTCCAGCTCCTTCTCCAGGACGACGAGACGGCCGCGCGGCGTCTCGAACTTCCAGTTGCCGCCGTCGCCGTCGAGCACCTTTCCGCTCCCGGTCGCCACCCCGGCCGTGAACAGCACGCTGTCGCCGCGCTTGTACCAGAGCCGGTGTTCCTCGATGCTGACGACGATGTACGGCTTGTCGGCCTGAATGGCCTGGGAGCCGCCGCCGCTCTTCGAGAGGCTGTCGTCGAGCGCCCCACTGCTGCGCTTGATCTCGTCGAGGAGCTGCACGTTGTCATTGAACACCATGCGACTCACGTCCCGCTCGTGCCGCACGAGCGCCGTGCGTCCAAAGAGAGCGGTGCTGGCCACCATGAGGAGCAGGACCGCGCCGATGAGGCCGAACGCGATCTTGGGACCGCTCCGAAAGAACCTGATCATGCCCACCGAATCCTCCTCACTTCCTAGTAGAAATACACGGGCATGCCGCGCTTCAGATTGGGCGCGATCGCCTTGAGGTCCTCGGCACGCGCGCGGACGGCGCCGGGCAGCACGTATGCCGAGTCGTTCAGCGGCCCCACGCTGGGAAGCGAGTAGATCACCGTACCCCCATCCAGCACGATTGCCGCCGGCCCGAGCGCTCCTGCCAGGGCGCCTGACGCCGCGGAGATGCCGCGATCGCCGTACACCCACCCCGGCACCTCCCAGGGACTATCGCCCTGGAGCACCTGTGCCACACTTCGCTTACCCCGCGGAGCGGCAATGTGTACCGTATCCGGTATCGTGCCCACGCGTTTTTCCGGGCCGACCGTGATGGGCATGGCCCGCAGGAGGGCGCCCTCGCGCTCCAGGTACATCACGCCGCTGTCGAGCGACACGCTCAGATGCAGCGCCGGATCCACCTTGGCCTGCCGCTTGAAGAGCTCGACCATCACCTTCAGCCGGTTCTGCTCCTGCGCGAGGAGCGCGTCCGTCCGGTCGCGCTCCACCTGCGACATCGATCCGCGCAGCTGGGCCGTCTCGCGCTGGTAGCGGAAGTGCTTCGCCAGCAGCCATCCATCCACGGCGAGAAAGATGACCACGGCAAGTCCCATCGTCGCGACGAGCCCGGGATAGCTGTGGCGAAATTCTCGCCAGCCGTGTCGTCGGCGATCGGTACGTTCGCGCGTGCTGTCCACGCGGCGCCCTGGATCCCACGATTCGGGTGGGGACGGCGGGATCGTCATGATGTCTCGTGAGAGGTAGGAGCAACGTCAGATCGCGCTTGGCTTCGCAAGGGGAGTGCCGAGCCCATCGGCGTGTGGTCGCACGTTGCACCGGCGGGTACATTTCCACCCTGCCGCGACCTCGCGCGGCGCTCGTACCTGCCTCCCGGTTCCCGTTCGATGGCCGCTCCCTCCCGACCCTCGCCCGTGGTCCTGCTCGTGCTCGACGGGTGGGGCTACCGTGCCGAACGGGAGGGAAACGCCATCGCCATGGCGAATGTGCCCACGTGGGACCGGCTCTGGGCGCGCGCGCCGCGGACCCTGCTCCAGGCGTCCGGCGAGGCCGTCGGCCTGCCGTGCGGACAGATGGGCAACAGCGAGGTCGGACATCTGAACATGGGCGCCGGCCGGGTGGTGCAGCAGGACCTCGTGCGCATCTCCAACGCGATCGCGGACGGACGCTTCTTCTCCAATCCGGTGTTCGCCGACGCGGCGCGCGCGGTCAGGGAGTCCGGGCACACGCTGCACCTGGTCGGATTGATCGGGTCGGGCGGAGTCCACGCGATCGATGCGCACCTGTTCGCGCTGCTCGACCTGGCCGAGCGCGCCGAGGTGCCGCGGGTCGCCATCCACGCGATGCTCGATGGCCGCGACACGATGCCGCGCTCCGGCCTGGGCTATCTCGAGGAATTGCTGGTGAAGGCGAGGGGTCGCGCCACGCTGGCGAGCATCGGCGGCCGCTACTACGGCATGGACCGCGACCACCGCTGGGACCGTACCGAGAAATGGTATCGCGCCACCGTCGAGGGCGGGGGTCCATCCACCGCCGATCCCGTGCAGTTCGTGCGCGAGGCGTACGCGCGCGGGGAGACGGACGAGTTTCTCACGCCCTCGACAGTCGTGGACGACGTCGGCGTTGCGGTTGCGCCGATTCGTGATGGCGACGTCGTGATCTGCTTCAACTACCGGTCCGATCGCATGCGGCAGCTCGCGCGCGCGCTCACGCAGGAGGACTTCACCGGTTTCGCGCGCGGCCGGCGACCGCTGGCGCGGGTGACGACGATGACGCTCTACGACCAGACGCTGGGCGTGCCGGTGGCGTTCCCGCCACAGTCCATGGCGCGCCTGGTCGGCCAGGTGGTCTCGGATGCCGGCCTGACGAATCTGCGCACGGCGGAAACCGAGAAGTACGCGCATGTGACCTACTTCTTCAACGGGGGCATCGAGGAGCCGTTTCCCGGAGAGGAGCGCCGTCTCGTGCCGAGTCAGCAGGTCGCGACGTACGATCTCGCCCCCGAGATGAGCGCGCGCGGCATCACGGACGTGCTCGTGCAGGCCATCGGCACGGGCGATCACGACTTCGTACTCTGCAACTATGCCAACGCCGACATGGTGGGGCACACGGGCTCCGTCCCAGCCACCCTGATGGCGGTGGAGACGGTCGACGCCTGTCTCGCCCGCGTCGTCGCTGCGGCGGAACGGACGGGCGCGCGCCTGCTCGTGACGGCGGACCATGGCAACTGCGAGATGATGATCGATCCGTCCACCGGTGGCCCGCACACGGCACATACGACGAATCCGGTGCCCTTTCTCCTGGTCGACCCCCACGCGCGGAACGGGCTGCGCGATGGCGGCGCGCTCTGCGACGTGGGGCCCACCCTCCTGCGGCTGCTCGGCCTCGAGCAGCCCGATGAAATGACGGGGCGCGACCTGTGCCTCGCCTGATGCATCCAACCAACTGCTACCTCTCGGAGTGAACGCGTGAAGGAACTACTGTACGGTGTCGTGGCGCTGCTCGGCGTGGGCGCCTCCACCGCAGCGGCGCAGGTGGGACATCAGCCCACGCGCAGCCCGTACGCGGATCTCGAGTACAAGCAGGAGATCACGCCGCTGGGCGGGTGGGTACGCGCGCGGACCGATCCTGCCGGCGTCGCGCCGAGGAGCGCGCCGATGATCGGATTGCGCTACGAGCTCCGGCTCGTCGGACCGCTCTCGTTGTCCAGCGACATCACGAGCACCTTTGCCGAGCGCGCGGTCGTCGATCCCTTCAAGCCAGCCGCCACGCGACGCAGCGGGACGCTGATCAGCAGTCCGGTCCACTCGGCCGACATTGCGCTGGCCATGAACCTCACGGGGCGAAAGAGCTGGCACCACCTGGTGCCCCAGGTGCGCGGCGGCGTCGGCGTGCTGCGCAGCGCGGCGAGGGACTCGAGCGGCTTCTCCTTCGGCACCCCGTTTGCATTCTCCGTTGGCGGCGGCCTGAAGTTCGCGCCCGGCGGCCGGTGGATGCTGCGTGGCGACCTGACCGACCGCATCTTCCGCCTCGCTTATCCCGACGCGTTCTACCGGCCCACCAGCGACAATACCACGGTGGTCTCCACGCAGACGGCGAAGTCGTTCTACACGCACCACACGGCATTGACGGTGGGCGTGTCGTACCTCTTTCACCGCTGAGGCAGGGAGCCGCCGGACCCTTCACCCGGTGGCCCATCATGGCCCACGATTACGAGGACCTGCACAACATCGAGTCGCTGGACGACGCCGAACTCCGCGAGCTGGTGCGCGAGGAGTTGGCCGCGCATCCCGGACTGGAACACCGCGACCTGAACGTGCATGCGCACGAGGGAAAGCTGAAGATCACCGGACGCGTCGGGACGGAGGGCGAGCGCCGCATCGCGGCGCACATCGTGACCGACGTGCTGGGGATCGTCGACTTCAGCGACGAGATGATCGTGGACGCGCTCGTGCGGATCGAGAATTCCTCGGCAGCGGATGAGCACGCCGACGACGACTCCGGTCGCGGCGCGCTCCTGAGCGACGAGAGCCTGCTGTACACCGACGAGTCGGCCCACCTGGCCGGTGACGGCGACGCCGAGCTCGGCGGGACCGCGGACTACCAGAAGGTCATGGAAGAAGGCATGAGCTGGAACCCGCCGACGGGTCCCACACCCGAGGGCCTCTCGGGCTCGGATGGGGACTCGTCACATCGCGGGGAGAATCACTAGGGGGCCTGAACCAGCCCTGAGCGCGTCACGGCCGCGTCACACGGACGAAGCGGCCGTCGCGGTCGCGCACGTAGTACTCGGCGCTGGGGTCCACCACCACCTCGCTGCCCGTGTTGATGCGGGCGCCATCGACGGCGCCCCGGACATCCTCCGTCACCTCGCCGCCCAGCTTGGTGGCCCGCGCGTCGGCCTCCGCCTTCACCACGCGTAGCTCCGAGAGCTTCTCCTCCAGCGTGCGCCGCGCCTCGTCCACCTCGGACTGCTTCGCGGCAATCTTGTCGTTCGCCGCGGCGAGGTCGCGCCTGGCCCCCGTGGTCCCGCTCGTCTGCCACATCGCCAGGGCGATGATGAGCGCGAGCAGGACAATGCCGCCGATGATGAGAAGCTGCTTGTTCCTGGGATCGCGCAGCGCGTTGGAATTGATGATGGGCTCTGTCATGGACCGGTGTGATGAGGGACGTGGAGCTGTCCCCCTGCTTCAATGCCATCGGCGTGCCACGCTGGCGGCGGGGCGGCCAGCCTCACCGGCCCGGCATTGGCCTCCCCCCGCGGTCGCACCGAGTATCTTGCCCTCATGCCGACGTATCTCACCCGCCGCGTCACCTTCGCCGCGGCGCACCGGTATCGCATCGCCGAGTGGAGCGACGATCGAAACACCGCCACGTTCGGCGCGTGCGCCAGGCCGAATTACCACGGCCACAGCTACGTGTGCGATGTCACGGTGACCGGAACGGTGGACGCCGTCACGGGTTTCATCGTCGATCTCCCACTCCTCGACCTCGCACTCCAGCGGGAAGTGCGGGACCGGTTCGACCACGCCAACATCAATCTGGACGTCGCCCCGTTTGCCGATGGCGGCCTCGTGCCCACTGGCGAGAACCTCGCCCGCTTCATCTGTGAACGCGTGCAGTCGGCGGTGGGAGGCGCAACGCGGGTGGTCCGGGTGAGGGTGGCGGAGGACGAGACGCTCAGCGCAACCTACGAACCCGGCTGAGCCCGGCGCGTGACGTTCGCGGTGCTCGCTCGTGGTTCCAGCGACGCACCGCGCGGGAACCGTCTGCTCCCGTCGCCGCGCACCGTGCCCACCGCTGCCGTCGTGCCCTCTCCGTCCATCCTCCCGCATTCCACGGTGCGCGCCACCACCGCCGAGCAGTTCGCGCCCGTCCTGCGGGCGCAGGCGGAGTTGCTGCAGGACTGCCTCCCCGCAGTGGATGAAGCGGCGGCGCGGCGTCGTATTCGTGTGGGGCAGGTGGCCTATGACGCGCTGCGGGTGCTCCCCTCCTGCGGAGATCTCACCCCGCGGTTCGTGCGAGTGCTCGAGGCGTTCGAGGTGGCTGGATTCATCTCCAACCCCGAACGCCGCCTGCTGCTCGACGAGGAGATCGACGTGGACGAGCTCGTGTCGGGCTGGCTCACCGGCGATCGGACGCCACCCAATCCGCTGCGCCGCGTCGCCCGGCAGGCCGCCATCGTGGTCGCCAACGCCCTGCTGCGCGCCGCCAGCTCGCGCGTCGGCGCCCCGGCGCTCTGGCGACACTGGTCGCGCGTGGTGTGTCCCTGCTGCGGCGGGGCGCCCGATATCGTCCTCCTCGAGCGCGGACAGCGCACGCTCGTGTGCGCGCGCTGCGACGCGCAGTGGCGATCCTCGCGCAGCGGCTGCCTCGGCTGCGACAGCGATGAGGAGGCGGCGGTCGCGCGCATCGGCAGCGCCGCACTGGGATACGATCTGCTGATGTGCAACGCCTGCGGCCGATTCATCAAGGAGCGCTCGCACCTCGGCATGGAGTCGCTGCTGGTGGAGCGCGCGCTCACCATGGAGCTCGACCTCGCCGCCGAGCAGCGCGGGCTGCGCATCTGAGCGTCGCGGACGCGCACGACGGCTGTGTCGGCGTGCTCCTCGCTGGCGGACGCGCACGACGCTTCGGCGGGTATCCCAAGGGGTTGGCCATGGTGGACGACGTGCGCATCGCCGATCGCGCACTGGCGGCGCTGCGCGGCGCCACGCTCACACAGCTCGTCGTCTGCAACGACACGCGGGCGCCGTCGTGGTTCCCAGACCTCACGATCGTCGCCGACGAAGTGGAGGGGCTCGGCCCGCTCGGCGGGCTCGCCACGGCACTCCGCGCCGCGTGCGGACGGGCCGTGCTCGTGGTCGCCTGGGACATGCCGTTCGTTCCGGCTCCCCTGCTTCGCGGCCTGCGTGCGCGGGGGGAGTCGGGTGCGACGGCAGTGGTGCCGGTACATGGCGAGCCACCGCGCGCCGAACCGCTGTGCGCATACTACGCTGCCGATGCGCTCGGCGTGTGCGAAGCCCTGCTCATGGGCGGCGAGCGGCGGGCCGCTGCCCTGAGCGAGGCGCTGCCGGGGCTCGCGATCATCGGCGACGCGGTGCTGGAGGCGCACGGCGAGCCCACGCGCCTGTTCACCAGCGTCGATACGCTGGCGGCGCTGCAACTGCTGGGCGGTACGATGGCCGCGAGCGTCAGCTAGCGCGCGCGCCTCGCCTCGACGCGGCGCGGTACCCATCTTTCCTCGGCTTGTCGTGTCCAGGCGCCCTCGCCACTCCTCCTCCCGTCCCGCCAGCATGCGCGCCGCTCTTTCCCTCGTCTGCGTCATCCTTCTCGCCGCTTGCGCGGCGACTGGCACCAGCACTCCGCGACCGACGGCACCGGCGCCCGTTGTTCAGCATGCGCCGATTCCGGCGCCGGGTGCGGCCGGACGGGCAGCGCTACGCCAGTTCGTGGATTCGCTGGCCGACCGCCCCGAGTTCGGCAACGCGCACTGGGGCCTGCTCATCGTGGATCCGGGGCGGGGGGAGACGCTGTACGCGCGTAACGCCGACAAGCTCTTCATGCCCGCGTCCAACATGAAGCTCGTCACCGGGGCAGTCGCCGTGGCGCAGCTCGGTCTGGACTACCGGTGGGCCACCACGCTCTACGCTCGCGGCGCGGTTCGTGAGGGCGTCCTGCTCGGCGATCTCGTCGCGCGCGGGACGGGGGACCCGTCGGTGAGCGCCCACATGCGCGGGGACGCCATGACGCCGCTGCGCGCGCTCGCCGATTCGGTGAAGGCGCGCGGGATCTCCCGCATTCGCGGCCGCGTCGCGGCCGCGCCGTCGCCGTTCACCGATGCGCCGCTGGGCCTGGGCTGGGACTGGGACAATCTGGACGACGCCTACTCGGCGGGCGTGGATGCGCTGTACTTCAACGAGGGATTCACGGAGATCGTCGTGCGCGGCGGCGCCAGTGCCGGCGACCCCGTCCGCGCCGAGACGCGGCCGGCGACGACGTATCCGAAGCTGATCGTCCGCGCGCGTACGGTCGCCCGCTCCGCCGTCGCCCGCTCACCGCGTGCCGCCATCCGGGTGGCGCAGGATTCCTCCCGCGCGGGCGTGCTGGTGGACGGCACGATCGCCGCAGGCGACAGCGCCGTGCTCGAGCTGACGTTTCGGGATCAGGCAGCGGCCTACACCGCGGCGTTGCGCGAGGCGCTCCGCGCGCGAGGCATTCGCGTGGACGAGGCGGTCACCGACACGACCGCGCAGCTGGACTCGGTCGCCGCCATGCAGTCACCGCCGCTGCGGGAGATCCTGCCCTATTTCGAGAAGCCTTCGCAGAACCAGATCGGCGAGATCCTGTTCAAGACCATCGCGCTGGCGCGCACCGGCGTGGGGACGGCGGACAGCGCGCAGCAGGTCGTGAGCCGTCAGGTGGTGGCGTGGGGCGGCCGTCCCGAGGGGATGGCCATCCGCGATGGCAGCGGCCTCTCGCGCCACGACTACCTGTCGCCCCGCACCATCGTGCACGTGCTCGAGGCGGCGAGGACATTTCCCGAGTTCAAGACCTTCTACGACGCGCTGCCCATCGCCGGCGTGGACGGCACCATCCGCAACCGCATGAAGGGGACGGCCGCACAAGGCAACGTGCACGCGAAGACGGGCACGCTCGACAAGGCGCGCTCGCTCTCCGGCTACGTCACGACCGCCGACGGCCGCATGCTGCTCTTCAGCGCGCTCTGCAACAATTACACGGTGCCAACGCGCCGCGTGGATCAGGTGACCGACGCACTGAGCGTGTACCTGGCCAGCCTGCGCCTCGAGCCGTAGTGCTCGTCACACGACTCACCGTGCGCGAGGCCAGCGCGCACATGCTCGCGGGCATTCGCGCGCTGACCAGCGAGCGGGCGCCCCTGGGCGACGCACTGGGGCGCGTGCTGGCGCGCGACGTCGTGTCGCCCGTATCGCTCCCGCCGTGGAACAACGCGAGCATGGACGGATTCGCGGTGCACTCCGACGACGTCGCCGGGGCGAGCCCCGATGCGCCGGTGCGGCTGCGCGTGGTGGACACCATCGGCGCGGGGCGGCGCGGCACGCGCGAGGTGCGGCGGGGCGAAGCGGCCCGCATCATGACCGGTGCGCCCGTGCCCGCCGACGTCGATTCCGTCATCCGCGTGGAGGATACGCGGAGCGACGGCGTGGATGTCGCCATCGTTGACGCGCGCGACGTCGGGCGCAACATCCGTCCCCTCGGCGAGGACGTTCGGGCGGGCGCCACCGTGCT
>JBKJIY010000062.1:0-11145 GCA_046598315.1 Gemmatimonadaceae bacterium
GTACTGCGCGTGCGGCTCAGCCGAAGGCAAGACGGCTGGCTTCCGTCGCTCCAGGGTGAGGCGCGCGTCGTCTTTCAGGGCAAACTGGGCGAGATCTGAGGGCGCTGGCGGCGGCCAGCCTGCAGCGCTGGCCGTGGCCGCATGTCCTGAGGACTACCTGCTCGCGCCAGTGATCACGACAGCGACGAGATGACACGTCGGAATCGCTGAACTCAGGTGCCTCCCGCTGCCCAGCACTGATGTTGCATCTGAGATGTATGCGGTAAGTGGTTTGTATAGAGGATCTTATAGAATGTATGGCGCATCGATGTTAGCGGTTTTCCACACTTCTCCACTGTGCTTAGTTTACATAATACATCTTATACGTACTAATAAAGTGGCCCGTCTAACGGGTGTGGCGCTCGAGTGTCGAATTCACAGAGGAGCGCGATGCCGTCTCGACCCAGCGGTTCGATCACCTGGCCCCCAGCCATGTCTGATCTGCCTTACGAATCAACGCCCCAAAAACTCGAGAGGCACATCGACATTCGTGTCGATGTGCCTCATGCCGCTGACGCGCAGCCCAAGCCGGTTCAGATCCTGTTCCGCACCGCCTGAGCCGCGCAGCCGAGCTCGTCAGCTCTTGTGCACCGTCGCGGTGAGCTCTCCTAGCCGCACGCGGGCTTCCGCCGCCAATCCTTCGTTATCCGTCTGCGCCGCGAGCGCTTCCCAGACTTTCCGGGCTTCCGGCTGTTTGCCCGCCGCCGTAAACGCGTGACCAGCCTTGGCAAGATACAGCGCGCGCTCATTCGCCATGGTCGTCATGCTGGCCGCCTTCTCGTACACGACTGCCCCTTCGGCAGCTTTTCCCTGCTGCGCGAGCGCGTCGCCGATCAACGCCTGGACGGCCGGTGCGCTGGGACTCTTGCCCATCTTCGACTCCAGTATCCGAAGGTCGGCGACGGCTCCCGCGTAATCAGCCTTGTCGAACTTGAGCTGCGCGAGCAGCATCCCCGCGTCGGTGCCGGCCGAGGTGCCAGCGTACCGGTCGACGACCTTTCGGAGGTCCGACTCGGCCAGCGCCAGATTGCCCGACGCCGCGGACTGCCTGGCAGCGAGAAGCGCCTTGCCTGCATTCGCGTTCTTCTGCGCGCGATACGTCGGCACATACCAGGCAACGCCGCCTGCCACGAGCACGGCGAGCGCACCGATGGAGACCAACCGCGAGTTGATATGGAACCAGTCAAGGAAGCTTTCGGCCTTTGGCTCCCTGATTGGCACGCCGGCGTCGGTGTCGGGGGTCGTCATAGGTTTACAAGTTATTAGTGAAGCGTCAATCGGGGACGGCGCGAAGTGCCCTCGGGGCGACTCGAACGCCCGGCCAACGGTTTAGGAAACCGCTGCTCTATCCACCTGAGCTACGAGGGCAAACGCATTATCTTCAAGCGTTTAGGACGTTCAGGACGATTCGAAATTCAAGAGGTGCCTGACGCTTCGTCTGGGTGTCCCCCCTTCCTCCCAATTCTTCCACCCAGACACGAGCTGCGCCTCAATATAACCGCTGCCTCCGGTCATGTAGTCTTCTGCTCTGGCGTGGCCCGGGACGAGTTTCGTGATATCGCGCCTTGAATGTCCCCGATAGATGCGACGTCCTGACCGTGCCACCCCAGCCACTTCCACCCACAGCGCATAGGTTCGGGCAGTCGTACAACGTCCGGGGGCTGTTTCAAGCTTCCAACGGGGCTTCCTCTCGGCTGCCCGGCGGCGTGACTTCCTTGACCATGTCGTACAGCAACGGCGCCGCCGCGCCCATCAACGGCAGTTCGCTGGAGGGCGTTTCGCAGCGTTGCAGGTCGAAGTGGCACAGGGTTCCGACGGGCGTTCCGGCGTGGTCGCGGATCTGCACCCCGCAGTAATACACCACCGCATTGTCCTGCATCCAGGGAAACCGGGAGTCGGTGCGACCATCCGTAACTTCGAGCGAGTCGCCCACAGTCGGGACGATGGCGCAAAATGTGGCCACCATGGGCGCGTCCTCGCCGCGCTCCACGTCGGGCGCGAAGCGGTCGAATAGGGCCACATTGCGCAGCGTAGCGCCGTCGTAACGGTAGACTCCGGTGAAGCGATGGACCGTCCGGGCGTTCAGAAGCGCCAGCGCGACGTGGAGCCTGCCGCTTCGCAACGCCTCAGTCACTTGGCTCAGTTGGTCGGACAAGGAGGGGGCGGGTGAGAAGGGGACAAACGGGTCGCTCTATCCACCTGAGCTACCAGGGCGAGATGCTGACCGGCGCCAAGCTGCTCGCGCACGCGGCCCGTGCCGGGACGGGGGCCGAGCATGGGCGCATCCCGCCGACCCTGCCCTGCACCACCTCCAAAGCTATCAAGCCCCGCGCCGCGCACCAGTGCCAGACGGCCAACCGTCGCGCGATGGAACCTACAGCGCGTCCTGCACTCTCAGCGAGGCTCGTTGTGTGCTCCGCCGGAGGCGCGCGCCAAGGCGCGTCACTACCGTCCGCGCAGGATCCCGTTCGATGTCGAGCGAGTCCATGACGGCGCGCGCTCGGCGCGTGTACTCCGGGCGCGACCACGGATCGAGCGCCAGGGCATCGCCGAGGTAACCGGCGGCGCCCCCCGCGTCACCGACGGCGCGGGCGATCATCCCGGCGTGATAGAGCAACAACGGATCGCGAGTGCCCAGGCGGAGCGCGGGCGCCATGGCTTGCGCCGCGTCGGCGTGGCGCCCGGCCTTGTAGCGCGCCCAGGCCACGAGATCATGCCCGTAGATGTCGCGCCGCGTGGTGAGCTCTTCCTCGGCACGCCGAAGCACATCCGGGATATTGCGGCCGTGATCCAGCATGTACAGGCTCCAGGCCCGATGATAGGCGCCCGGCTCGGCCGAGACCGCCACCTCGAGCGTCTGCTCGTACTCCGCCGCACGGGCGCTGTCGCCACGCGCCGCATAGGCATCGGCAATGAGCCCGAGGGTTCCCGGATCGAGCGCCGTGGCGATGGACGCGTCCCCGTAGGCGATCGCGTCCGTCCATCGCTGGCGCGCCATGGAGAGCCGGCTCATCGCCGCCTGCACGCGATAATTCCATGGCGCCGCCGCCAGCGCGCGACCATATGCCTCGGACGCCGCGTTCCGATGGCCGCGCCGCAGTTCCATATCCCCTTCGCGCATCGACAGCCAGGCGATTTCGTCCTTTGGAATATCTCCCTGTCGGCTCCCGGCCTCGCGCGCCGTTCTGAGCAGCCGCAGCGCATCGACTTCGCGTCCCTGCAGCTCTTCCCACCGGGCGAGCGCGGCGAGGATGTTGAGGGCCGCGACTGGACGCTTGAGTGATGCGAAGCTCGCGCGGGCGGCATCGTAGTCGCCCACCTCCAGCTGCGTCTCGCCGAGAAGCGCGCGGTACGCGTCGACGTCCGGCTGGCCGGCGACGAGCTGTTTGGCGACGGCGGCCGCTTCCTGAAATCGATGCTGCTCGAGGAGGCTGGCGACAAGAGTCACGAACGCCGTGCCGTTGTGCGACGTGCGCTGCGCCAAGGATGCCCGCGCCAGCTCCTCGGCGCGCTTGGCATCGGCGGCATCTCCGCTCAGCGCGGCGCGCTGCAGGTAGAGGCGCGCCGAGTGGGCGGGAAAGGTCGCGCTGAACGGGTCCTGCTTGCTGGCCGACGTGTAGAGCGAGAGATCCTGCTCGATCCGTGTCAGCTCGGGTGACGTCTGAAGCACCTCGATGCGCGGAGGTGCCGAAGCGTCGAGATGCCGAACGAGCGCGAGTCCACCACCAGCGAGGAGCAGCGCCGCGCCAAGGGCAAGCCAGATGGGACGACGAAGCATTGACATTGGCGGCATCACGCGCTGCGGGGTGGAACCGATGAGATGCAATACCAGTGAGCGCGCATCGCGCGCCCACTGGTTCACAATCGATCAAGCCTTACGGTGCGTTGGGCGCCGCGAGGTACGGGAACGTCGCCGTCGGCACGGGACCGCCGCCGAACGCCGGCACGTTGTCCGTCGAGAGGCCCGGGCTCGTGTTGTTCGGGTCCACGAGCGGTCCGAACACGACGCCGAGCGATGCATCGACGACGTCGTCGGAGAGCTTGCGTCCGCCGTAAGCGTTCGGATTGAAGACGAATCCGAGGTAGCCGGCGGTACCGGCGACCTTGTCCGTCTGCGCCGTCAGCATGTCGGGCAGGAGCACGTCGGCGATGGCGAACGACGTGGCCGCGCTGCGACCAGCCGTACCGTTGATGAACGCGACGATCTTCGCCCGGAAGTTGTTCCGATCCGTGCTCGGCGTGCCGAGATCATGGAAGCCGTGATCCTTGAACTGCAGCAGGGCCTCGGCGACGAGGGGATTGCCGAGCCGCTCGATCTGGTTGAACGTGCGGAACTCATTGAAGCGCACGGTGTCGCGACGGATGACCGTATCCGTGCGGGTGACCGTGGTCGTCACGCGGACCGTGTCGGTGCGGTTCTGGACCACGACCCGTTCCGATCCAAACTCGTCGCACGCCGAGGTGAGACCGATCGCCATGATCGTCCCGCCAAGAAGTGCCAGCTGTCCTACCTTCATATGGAATGTCCTCTTGATGAATTCGAGTGGGAATGAACGCTTAGCGACTGATCGTGCCCCAGACGCCGATCTTCTTGTTGGCGCCCGGCGCCAGGAGGCTCGTGGGCAGCTCGATGACGATGGCCAGCGTGTTCGCCTTGATGACGGTCAGGATGTCGACTGGCGCGCCACGCGACGTGTCGAACGGCGGCGCAGGTCCGCGGAACGCCGTTGCGGTCGGCGTCTCCGGCAGCGCGGCGAGCGGGCCGGTCACCGGCTTGCGATCGGGGATGATGCGGAAGAACTGCTCGAGATCCACGAAGAACGGATCGTCGCGCAGGCCGGCGAACACCTGAATCGGACCGGCGGCGTTCGTGACCGTGAGCACGGAGTCCGTGCGCCCACCGATGAGGGACGGCTGCACATTGCGCAGGAGCACCGTCGCGGTGCCGAGCAGGGCGGCC
The DNA here is from genome assembly GCA_046598315.1 of Gemmatimonadaceae bacterium. Taxonomy (GTDB): domain Bacteria; phylum Gemmatimonadota; class Gemmatimonadetes; order Gemmatimonadales; family Gemmatimonadaceae; genus AG11. The sequence continues at coordinate 5,000 of JBKJIY010000062.1, forward strand.
GGCGAGCCGATCGGGCTCATGCTCGGTGGCGGCTGGGCCGGTCCGCGCACGTTGATGACACGGTTGTTGTTCGCGGTGGAATCGAACGTCACCTGGATCACGAGATCCTCGACGGCGTCGCCCGTGTTGTCGATCTTGAACTGGTAGAGCAGGTTGGGATCGAAGCGCGCGCCGGCGTTGCCCGAGGGCACGATCGGCGACGACGTGTTCATCACCAGGGTGGTACGAGCCGCGTCAGTTCCACCCGTACCGGGGAACATGTAGACATCCGTGATGTCCGACCGCGGGTTGAGCTCCGTCAACCGCGTCTGCTGGTGATCCGATGCGTACACCAGCCCGGCCAGACCGGCAGCACCGACGGTTCCCACAACGAGCGCCCAACGCTTCCTTCGGTCGATCGCATTCCAACGCATACCGCCTCCACTGTGCTGACATTGGGCCTGACGGCGCGTGACCGGAGTGGTCCTCGCCGCATCGTCCCAGTTCCCTCCCGCGCAATTGCGCCGCTCACGCCTAGCGCATAACTCGGGCCCCTGACGTTTCTCTTGTAGCGACGTCGGCGCGCGGTCATGCGCTGAAACGATTCGCGCGAGTGGGTGTACGCCGATGACACGCCGATGGATCCATTGTCGCCTTCGCTTGTCCACGAGCGTGCAATCCGGCGCGGATCGGAACGTGCACGTGAAGACACACCTTTTGCGGGGAGCGATGCACTTTGTACCGGCCGTCCGAATGAATGCGATGGTCCGAGCGATCGCATCGACCTTTTCACCGCGACGATCACCTCGCGGAGCGAGCTGGGCGGTGGGCGTGGCGATGGCGCTCCTGGTCTGCCTTCCGCCTCGTCTCGCGAACGCACATCCGCTGCATACCTCCATCGCCGAGATCACCGCCGATCCCTCCGGGCGGACGCTCCGCGCGATGATCCGCGTCTTCGCCGATGATTTCACGCTGGCCGCCACTCGGCATCGCGGCGCGGGCTCCACGGTGCTCACCGACGCCGCGGCTCTGGCATACCTGCAGACGACGTTCGTGCTGACCGACCGAAGCGGACGACGCCTGTCGCTTCGCGCGTGCGGCGCCCGGCGCGCCGCCGAGCTGCTATGGATCTGTGTGGAGACCAACGTGCCCGGGGGCGTCGCCGGCACATCGCTGCGCAACGGCGTGCTGTGTGATCTGCATTCCGATCAGGTCAACATCGTGCGGTCGCGCATGAAGGGCCCGGCGAGCAGCCTGCTCTTCACGCGGACGACGCCGGCGCGCGTCCTCACGTAGGCAGGCCTCCGCACCGGGCGACCTCGAGGTTGGGGGCCGCTCGGCATCGTGGCCGCGTGCCCGCGCCACCCGCCCCGCCCTCGAACTCGACCTCCACTTCCAGACCATGCTGGATGGGTATCGCCGTGGTCCGCTCGCGCTCGCCACGCGTGTCCGCCTCGGTCCGACGCATTCAGTACGCCGCCGTTCGGCGGGATGAGATAGACCGAGCGACTCAGGGTGCGGCGGGAGGCTTGCCGAGGAGGCGAGCCAGCCAGCCTCGCTTGCGGGCTGGCGGCACATCCGCGCCCGCAGCCAGCCGGGCTTCGTCCTGCGCTCGAAACACCATCACCACGCCGCCCAGGCGCACGGCGGCGCCCGATCTGATCGCACGCTCGCCCGCCACGCGCGACCCGTCCACGAAGGTCCCATTGGAGGACTGGAGGTCGACGACGAACCACGTCGTGCCCTTTCGAAGCAGCGTCGCGTGAACGGTTGAGACGGTGTCGTCGCGAATCCGCACGTCGCACTGCTCGCCGCGGCCGATCGCGCACACGGCCTTGTCCACCTGGAAGGAGGCCCCGGCAAACTGGCCGCGCACGATCTCCAGGACCGCCGACGGCGGCGCCGCAGCTGGCGCATTCAGCGGACGCGTGATGTGCGCGAGATCGAGGATCGCGGTGGGTGGCGAGACGCAGGCCTCCGCCGCTACGGGCACGACGGCCGCTCTCCCCTGGAGCTCGAAGCGGAGTTCCTCCTGGTGGACGCGGAGCGTGTCTCCATGGTCGAGCAGATACGTGCCGGAAATACGCGTCCCGTTCACGACGGTGCCGTTGGCGCTCTCGTCGCGCAGGAGGTACCCGCCGCGGACCGGGTTGATCGACGCGTGCCGGCGCGACACGCCCATGTCCGCGATCACCAGGTCGCAGGCGTCGTCGCGTCCGATGACGATGCGACGCCCGGTGAGTCGCAGGGCGAGCCCGGTGCGAACATTAACAAGGCGCGCCGCGACCGGCTCGCCATCGACCGCCGTCGCCGATGCGGTGGCCAGTCGAAGAGGCGACTGGGTCCGCGCGGGACGCTCATCCGCCGGCTCGCCAGACTGCGCCGCATCGCGTTCGAATACGAGGCGGCAGCCCTCGAAATCGATCTGCGCGCCATGCTTCAACTCCACGGGCGCGATGCCGAGCGACTCGCCATCGCACCGGACCACGACCGCCGCGGTGGTCCGTCGGATGAGGACGGGCCCGTCGCGATGCGCCACGGTGATCGTCGCCGCAGCGGGATGCCAGGACAACGCGCCGACGGGGAGGGCGTCGGCGCCTCGTCCGCCCAACGTGAACGTACCCGACCGGAGCACGCAACGGTCGTCGCCCGAGATGAGATGCGGCATGCGATCAGGGTATCGGAGAGGAGCGGAATGCGGGTTGAAGGCAATCTCTCGCGCGCGCACCGCCGTCGCGGTGATTCATCTCACCATTTCTGCTCGAATATCAAAGCGATCCCTCGAGTAGCACGTGCACCGCACGGCCGCCGAGCGCCGCATTTCCGGAGAGCCCCTCGATAGCGAGAAGGAAGGCGGCCGCCACCACCGTTGCGCCCACATCCTCGAGCAGCGCGCATGCGGCGGCCGCCGTGCCTCCGGTGGCCAGCACATCATCCACCACGAGCACGCGGGCGGTGGATGGACATGCATCGAGATGCATCTCCAGGCGGTCGACGCCGTACTCCAGCGCATAGTCGCGTCCGACGGTGCGCCACGGGAGCTTGCCCGGCTTGCGAATGGGAACGAAGCCTGCGCCGAGCATCTGGGCCACCGGCGCGGCGAAGATGAAGCCTCGACTCTCGATGCCAGCCACGTGGGTGATGCCCTCGTCGTGAAACGGCGCAGCAAGCGCGGCGGTGCAGTCGGCAAACAGCGCCGCGTCGGCGAGGGCCGGCGTGATATCGGCGAAGGTGATGCCGGGGCGCGGGAAGTCCGGGATGTGGCGCAGCGCGCGTCGAAGGCGCGCGACGAGCTCCACGGCCGCGACCGGTTCGCTCATGCCGACATCACCGATGGATCGTGAACGGATACGGCAGTGGGGTGGCGAGTGCGCCGTCCAGATCGCGCACCGCGTCCACGCGCGCCCCGGCGGGTCCGACCTCGATTGCCCGGCGCAGGCGGCCGAGCGAATCACTCGCCCCGCCCGCGGCGACCTCCACGTCGCCGTCGTCACGGTTCGTCACCCAGCCGCTCACGCCGAGACGGCGCGCTTCCTCACGCACGAACCAGCGAAAGCCCACCCCCTGCACCGTTCCGGCGATGCGCACGTGAAGCAGCTGCACCTATTGCTGCTCCCATCCATGCGTGCCGTAGAGCGGGACGAACCGCACCGGCGCCAGATCCTTCGTCTCCACCGCCTCTCCACGCCGTGTCACGAGCGTGAGGGTCTGCTCCGCCAGGGGACCCACCGGCACGATCATGCGCCCGCCGTCGGCGAGCTGCTCCACGAGGGGCTGCGGAATGACTGGACCGCCAGCACTCACGAGAATCGCGTCGTACGGCGCATACTCGCGCCAGCCCACGGTCCCGTCGCCCAGCAGCATCGAGACGTTCCTGACGCCGGCGCGATTGATGGCGTCGCGCGCCATGGCGTAGAGCGCGGGGATGCGCTCGATGGTGAAGACCTGTGCGGCGAGGTGCGAGAGGAGCGCGGTCTGATAGCCGGAGCCTGTCCCCACCTCCAGCACGCGCTCTCGGCCCGTGAGGGCAAGTACCTCGAGGTACCGCGCATGGATCGAGGGCTGTGAGATCGTCTGCCCGCTGCCGATGGGGAGCGACGCGTCCTCGTACGCGCGATGGCGCACGCCCGTGGGCACGAACGCGTGCCTGGGCGTGAGATCGAAGGCACGGAGCACGGCGAGGTCGCGAATCCCTTTCTCGCGCAGCGCCTCCACGAGTCGGCGGCGAGCGCCGCCCATCGCACCGTCTACAGATCCCGCCACCACGTCCCCGCTGATTCGAGCATGCCGTAGTTCGTGAGGTCGAGATGCAGTGGCGTGATGGAGATGTACCCGTCCTGGATGGCCTTGAAGTCCGAATCGTCGTTGCCCGTCCAGGTGATCTCGCCGCCGCCGATCCAGTAGATCTCGCGGCCCCACGGATCGCGCATCGGCTTGAGCGAACCGGAATACACCCGGCTGCCCAGCTTCGTGAGCCGCACTCCCTTCACCCCATCCGCGGCGACGGGGGGCAGGTTGACGTTGAACAGGGTGTTCACCGGGAACTGCGGCAGTGCGGTGATGTGCGCGAGAAGTGGCGTGAGCACCTTCACCTGATCCTTGAGGTGCGTGAGATCCGCTCGCAGATCGCCTCCGGCGAAGGAGAGCGCGATGGAAGGGATGCCGAGGGCCAGCCCCTCCATGGCCGCCGCTACTGTGCCCGAATACAGGACGTCCTCGCCCATGTTGTGACCGTGGTTGATGCCGCTGAGCACGAAGTCGGGCCGTTCGGGCATCAGCGCTTCCACCGCCAGCATCACGCAATCCGTCGGCGTGCCGTCCAGCTGCCAACGCCGCTCGGCGCGCTTCACCGGCCGCACGGGATGATGGAGTGTCAACGAATGGCTGGTGGCGCTCTGCTCGCGATCAGGGGCGACGACGGTGACCTCGCCGAGCGGCTCCGCCGCCTCGATGAGGCACTCGATGCCGTGCGCCAGGATGCCGTCGTCGTTGGTGACCAGAAATCTCATCTATTGCCACCTGGTGGATGTTCCGATTGCTTGCGGCGCGGAACCTCGTCATCCGGCGCCAGGAAGCGGATGAGCTCCTTGATCTCCGCCTCCAGCGCCTCGAGCGTCTGCACGCTGAGCGCGGCGCGCGCCGCGGTGCGCAGCTCGCCCCCTTTGCGATGCTCGTCCACTTTCTGCCGCGCGCCCTCGATGGTGTACTTCTCCGTGTAGAGGAGATGCTTCACGAGGAGGATGAGCTCGATCTCGCGGCGCTGGTAGACCCGATTGCCCGAGCGGTTCTTCGCGGGGTTGAGAAAGCGGAACTGGCTCTCCCAATAGCGCAGCACGTGCGGCTTGAGGTCGGTGAGCTCGCACACCTCGCCGATGCTGTAGAACTCCTGGACGGGCTCGGCGGCGCTCATGCGTCCTGCTCCGCGCGAAGCTCGCGTGCCATCAGCTCGCCGACCGCACCGCTGGCCGTCTGCCCGTCGAACAGGATCCGGCTGACCATCGCGACGATAGGCATCTCCACGCCGTGCCGCTCGGCGAGCGCCAGGGCACTGCGGGTGGTGGCGACGCCTTCGGCAATGGTCTCCTTGCCCGCGAGCGCCTGCTCGAGCGTGGCCCCCTGCCCCACCGCCATACCCACCGCCCGATTGCGGCTCAGCGATCCGGTACAGGTGAGCACGAGATCGCCCATGCCGGCGAGACCAGCGAAGGTGGCCGGGCGGGCACCGAGCGCCACGCCGAGGCGCGTCATCTCGGCGAGACCTCGCGTGATGAGGGCGGCGCGGGAGTTGAAGCCGAGTCCCACGCCCTCCACGATGCCGGCCGCCACCGCCATCACGTTCTTCAGCGATCCGCCGAGCTCCACGCCGATGATGTCGTCGTGGGTGTAGATCCGGAAGCGGGTGTTGCTGAATGCCTCCTGCACCATCTCCGCCGCGACGATGTCGTCGGACGCGGCGACGATCGCCGTCGGATGCCGGGCCACCACCTCCGCGGCGAAGCTCGGTCCGGAGAGCGCCACGACCGGCCTGGAGGGCGCTTCCTCGGCCACCACCTCGCTCATCAGCGCGAGAGTGTCGGCTTCGATACCCTTGGATGCGACACAGACGATGCTGGCTCGGCCGACGCTCGCGGTACCCCGTTGCAGAATGCGGCGCAGATGCTGGGCGG
>JBKJIY010000061.1:0-100830 GCA_046598315.1 Gemmatimonadaceae bacterium
CGCGGTGCCCGTGCTGCGCTCAACAAGGGCACCGCGTCCACGACGGTACCGTGGTCGGAAGGCGGTAGGTCGTTCGCGACCGCTGCTGCGAGCTGGTCACGAGACCGTAGTGGGACAGCGATCGGCGTGGCGAGAATGTCGACGCTGTCCTCGTCAAGGCGACTGCGCCCGGGCGCGAGCCGAAGGACATACGGTGGATCGACGACCGACAACTGAGAACTCGACTCGGTGAGTTTCTGTCTTCCTGTCTTCCTGTCTTCCTGCCCCTTACTCCTTCCCCTCCGCCGCCGTCGGCACCGACTCCGGATACTCCCCCGTATTGGGATACTCCGAATTCATCTCCGCATCTTCCTGCGCCTCGATGTCGCGCTCGCGCTTCAGCGCCGCGTCGCGCTCCGTCCGGTACTGATCGTACCAGTCGCGCGTCACCTCGCCAGCGAGCTCGCGGTTGCCGAGCCCGAACGCGAGCGCCATGGCCAGCGCGATAGCGCCGAACAGGATCGCGAACGCCGTGGTCACGATGTCCGTCGCGATGCCCAGCTCCTGCAGCGCCATGAAGATCGCCAGCAGGATCACCCCGCCTCGTCCCACCCGTGCCAGCGCCCGTCCCCCGTTCAGCGCGCCGGCCGAGGCCGCGATCAGCCCACCCACGAATCCGCCGAGCACGATGCCCACGAGGATGATCACGATGGCCGCGATCACGCTGGGGATGTAGCTCACCAGTTCCGAGAACACGTTCGCCAGCGACTCCAGTCCCAGCGCGTTGGCCGCGACGAGGATCACGGCGAACATCACCAGCCAGAAGACGAGGTTGGCGAGAACGCGGATCGGGTTGAGGTGCGATCCGGATCGCTCCACCGCCTGCATGACCCCGCCCTTCTCGAGCATCCGGTTCAGATGAATGCGTCGGAGGAATCGCTCGACGAGCTTTTCCAGCACCTTGGCCAGCAGGTAGCCGGCGAAGAGGATGACGAGAGCGCCGAGCAGCGCCGGCACGATGTCACCGAACACCTGAGCGAAACTTCTCTGCAGGCGATCGAAAAAGCTGTCGCTTTGAGTCTGGAGGAGCATGGTCGGGTGTGGTGGACGGGCCGAGGCGGCGTGCCGGAACAAAAGCTACTCGATTCCCGGCCTCGCCGTGAGCGGTGGGGCGGGCCTCATCGCCGGACCGGGCTAGTTGCGGGTGCCGCGCTTGAGGTCGAAGATCACGCTCCTGCGGCAGCTCGGACAGATCAGCCACTCACGGCGTCGGGCATAGCCGAGGCCGAACGAGCCCCCGCCAATGGACCGCAGGGTCATGGCGGTGCCGTCACGGGGACACATCGGCTTGTCCCCCGCGGCGACGGCGGACCGGATTGCCTGCTGCTCGTCGGCCTCGAACTGCGCCGGCCGGTCGGTCATCGGTCGGCGGCCGCCGAGGGCACCACCGCGGTAGCTTCGATCTCCACCCGGGCGCGGCCCTCCATCAGCGCCGAGACCACGACCACGGACATGGGCGGGTAGCTCGTCCCGAACAGCTCGCGATACGCGACGCCGATGGCGCGACGCGAGTCCAGATACGCGGAGCGGTCGGTGATGAACCACGTGAGGCGGACGAGGTGCGCGGGGGTGGCGCCCGCTTCCCGCAGCAGCGCCGCGATGTTCTCCAGCGCCTGCCGCACCTGTCCGGCGAAATCGTCGGTCTCGAACGCCCCGCTCGCCGGGTTCCATCCAACCTGACCGGCGAGCACCACGAGACGCCCATCCGCGGGGGCCACCACGCCATTCACGTAGCCTCGCGGCGGTGCCCATCCGCCGGGCTGCAGCGTGCGCATCGACTCGATCATCGTACGGATCCTCCACTCTGGCGCAGGCGAAACCGCTGCAGCTTGCCGGTGGCCGTGCGCGGCAGGGACGGCACGAACTCCACCGCGCGCGGATATTTGTAGGGTGCAATGCGTGCCTTCACGAACTCCTGCAACTCCATCGCGAGCGCCGCATCGCCGGCGCATCCATTCCGCAACACGATCACCGCCTTGATCAGATGACCGCGCTCGGCATCGGGCACGCCCACCACGGCGCACTCCAGCACGGCGTGGTGCTCCAGCAGCACATTCTCCACCTCCGGACCGGCGATGTTGTACCCGCTCGACACGATGATGTCATCCGTCCGCGCCTGATACCAGAAGTAGCCCTCGGCGTCTCGCCTGTACGAATCGCCGGTGTGATTCCAGCCGTGCTGCACGTACGTCTCCTGCTGCGCCTCGTTGTCCAGATAGCGGCAGCCGGTGGGTCCGCGGACGGCGAGCCGCCCCGGGCTGCCATCGGCCACCTCGTTACCCGCGTCGTCCACGACACGCGCCTCGTAGCCCGGGACGACGCGCCCCGTGGCGCCAGCACGGATGTCGTCGCCCGCCGCGCTGATGAAGATGTGCAGCATCTCGGTGGCGCCGATGCCGTCGATGATCCTGAGTCCGGTGGCGGCGCGCCACGACTCGAACACACTGAGCGGCAGCGTCTCCCCCGCGGAGACGCACCTGGTGAGGCTCGACACGTCGTGATCGGCTAGCATGCCGCACATCGCGCGGTACGCCGTGGGCGCGGTGAAGCAGATCGTCGGACGATGCTCGGCGATCGCCTGCACGAGGTGGGGCGGGCTGGCCTGCTCGAGCAGCAGCGCGGAGGCGCCGAAACGCAGCGGAAAGAGGAGCAGGCCGCCGAGGGCATAGGTGAACGCGAGCGGAGGCGAGCCGCAGAAGATGTCATCGGGCGACGGGCAGAGCAGGTGGCGGGCAAAGCAGTCGGTGATGGCGAGGATGTCGCGGTGCGCATGCATCGTCCCCTTCGCCTCGCCGGTGGTGCCCGACGTGAACGCGATGATGGCGATGTCCTCAGCGGCGGTGTCCACGGCGTTGAATGTCCCGGTCCGCACTCGCATGAGCGCCTCGAGCTCGCCGTCCTCGCCGTTTGCGAATCGGACCACGCGTGCATGCGCGCGGGGCGTACCGTCGCGGTGTGTGAGGAGCGCCGCGACGCATTCCTCGGCGTAGCGCGCGTCGCACAGCGCGAGGGTAATCTCCGCCTTGTCGGCGATCGCCCGGATCTCCCTCTCACGCAACAACGCCATCGTGCATACGACCACCCCGCCTGCCTCGAGCACGCCGAGCCAGCAGGCAGCGAGCATCGGCGTGTTCGGGGCGCGCAGGAGCACCCGGTTTCCTGCCACCACCCCCAGGTCGCCGGTGAGCACCGCGGCGACGCGATGGGCCCGCTCGAGCAGCTCGCGGTAGTTCCAGCTCCCTCCTGGCCATCGGAGCGCCGGCCGATCGCCATGCCCCGCTGCCATCGCGCCGTCGAGCAGCGCCGCGGCGCAGTTGAGCCGCGGCGGATATGCGAGCTCGGGGAGCGCCGAGAAGTCTCGCCAGGGTTGCAGACGGGCTGGCGGCAGCCGATCCGCGCAGAACGTATCGAGATGCGCGGAGCGCTCGGATGCGTCAGGCATGCTCCTCGTGCGCCCGCGCGGCGAGCATCTGGCCGGCAATCACGAGCTGCTGCACCTCGGAACTGCCCTCGTAGATGCGCAGCGCGCGGATCTCGCGGTACAGGCGCTCCACGGGATGTCCGCTTTCCACGCCTCGCGCGCCGAGGAGCTGCACCGCCTGGTCGATGACGCGCTGAGCCGCCTCCGTGGCGAACAGCTTGGCCATGGCGGCCTCTCGGGTGATGCGGGGCGCGCCCTGGTCGCGCGTCCACGCGGCGCGATACACCAGGAGCGCGCTCGCGTCGATCTCGGTCGCCATGTTCGCGAGCTTGGCCTGCGTGAGCTGGAAATCCTGCAGCCGCTGGCCGAACATCCGTCGCGTGGTGACGTACGCGAGCGCTTCGTCCAGCGCGCGCCGCGCGAAGCCGAGCGCGGCCGCCGCGACGGTCGTGCGAAACACGTCGAGCGTGCCGAGGGCCACGCGCAAGCCGCGTCCGGGCTCGCCCACCACCCTGTTCGCCGGGACCCGGCACTCGTCGAAGCGCAGCGTGGCCAGCGGGTGCGGTGCGATGGTGGAGGTGCGCTGCGCGATCTGGAATCCGTCGTCGGCCGGCTCCACCACGAGCGCGACGAACTCGCGATCCGCGTCGCCGAGGCGGCAGAATACCACGTACTGGTCGGCGATGCCGCCGTTGGAGATCCAGCGCTTCTCCCCGTCGATCACGTAGTCGTCGCCGTCGCGGACGGCCGTGGTGCGCATCGCCGCCACGTCGGAACCCGCCTCGGCCTCCGAGATAGCGAAGGCGGCGATGGCCTCGCCAGTCGCGACGCGCGGCAGGTAGCGCGCCTTCAGCGCGGGCGAGCCGAACATCGAGATGGGACCGGCGCCGAGCCCCTGCATGGCGAACACGAAGTCCGCCAGCCCGGAGACACGGGCCAGCGATTCGCGCGCGATGCACAGCGAGCGCACGTCGAGCGTGTCGTACACGCCGCCATGCGACGCCGGCACGGCATAGCGCAGCCAGCCCGCGGCGCCGAGCCGCTTCACGAGCACGCGGCAGCTGTCGTCGACGTCGTCCTGACCGTCCGCGTCCGCGTCGTCGGCCTCGGCCAGCGCCCAGGCGCGCAACTCCGTCGCCATGGCGCGATGCTCGTCGGTGAACAGCGGGAGCGAAAGGATGGCGTGCATGGTCAGTTGCCCTCGAACACGGGGGCGAGCTTGTCGCGGAACGCCAGATACGCACGCTCGAAGTCCGCCCCCCGCATGCACTCTGCCTGTCGCTCGGCCTCGAAGTCGATCGCCTCGTCCACGCGCATCGACCATTCCTCGTGCAGGCACCGCTTGGTGACGGCGTGCGCCGCCGCGGGGCCGTGCGCGAGGATCGAGGCCACCTCCGTCGCCTCGGCGAGCACCGATTCCGGCGCGCAGATTCTGTTGTAGAAGCCCCAGCGCTCCGCCTGCTCACCGCTGATCGACTGGCCCAGGTAGAGGAGCTCGCTCGCGCGCCCCTGGCCGACGATACGCGGCAGGATGGCGCACGCGCCCATGTCGGCGCCGGAGAGGCCGACGCGCGCGAAGAGAAAGGCGACCGTACTACGCGCCGTCCCATACCGTAGATCGCTGGCCATGGCGAGGATGGCGCCCGCCCCCACGCAGGCGCCATCCACCGCCGCGACGATGGGCTGCGGGCACGCGCGCATGGCCTTCACCAGCGCGCCCGTCATGCGCGTGAAGGCGAGCAGTCCCGCATCGTCGCCCTCGCTGCGCATGCGCACGAGCGGGCCAATGATCTCGTGCACGTCGCCTCCGCTGCAGAAATTGTCGCCGGCGCCCGTGACCACGACGGCGCGTACGTCGTCGGCGTGCCGCAGCGCCACGAACGTGTCAGTGAGCTCGCGGTACGACGCCAGCGTGAGCGGGTTCTTTCGCTCCGGGCGGTCCAGCGTGATCACCGCCACTCGCTCGTGCACGCGCCACCCGAAATGCTCGGGACGGAAGCTGGCGCCCTGGCGCTCGCCGGTCATGAGAGAGCGGCCGCTGCGACCGACTTCCGGATGCAGCCGCGCAGCTTGCCCAGCAGCGCGTAGAAATGCGTCATGTCGTCGGCCGTCATGTCGCGGAACAGCATGTCGATCCACTCCTCGTGGGCGGGCGTCATCTCGTCGAGCACGCGCCGGCCCTGCGCCGTGAGCCGGACGATCTGCGTGCGCCGGTCGGCGGGCGACGCGGCGCGGCTCACCAGGCCCTCCTGCACCAGTCGCTCGATGACCCCGGTGAGGTTTCCGTTGGTGACCATCAGGCGACGCGAGAGCTCGCTCATGGTGAGACCGCGGACCGACTGCCGCGATCCCGCGCCGAGTTGCGCGAGGACATCGAACCGCGGCAGCGTGATGCCGAATCCGTCGCGCAGTCGACGGCGCACCTCGCGCTCCACCAGATTGCTGCACGTGAGCATACGAAGCCAGGTGCGCAGCGCCGCGTGCGCCTCGCGCTCGGGTGTCCTGGCACGCTTCGCGGCGCGCGCGGTCGTCATACAACCTCTCCGCCGGCGATGGGCAGCGCCACTCCGGTCACCGCGGCGGCGGCGGGAGAGCACAGCCACGCGACGGCGCTTGCGACCTCCTGCGGAGAGGTGAGCGTCCCGCGCGGAATGCTCCGCTCCAGCATCGTCCGGGCCTCCGCGCGCGTCTTGCCGAGCGCGGCGACGAGGTTGTCCACGGCGGTCTCCGTGAGGTCCGTGTCCGTGTATCCCGGACAGACGGCATTCACGGTGATCCCGTGCTTCGCCGTTTCCAGCGCCAGCGCGCGTGTGTAGCCCACCACGCCATGCTTCGCGGCGCAATACGCGGACATCGTCTTGTAGCCGCGCAGTCCTGCCGTCGACGCCACGTTGACGATCCGGCCGCGCTGCGCCGAGAGCATCGCGGGCAGCACCTGCATGCTGCACGAGTACGTGCCGGTGAGGTTCACCGCGATCATCCGGTGCCACACGGCGGCGCTCGTCTCGCTGGCCCTCGCGCTCTCGGCCGCCCCGGCATTGTTCACGAGCACGTCGACCGGCCCGTGATGCGCCACCGCGGCCGCGAAGGCGGACGCCACGGACTCGGCATCGGTGACGTCGCAGACGACATCGTGCACCACCGCCCCGACCCGCGACAGCTCACCTGCCTGCCGGCGAAGTGCCAGCGCATCGCGCGCCATCAGCGTGAGCCGAGCGCCGCGCGCGCCCAGCGCCGCGGCGATGGCCGCGCCGATGCCTCGGCTCGATCCCGTCACGACCGCGTGCACGCCGTCGAGGTATCGCTCAGTCACGTCCATTCACGCTGGTCATCTCGCCGGTAGAGCCGTCGCCGCGCGCGCGAGAGCTCGCTCGTGCTGGAGACGGCCGAGGTGATACTGCCTCGGCCACGCCAGACCGCGATAGCCGAGCGTGGCGGCGGCGTGGAGCGTCCAGTGCGGATCGCTGAGGTGCGGTCGTCCGATGGCCACCAGATCGGCGCGCCCCGACGCGATGATCCCGTTCACCTGGTCGGCCTCGGTGATATTGCCCACGGCGATCGTGGGGACGCCTCCGTCGTTGCGGATGCGGTCGCTGAATGGCGTCTGGAAGAGCCGTCCGTACACGGGCGCGGCGTCGCTCGTCGTCTGACCGGTGGAGACGTGGATGACGTCGGCGCCCGCATCGGCGAAGGCACGGCCGATGGCCACCGAGTCGTCATCGGAGAGGCCACCCGACGCCCAGTCGGTCGCGGAGACGCGCACCGACATGGGGCGTTCAGCGGGCCAGCGGGCGCGCATGGCGGCGAACACCTCGAGCGGGAAGCGCAACCGGTTGGCCAGCGAGCCGCCGTACGCATCGTCGCGCCGATTGCTCACTGGAGTGAGGAAGCTCGAGAGCAGGTATCCATGCGCCGCGTGCAGCTCGACCATGTCGAAGCCTGCGTCGTGCGCCATCGCCGTGGCCTGCACGAAGTCATCGCGCACGCGATCCATGTCGGCGCGGCTCATCGCGCGTGGCGCCGGCAGGCGGTCCACATACGCGAGCGGTGAGGGAGCCAGCGTCGTCCACGCATCGGCCTCCAGCGGCAGGTCGGCGCCCTCCCATGGCAGACGAGTGGAACCCTTGCGGCCCGAGTGTCCGAGTTGCAGACAGATCCTGGCGGGGGACCACGCGTGCACGAACTCGGCGACCCGGCGCCAGCGCTCCAGATGCTCTGGAGTGTACATCCCCGTGCACCCCAGCGTGATGCGAGCGTCGGGCGACACGCACACCATCTCCGTCATCACCAGCGCCGCGCCGCCGAGGGCGCGTGCGCCCAGGTGGACCAGATGGAAGTCGTTGGGCGTGCCGTCGGTGGCGCTGTACATGTCCATCGGCGCGAGGACGACGCGGTTCTGCAGCGACATGCCGCGCAGCGCGATGGGCGTGAACATCGGCGGCGGCGCCTGCTCGGCCGGGACGTCACCTCGGGACGCGGCGCTGGCGAACCAGCGTTCCATCCCCTCCACGTACCGCGCGTCTCGCCGGCGCAGATTCTCGTGACTCACCCGCTGGCTCCGCGTGAGCAGACTGTAGGCGAACTGCTCGGCAGGGAGCCGAATGTACCGGCCCACGTGCTCGAACCATTCCATGGAGTTCCGCGCGGCATTCTGCAGCCGACGCGATTCCGGCATCCGCTCGTCCTCGTACCGCTGGAGCGCTGCGGGCAGGGCGCCGGCATCGTGGACGCTGGCGACGTGACGCGCGAGCGCGATGGCGTCTTCCATCGCCAGCTTGGTTCCCGAGCCGATCGAGAAATGCGCCGTGTGCGCGGCGTCGCCGATGAGGACGACATTTCCGTGAAACCAGCGCGCGTTCCTCACGCGGGTGAAGCGCGTCCAGGGCGACGCCGTGCGGTGCGACGCGCTGGACCTCAACCGGTGTCCGGCCAGGCGATCGGCGAAGAGCGTCTCGCACGCCGCGATCGTGGCGTCCGTATCGAGCGTGTCGAAGCCGGCGGCGCGCCAGGACTCTTCATTGCACTCCACGATGAACGTCGATGTATGGTCGTCAAAGCGATAACAATGGGCCTGGAAGACGCCGTGCTCCGTTCGCGCGAAGAAGAACGAGAACGCGTCGAGCGGGAGGGTCGTCCCGAGCCAGACGAAGCGCGCCGAGCGGACGTCGAGGTTGGGCTGGAGGTGTGCCGCGAGCTCGGCACGGATGGCGCTGTTCACGCCGTCGGCGGCGACGATCAGATCGGCGTCGCCCAGGCCGTGTGCGTCGAGGTCGGCAAGCGTGTCGATCGCCGTCTCGAAGCGGAGATCCACGCCGACCTCGCGAGCCCGTGCCTGGAGGAGGCCGAGCAGCGTGCGCCGCGCAATGCCGCTGAAGCCGTGTCCCCCGGAGGTGATGCGCCGGTCGCCCACCACCACGTCGATGTCGTCCCAGTGCGCGAAGTGGCTGGTGATCGCCCGGAAGGAGGGCTCGTCCGCGACGCGGAAGTTCTCCAGCGTCTGGTCGGAGAACACCACGCCCCATCCGAAAGTGTCATCGGCGCGATCGCGCTCCAGCACCACCACGTCCGCGTCGGGGCGCGCCTGCCGGAGCAGCAGCGCCGTGTACAATCCGGCCGGTCCTCCCCCGACGATGACCACTCGCATGGCCGAGATATTATAGGCTTAAAACAATCCCGCAAGAGCGGACTCGGTCGCTGGGCTCAGGTGGCGAGCAGCCGGGCGCGCAGATCGTCCGGGACGGCGATCGTCCGCCGCTCCGCGTAATCGTACATCACCTGCGTGGTTTCTCCCTCCGCGACCAGCCGCTCGTCTCGGGAGTCCACGATCCGGTACGCCCATACCCATGCCTTGTTGCGCACTTCGCGCGTCGTCACCTCCACGTCGAGCGCGTCGCCCAGCATGGCGGGGCTCACATAGCGGATGCGCGCTTCGGCGACGATGAAGTACGCGTCCACGAGCCCCGCCGCGGCACTCCACGCCGCCATCCGGCCGAGCTCGAAGTAGGTGAGATAGATCGCGTTGTTCACGTGCCCCCGCGCATCGAAGTCGTTGTAGCGGATCTGCAGCGGAATGCGCATCAGGCGACCCTCACGACGACCTTTCCGAACTGCTCGCCCGATGCGAGCCGGGCGAAGGCCTCACGTCCATCGGACATGGCATGCTCGCCGTCGACGACGGGGCGCAGCCGTCCCGCATTGAACTCCGCGACGATGGTCCGGAACTCCGCCTCGCTTCCCATGGTGGAGCCGAGCAGCGTCCACTGGTTCCAGAACATGCGGCGCACGTCGGTGGTGACCATCGGCCCGGAGGTGCCTCCGCAGGTGACGAGCCGTCCGCGCTTGCCGAGCGCGCCAAGCGACTGGCTCCATGTGGCCTCGCCCACCGAGTCGACCACGACGTCCACGCCCCGCTTGGCAGTGCGCGCGCGCATCTCGCGGCCCACGTCCACGCCGCGGTGATTGAGGACATCATCGGCGCCGAGCTCGGCCGCGCGGCCGAGCTTCTCGTCGCTCCCCGACGTCACGGTGACGTGCGCCCCGAGCAGCTTGCAGATCTGCACGCACGCCTGCGCGACGCCCCCGCCGATTCCCCAGACGAGCACCCGGTCGCCGGCCTGCACTTGCGCGCGCGTGACGATCATCCGCCACGCTGTGAGCGTGGCGAGCGTGAACGCCGCCGCTTCCGCCGGATCGGTCTCCGGAGCGATGCGTGCCACGCTGCGCGCTGGCACCACGATCTCCTCGGCGATCGTGCCGGGACGATGCTCGCCGAGGATGCCGTACTGGCGGCAGAGCGGATCGTCGCCTGTCAGGCAATAATTGCAGGTGCCATCGCCGACGCCCGGATTCACCAGCACCGTATCGCCGACCGCAACCCCGGTCGCGGCCGGACCAGTCTCCACTACCGTACCCATACCGTCGGATCCGAGGATCCAGGGAGGAGTGATCGTCAGGCCGGGGAGTCCGCCGACGACGAACAGATCGAGATGATTGAGCGCGGCGGCGACGACGCGGATGCGCACGTCCGCCTCATCCCGCAACGCGGGGCGGGGGAGATCGTCTCGCAGCTCGATCCGATCGAGCCCGCCATGCGCTGAAATGGTGAGTCCTCGCACGCTTCTGCTCGCGGGTTATATTGGACGCGGAATGCTATGCAGCGGCCGTAGCGCGCGAAAGGCGACACTGCCGCAGTCGGTTCGCTCCGAGACGATGCACTCATGACCGCAATCAAGGTTCCTCCCCTCGGCGAGTCGATCGTCGAGGCAACCGTATCTCGCTGGCTGAAGCAGGAGGGCGACCAGGTCGCCGCCGGCGACACCCTCGTGGAGCTGGAGACCGACAAGATCACGGTCGAGGTTCCCGCGCTCGTGCCTGGCGTGCTCGCCCGGCAGACCGCGAAGGAGGGCGACGTGGTCGCCGTCGACCAGGTGCTCGGCGAGCTCACCGAAGGGGCGACGAGCGGAACGGCCGCGGCGGCTGCCTCGTCGCCCGCGGCCGCGCCCGCGCCCACGTCGGCGGCGCGAGCGACTGCCGCCGCGCCGGTGGCATCGAGTGGGCCGGCCGGGCCGGGGAGCGTCAAGGCGTCGCCAGCGGCGCACCGCGTGGCGGCCGAGCAGGGCATCGACATCGCGACGGTGACGGGGACCGGGCGCGGCGGCGTCGTGAGCAAGCCCGACGTCATCGAGCAGGGTGCCGGGCCAGCGGCTGCCGCAGCGGCGCCGGCGCCCCCTCACCCCACGCCGGCCGCGGCTGCCGCTGCTGCCGCTCCGATCCAGCCGGCGGCGGCCGGTGAGCGGGAGACGCGGGAGAAGATGACGACGCGGCGCAAGCGCATCGCGGAGAATCTTCTGGCGTCCCAGCAGAACACCGCGCACCTCACGACGTTCAACGAGATCGACATGACCGCCGTGAGTGAGCTGCGCGCGCGGATCAAGGATCGCGTGGAGAAAGAGCACGGCGTGAAGCTCAGCTTCATGCCGTTCTTCGTGAAGGCGGCGGCGATGGCGCTCAAGGCGTATCCCGTGGTGAACGCGTCCATCGACGGCGAGCACATCGTCTACCACCACTACGTGAACATGGGCATCGCCGTCGCCAGCGACGCCGGTCTGGTGGTACCCAACATCAAGGACGTCGAGCGCAAGGGACTGTTGGAGATCTCGGCCGACATCGTGGCCGTGGCGAAAAAGGCGCGCGATGGAAAGCTGGCGATGGACGATCTCACTGGCGGCACCTTCACCATCACGAACGGCGGCGTGTTCGGGTCGCTCGTGTCCACGCCGATCATCAACTATCCGCAGGCGGGGATCATCGGACTGCACAAGATTCAGGACCGGCCGGTGGCGCTGCACGGGCAGGTGGTGATCCGGCCGATGATGTACAGCGCGCTGTCGTACGATCACCGCGTGATCGACGGCCAGCAGGCGGTGCTGTTCCTGGTGAAGGTGAAGGAGCTGATGGAAGATCCCGCCTCGATGCTGATCGACTGAGCATGCACGACGGCACTCCGGCGACGGACATGACTGACACCCTGATTCGGACGGACGTTCTGGTGCTCGGCGGCGGGCCGGGTGGGTACGTGGCGGCGATCCGGGCCGCGCAGCTCGGACTCACGACGGTCTGCGTGGAGGCGGACAGCACGCTGGGCGGCACGTGCGTGAACGTGGGCTGCATCCCGTCCAAGGCGCTGCTGGAATCGTCGCACCACTTCGAGTTCATGGCGCACGACGCGGCGAAGCACGGGATCGGGCTGGCGGATCTGACGATCGACGTGGCGACGATGCTCGGCCGGAAGGACGAGGTGGTGGGGCAGAACACGAAGGGCATCGAGTTCCTGTTCCGGAAGAACAAGGTGACGTGGGCGAGGGGGTTCGGGACGTTGAAGGCGGGGAACGTGGTGGAGGTCCGGGGGGCCCCCCCCGAGAGCAATGTGACGGTGTACCACGCCACCCACGTCATCATCGCCACGGGGTCCGTACCGATCGAGCTCCCCTTCCTCCCGTTCGACGAGGAGCGGGTCCTCTCCAATGTGGGCGCCCTCACCATCCCCGCCGTCCCGAAGCATCTCATCGTCATCGGGGGCGGCGTTATCGGACTCGAGCTCGGGAGCGTCTGGCGCCGGCTCGGCGCCCGCGTCACCGTGGTCGAGCTCCTCCCGGCGATTCTGCCCGGCATGGACGACGACATCGTGAAGGACGCCGACCGCACCTTCCGCAAGCAGGGATTCGACATCCGCACGGGCACGCGCGTGACCGGCGGTGGACGCACCGGCGACGGCATCCACGTTGAGCTCCAGAAGGATGGCTCGACCGAGCGGCTCGAGGGCGACTACCTCCTGGTTTCCGTCGGCCGCCGGCCCGCCACCAGCGGAGTCGATGCCGCGATGCTCGGCCTGGCGATGGGAAGTCGCGGCGAGATTCTCGTGGACGATCAGCAGCGTACGAACCTGCCCAACCTGTATGCGGTGGGCGACTGTACGCCCGGACCGATGCTCGCGCACAAAGCCGAGGAGGAAGGAGTGGTGGCGGCCGAGGTGATCGCCGGCAAGCCGTCGCACACGCATCACCGCACCGTGCCGGGCGTGGTCTACACGTGGCCCGAGATCGCGGTGGTGGGCCTCACCGAGCGCCAGGCGAAGGAGAGCGGCCGCGACTACAAGGTGGGCAAGTTTCCCTTCTCCGCCAATGGGCGCGCGCGCACCGCTGGCGACGCGACCGGCTTCGTGAAGTTCATCGCCGACGCGCAGACGGACGAGATACTCGGCTGTCACATGATCGGACCGAGTGTGTCGGAGCTGATTCCCGAAGTGGTGCTGGCAATGGAATATCGCGGGTCCTCGGAGGACATCGCCATCACGGTCCACGCACATCCCACCCTCAGCGAGGCGACGAAGGAAGCGGCGCTCGCCGTGCTGGGCCGCGCCATCCACATCTAGGCGAGGCGCCGCGTGGGCGAGCTCACCGTTCGCGCACTCGCACCGTCCGACGCCGACGGCGGATGCGCGCTCGTCCGGAAGCATCTGGGCGGGACACTTTACGCCGCGCGAATGCTGGAGCTGCTGGCAGGCGCGCTGCCGCCGGACGATGATGCGACGGATGGCGCGTCCGTCGCCGTGGCCGGCGACGGCTCGCTGCGTGCGCTGGCGATGTTCGGCCGGATCGCCGGCTCACAGGCGGTCCGGGTGCACGCGCTCGCCGGTGGAGATGCCGCCGCGTGTGCCAGCCTGCTCGGCGACATCCGGCGCGCCGCCGACCGCGCTCGTGCCCAGGTCATCGTCTGCGAGCTGCCCGACGACGAATGCTTCGCGGCGCCAGCGAGCGCGCTGCTGACGAATGGGTATGCCCTCGAGGGCAGCATCCCCGACTTCGTCCGTGACGGCATTGCGCTGCGCCTGCTGGTCTGGCGACGGATGCCGCCCCGGGTGGACGCGACGAGCGGGACACGGTGAGATCGCGTGTCCCGCTCCAGATGCGTCAGTGCCAGCACGTCACTTCGCGGCCCGCCATCCTCCTGCGGCCTGCTTGTCCAGCAGCAGGTTCGCCACGATCTGCCTCAGCTTCGCGTTCTCGTTCCGAAGCTCCCGGACCTCCCGCGCCTCCGCCATCGACGCCGCGTCATACTTCTCGCGCCACCGGTAGAACGTCGTCTGCGTGATGCCCAGCTCGCGGCACACCTGCACCGCCGCGGTTCCGCACTTCACCCGTGTCAGCGCGTCCACGATCTGCTCCTCGGTGAATCTGCTCGGTCGCATGCATCGACCGTCAGGAGCCCATCAACACACGGAACACGGCCCGGCGATTCGGCGCCTGCCCGGCCTTGCCGCCTGCATCGGTGACGGGCTCCCGTTCGCCCTTGGACTCGATGAGCACGCGGCTCGCGTCGATGCCGCGACTCACGATGTACTCCTTCGCCGCGTTGGCGCGACGGACGCCGAGCGCCATGTTGTAGGCGTCGGAACCGAAGCGGTCTGCATAGCCGACCATGACGATCGAGATGTTGGGATTCGCGCGGAACACCTCCACCTTCTCGTCGAGCACCGCCTTGGCCGAATCGGTGAGCTCCGACTTGTCGAAGGCGAAGTAGATCCGCGCCTCCATCGTCGTCATGTTCTTCGCCGGCGCGTTGCGCAACGAGTCGCGCAGGGCGCGCAGCGCCGCTTCCTGATCGCGCAGTCGCCGCGTCTCGGCGGCGCTCACCGAATCGTCACGCTGCATGATCACGGGCGGGCCCACCGTCGTCACCGTTTCCACGGTGCGTGCCGGATGCCGGAAGAGACTCAGGCCCAACCGCACGCTCTTGTACGTCTTCCAGTCCTCGTTCGCCAGAAAGTCCAGCACACCATCGATGCGGAGTGCGGCGTTGTCGCGGATGGCGAACTTGGCGCCCACGAGCGCGTCCACGCCGTAGGTGTGCAGGAAGTTGGTCTCGGTGGACACGCCCGCCCCGGCGCCGATGAGAAAGGCGAGGCGACCCGCCGAGAAGGGGGACGCCACCAATCGGCCGGACAGGATGCCGACGTTCACGTCCTTCAGGCCGTTCGGACGCGTTGCGCGCATCTCGGCGTCCTCGAACTCGATCGACAGGCGAGGATCGAGGAAGATGCCGATCCGCCCGCCTCCGCCATAGCCCGTCTTGAGGCTGAGCGCATTGTCGAAGGTCGCGGCGCTGCCGAATGCCCCGAACTCTACCGTCCCCCGCTCCTGCGCGGCCGCGGGCACCGCCCACGCTACCGCCGCAATCCCAACTATGAATGCTCTCGTCAACATGTGATTCTCCTGTAGGACTTCATGGCCGCGTGGTGGCGGGCGCCGGACAGTCGTCCGGCGTCCGCGCTCGCCCGCGCTATGGCAGCGTGATCACGTTGTTGGAGCCGAGCGACACGGCGCCGTTCCGCGCCAGCGCCCGCCCGATCAGCGTGGCATTGTCCACGAGCGTGATGCTCGTGAGCGCCAGGATGTTGCCCTGGATCTGCGACGCAGTGCCGAGGGTCGCCGAGCTGCCGACCTGGAAGTACACGTTCTTCGCCTGCGCCCCGTTGATGAGGACGATGTTGCCCGCCGTGGTCAGCGTGGTGCCGGCCTGGAAGACGAACGTCGCGTTCGGATCACCCCCACCGTCGAGGGTGAGGATGCCCGTGATGCCGATTCCGCTCGCCGTGCAATAGACCCCGGCGGCCTTCGTCGTTCCGCCCAGATTAGCGACGATGGCGTTGGCTGGCGGGCAGGGCAGCCCGGCCAGCTGGTTGTACGCCGTTGCGAGGTCGATCTGCGCCTGCGCGGCGATGGCGTTGCCCAGGTTCTGCACTCCCGTGATCACACACGGGCCGAAGCCGGTAATGGTGTTGCCCGGGCTGATGGCGACGTCGGCGTTGATGATGCCACCGCTGATGCAGGTGACCGCGGTGCCGGCCATGATACCGTTCGGCGCGGCCGTCCCGAGATTGATCAGCGGTGGCGGTACGACCGCGGTCACGGTGACCGTCGCCGTTCCGGAGATCGAGCCGCTCGTCGCCCGCACCGTGTTGGTGAAGGTGCCGGCCACCGCGCCTGCAGTGAACAGCCCGGTGCTCGCGTTGATGGTGCCGCCGCCAGCCACGACCGCCCACACCGGCGTGATCGGGACGACCAGACCGTTGGCATCGCGGCCGATGGCCGTGAAGAGTTGCGTGCCGTTCGTCATCACGGTGGCCGGATTCGGCGCCACGGTGATGCTCGCGAGAGCCCCGACCGGGGCCGTGACGATCACCGTGGCCGTGCCGGAGACGCTGCCGCTCGTCGCCTGCACCGTGTTGGTGAAGGTGCCGGCCACGGCGCCGGCGGTGAACTGCCCGGTGCTCGCGTTGATGGTGCCGCCGCCAGCCACCACCGCCCAGACCGGCGTGATCGGGACGATCACGCCATTGGCGTCGCGCCCCACGGCCACGAACTGCTGGACGCCGTTCGCCGGCACAGTCGCCGGATTCGGCGTGACCGTGATGGTCGCGACCACCGGAGCGGGCACGGTGACGATCACCGTCGCGGTGCCGGAGATGCCGCCGCTCGTCGCCTGCACGGTGTTGGTGAAGGTGCCGGCCACTGCGCCGGCGGTGAACAGCCCGGTGCTCGCATTGATGGTGCCGCCGCCGTTCACGACGGAGAAGGCCGGCGAGATCGCGACCACGTTTCCATTGGCGTCCGTGCCGACCGCCGTGAACTGCTGCGTGGCGCCCGCCGCCACGGTGGCCGGATTCGGTGTCACGGTGATCGTGGCCAGCGGGCCAGGCGTGACCACCACGGTGGCCGAGCCAACCACACCGCCGACAGTCGCGCGGACGGTGTTGGTGAAGGTGCCCGCCGTGGTGCCGGCGGTGAACAGGCCGGTGGAGGCGTTGATGGTCCCGCCGCCCGCGGCGACAGTCCAGGCGGGCGTGATGCCGACCACATTGCCGCTCGCGTCCCTCCCGACTGCCGTGAACTGCTGCGTGGCCCCCGTCTGCAGGGTCGCCGGATTCGGCGTCACGGTGATGGTGGCCAGCGGCCCGGGGGTCACGACCACGGTGGCCGAGCCAACCACGCCGCCGACGCTTGCCCTGACCGTATTCGTGAAGGTGCCGCTCGTGTTCCCGGCGGTGAACAGCCCCGTCGCGATGTCGATGGTCCCCCCGCCCGACACGACCGACCAGCTGGGCGTGACGGCCACGGCGTTGCCGTTGGCGTCGCTCCCCGTGGCCGTGAACTGCTGCGTGGCGCCGATTGCCAGCGTCGCCGGATTCGGCGTGACCGTGATGGTCGCCACGGCGCCAGCGGTCACGACGACCGTGGCCAGACCAGAGACAGTACCGCTCGTCGCCCGGACCGTGTTGGTGAAGGTGCCCGCCGTGGTGCCCGCCGTGAAGAGGCCCGTGCTGGCGATCGTGCCGCCGCCGGCCACTACGGACCACACCGGCGTGATGGCGACGGCGTTGCCGCTCGCATCGCGCCCGGTGGCCGTGAACTGCTGCGTGGCGCCCGTGCCGAGGGTCGCGGGATTCGGCGTGACGACGATCGTCGCCAGCGGACCCGCGGTGACGGTCACCGTCGCCGTGCCGCGAAGCGTGCCGCTGCTGGCCTGCACGGTATTCACGAAGGTGCCGGCCACGGTGCCCGCGGTGAACAGGCCCGTCGCACTCACGGTGCCGCCACCGGCCACGACGGACCAGCTAGGTGTGAACGCCACGACGTTCCCCGAGGCATCGCGGCCGACGGCGGTGTACTGCTGGGTGCCGCCGATGGCGAGCGACATCGGATTCGGCGTCACGACGATGCTGGCCAGCGGACCGGCCGTCACGATGACGGTGGCCGTATTGGAGACACTGCCGTCGGTCGCCTTCACGGTACTGGCGAAGGTGCCGGGCACGGTGCCGGCGGTGAACAGACCGGTCGCGCTGATGGTGCCGCCCCCGGACACGATGGACCAGGTGGCGTTCACGGCCACTCGGGCGCCCGAGAAGTCAGTGCCCGTGGCGGTGAACTGCTGCGTCCCGTTCACGGCGAGCGTCACCGGATTCGGCGTCACGGTGAGTGCGCTGAGGCTCCCGGGCGCACTGATGCCATGCACGTCGCACGCTGTCGCCGCCAGGCCGGCCACGGCGATGGCGAGGAAGACACGCGCGATGCGCGTGCGCGGTACCAGCGCCAGTGAAGCGCGGCCCCTCATGGAGCTACTCATCGTACTCCTCCTGCTCAGCGGCATGTGAACGCGACCCGACGCGATCGCCCACCATGGCGACTCACCTCCGTCGGCGTCTTACTGTGCCATTTGGCACATACCATAGACGTTAGTGCACGCCATTTCACTCACCCATCGCCCGAAAGGGTTAGTTGGGGAGTACGCCTTTTGGGGGAGACGCGCCGTGGCGCGCCCGGAACGTCAGTCGTCCTGCTGATGCGCGTAGGCGGCAATCTGCAGGCGTGAATGCAGCGCGAGCTTTTCCATCACGTTGCGCACGTGGCTCTTTACCGTATGCGGCGCCACGCTGAGCCGCTGGGCGATCTCCTTGTTGCTCATCCCCTCGGCGATGAGCGCGATCACCTCGCGCTCCCGCTGCGTCATGCGCACGGCCTCGAGCGCGGCCGTCCCATTGCGGTGCACAGCCGCCTTGGCGATCTGCGAGAACAGTGTGCCCGTCATTCGCGCCGGGAGCACACGCACACCCCCGGCGACCGCTCGAATCGTCCCGACGAAGTCCGCAAAGGTCGCGTCCTTGAGAATGAAACCGGCGACGCCGGCGTTCACGAACTGGGCGATCTCCTCATGGACCGGCAGGAGATCCATGACGATCACCCGCGCGGTTTCCATGTCGGCCTGCACGGCCTCGGCGAGCCGCAGGCAGTTCTGATCCTCCAGGCCAACATCGAGCAGGATGAGCGCTGGGTTCGCCTGCTTCAACGAACCCATCGCGAGGCTGCCCGCCGCGAGCACGACGCTCACGTCGGGCAGGGCGTCCAGCATGTCGACCAGGCCCTCCAGCACCAGGCGATTGTCCTCGACGATGGCTACGGTAATCATCCGGCATAACTTGCCAACAGGGGGGATGGGACGCCAGTCAGCGTGCAGGGCTTTCGACAGGCGAACTGATGCGCGCCACTCCAGCTCGCCTGATTAGCTTAAACGTTCCAGACGCGCCCGTTTCCGCCCGGTGTACACTCCTCCCCGCGCCGTTCCTGCTCTGCGCCAGTCCCTCCCCCAGCGATCACGCGATCGCCCCGCATCGTCAACGCACTTCTCACTGGAGTATCCAAGATGAGGCGACTTCTCAGCCGGTGGCATCTCCTGCCACTCGGCGCTCTGTTCTGCGGCGGCGCCCTCGGCGCGCAGAGCACCACGGCCACGATCAGGGGCCAGGTGACGGACTCCTCCGCGCAGCGGCCCCTCGCGGGCGCCGAGGTGTACGTCGTCCCCGCGGCTGGCGCGGTGGCCTCGCGCGGCACGCAGGTGGGCGCCACCGGCCAGTACACCCTCAACGGTGTGCCGGCGGGAACGGTGACTGTCCGCGTCCGCTTCGTCGGCTACCTGCCCAAGGAGCAGACGCTCACGCTGCGCGCCGGCGAGTCGGGCACGGCGAACTTCGCGCTCATCCCCCGCTCCACCCAGCTCGACGCCGTCGTCGTCACGGGCACCGGCGGCGTGACGCAGCGGCGCGCCGTGGGGAACGTGATCGAGACGATCAAGGCCACCGATGTGCTCGAGGTCGCACCGGCCCGGAGCGTGGAGCAGCTCATCGGTGCGCGCACCCCCGGGCTGATCGTCCTCCCCGCCACGGGACAGGTCGGCACGGGCGCGCAGCTCCGCGTGCGCGGCACGAGCAGCCTCTCGCTGAGCAACGATCCCCTCATCTACATCGACGGCGTGCGCATGGACGCCAGCAGCTCGCGCGGATTCCAGCAGCGCGGCGGCGCCGGCGCGAGCCGTCTGAACGACATCAACCCCGAGGACATCGAGAGCATCGAGGTGATCAAGGGGCCGGCGGCGTCGACGCTCTACGGCACCGAAGCGTCCAACGGCGTGATCCAGATCATCACGAAGCGCGGCCGCACGGGCGCCACCCACTTCAACTTCACCACCCGGCAGGGCACCAACTGGCTGGCCAACCCCGAAGGGCGCGCCGGCATGCTCTACGGCAAGGTCCAGTCGACCGGCGAGATCCTCAGCTTCAATCTCTACCGCAACGAGATCGACTCGGGACGTGGACCGATCTTCACGAACGGCCGTAACCAGGGCTACATCGCCAATCTCAACGGCGGCACGGACGCCAACCGATACTACATGTCGGCGGCCTACGACGACGACATGGGCATCGTCTCCTGGAACTGGAACAAGAAGTTCAGCGGGCGCGCCAACATCGACGCGGCCGTGGGCGACAAGCTGCGGCTGCAGGGCAGCGTGGGCCACATCCGCGACCGCATCCGCCTCGCGCAGCCGGCCATCGACGTGGACCCGTTCAGCAACCTGCGGTGGGGCACGCCGCTCACGCGGAACACCGGCAAGCGCGGCTTCACCGCATCGCCGCCGGAGGAGTGGTCCACGGTGCAGAGCCGGGCCAACAATGACCGCACGACGCTCAGCCTCACGGGCATCTATGAGCCCAAGGAGTGGTTCTCGCAGCGTTTGGTGACCGGTCTCGATGTGGGCTCGGAGGACAATTCGCTCCTCTATCCACGCCAGCCGCTCGGCAATCTCGATTTCCTGGGCAACAACGGCCTCGGCCTCAAGAACGTGCAGCGCGTCTCGCGCAACTTCCTCACGCTCGACTACGCCGGCACGCTCAAGTACGGCGTCAGCGAGGCGCTCCGGCTCACGACGTCGGTCGGCCTGCAGCACTACCGCTCCGAAGTGAGCGCCATCCTCGCGCAGGCCTCCACCTTCCCGGCCGGTCCCATCACCACGGTGAGCGGCGGCGCCACGCGCAACGGGCTGGAGGACTACGAGGCCAACGCCACCGTCGGCATGTTCGTGCAGCAGCAGGCGGCCTGGAACAATCGGGTCTTCCTCACGGCGGCCCTCCGCGGCGACGACAACAGTGCCTTCGGCAAGAGCTTCTCCGCGGCGTACTATCCCAAGCTGAGCGCATCGTGGGTGGTGAGCGAAGAGCCCTGGTTCAAGGTGCCGGTGATCGGGGACTTCCGCCTGCGCGGCGCCCTGGGCGCCGCCGGCACCCAGCCGGGCACCTTCGACGCGGCCCGCCTCTACGATCCGAGCGTCGGCTACCAGAACGCGCCCGGTCTGGTCCCGTTCTCCTTCGGCAACCCCGAGCTCAAGCCGGAGCGCAGCCGCGAGCTGGAGATGGGGTTCGAGACGACCATGCTCAATGGTCGCGCCGACATCTCGTACACGCACTACTCCCGCAAGATCACCGACGCCATCGTGAATTCCCCGATCGCCCCCTCGGTCGGCTTCCCGGGCGTGCAGGTCATCAACATCGGTCGCGTGAGCGGATGGGGCGACGAGCTCTCCGCCAATGTCCGGGTGCTCGAGGGCCGACGGTTCGCCTGGGAGCTGGGCACGCAGCTGGCCAAGAACGGCAATCGCATCGACGACATGGGGGGGACGAAGTTCCTCACGGTGGGTGGCGGCGGACAGGCGCAGAACCGCGTCGGATTCGGCATCGCCGACTTCTTCCTCTACAAGGTTCGCTCGGCCACGCTCGATGCCGGCGGATTCGTGACGTCGTCCATCTGCGACGGCGGCACCGGACCGAGCGGCCTGGAGATGGGCGGCCCCGACGTGCCCTGCTCGCAGGCGCCCCGCGTGTTCTGGGGACACTCGCAGCCAACCTGGCAGGCCGGTCTCAACACCACCGTTACCCTGTTCCAGAAGCTGCGCCTGTACGGTCGCGTCGACGGCAACGGCGGTCATCTCCAGTCCAACACCGAGATTCGCGCGCTGCACAATCAGGGGTCCACGCTGCCGGTGATCCTGCGCAACGATCCGCTGCTGCAGACGTATCGCTCCATCGAGGCCGATGCGCCGGGCACCTACAAAGCAGGCTTCCTGCGGCTGCGCGAGCTCTCCGCCACGTACACGCTCCCCTCCTCGCTGTTCTCGCGCGTTGGCGCGTCCGGCGCCTCGCTGAGCGCGGCGGGCCGCAACCTGTCCATGCTGTGGACCGCCGAGCAGGGATGGAACACCTCGCGTGACGGGCTCGTGACGGTGCCGATCGCCGGCCAGGTAGTCTGGGATCCGGAGATCCGCGCCGTCGGCCAGCTCTCCAACGGCTTTCAGACGATCCTCCCGCCGACCGCCAGCTTCACGATGACGATGCGCCTCAACTTCTGACCGACGGAGATCACGTCTGATGCGATATCACCTGACCGGCGGCGCGTCGCCGCTCGCGCGCAGGCCGCGGCTGTCCGCCGCCCTGCTCGTCCTCACGCTCGCAGGCTCCACCGCCTGCAACAACCTGCTCTCCGTCGACAATCCGGGACGCGTGCCCGCCGAGGCGCTCGGCGACCCCGCGCTGGTGCCGATTCTCGAGGCGGCATCGTTGCAGCAGTTCCAGTGCGGCTTCGCCGCCTTCGTGGCGAGCGCCGGCATGCTCTCCGGCGAATACATCGCCGCCAACGCCTTCGTCAACAATCACCCGTGGGAGTGGCGGGGCGATCCCGAGATCCGCAGCGAGCCGGGAACCTGCAATGTGGCGCGCGCGACCACGTCGCTCGGATTCTACACGCCGCTGCAGCACGCGCGATTCCAGCTCGACGACAACGCCACGCGCATCGGGCAGTACACCGACGCGCAGGTGCCGAACCGCGCGCGCATCCTCACGACGATGCGCGCCTACGCCGGGTATGCGTACGCGCTGCTCGGCGAGGGCATGTGCGAGATGACGGTGGACAACGGCCCCCGAATGACGCGGGCCGACGTCTTGGCGATTGCCGAGAAGCGGTTCACCGACGCGATCGCCGGTGCGGGCACGTTCACTGGCGCCGAGGCCACGAGCCTGCGCAACATGGCCACCGTGGGCCGCGCGCGCGTGCGGCTCGACCTGGGCAACAGGAGCGGCGCGGCCGCCGACGCGGCTCTCGTTCCTGCCGGCTTCGTGCGCAACGCGGAGTACTCGGAGACCACGCCGGCGCGCGAGAACCGCGTCTACAACCTCACCGTGCGCAACGACTACATGTCGGTTGGCGAGCCGTACCGGAATCTCGTCGTCGGCACGCAACCCGATCCACGGGTGCGCGTGACGGACATGAAGCGCCGCGGCAGCGACAACGTCACCGCGGTCTGGCAACAGCAGAAGTTCACGGGTAGCGGCGCGGTGCCCCTCCCCATCGCGTCGTGGAACGAGGCCCAGCTCATTCTGGCCGAGGCCGTGGGTGGTCAGGCGGGAATCGACGCGATCAACCGTGTGCGCGCCGCCAACGGCGTGACGACCCCGCTGGTGGCCAACCCGGCCAGCGACATCACGCCACTCGTGATCGAGGAGCGCCGGCGCCAGCTGTTCAGCGAAGGCCACCGGTACGTGGACATGCTCCGCAAGGATCTGCCCTTCGTCACGGGCGTGAACCGCAAGGGACAGACGTTCGGGGCGGTCAAGTGCGTGCCGCTGCCGGATGTAGAGACACGGAACAACCCCAACTTCAAGTCATGAGTCGGCTGGCGTAGCTGTGCTGGACGATCACCCCGCGGCCGGTCGTCGGCCGCGGGGTGATTTGCGTTGCAGCGGCAGCGTGCGCAACGACATGTGTTCGTCTTGCCGATCATGGGGTGGCCTCGCATGCGTCCGACGCCCGGAACCGAGGGAGACGAAGTGCCCATCTCGCCAACCGCACAGACCGCTCGCAGCACGCTCGCCTCGCGCCTGGCATCATGCGTCGTGCGACGTCGCCGCTGGATCATGGCCGCGTGGCTGCTCGCGGCCGGCGGGCTCACCCCGCAGGCCGATTCGGCTGGCGTGGAGCGCCGGCATCGGGCCGATCCGGCCACTGTGGCGCGTTGCACGGCACTCCCCATTCATGTCGCCAAGACTGGCGTCGAGACTCGCGGCAGCGGCCTGCAGCGCCTCGTCCCCGCCGCCGTGCGCGTGCCCAAGCTCGACCCGCACGAGCAGGTAACGCGGCAAGCCGTCTTCCGCCGCGAGCGATGGCACGCAGGTGAGGAAGCTTTCGTCGCCCAGTGATGAAAATTCGGCGTGGATCCGCTCCAGTGCTCGGCTCACCTGTTGTCCCGTCACCTTCTCGCCAGTGAACGAGTAGGCGAGCGACCGCCGGCGCCGCCGAAGCCGGCGCTGCGACCGCCGATAGCCGAGGGTGCGCAGCCGCTGCGCGACCTCGAGGCCGATTCCGAGTGCGACGAGCGATGATCCGATCAGTTGCCGCACTGCGTCGTTGACATGTCTCCTCACGTCACGCCAGCACGACTGCCGAGGCGAGCTGCTCCTGATACAGCGCTACCAGCTCCGTCACGTCGGCCTCGCTCAGCTGGGCGGGATCGTACACGAAGGAGAAGAAGGTGAGATCCGCGCGCGAGATGGCGAACACGCCGAAGGGATGCCGCGTGTCGAGCGTGCCGACGAGTTCCACGTTCATCACGTGGTCGAAGGCGGATGTGTCGAGCGCCGAGCGTTCCGCGTGGCTGAACACCCCCGTTCCCATGTCCACCCAGGGCCGGTTGAACCAGGCACGCAGCAGCGGCCGCAGCACGCGCATGGGGAGCGCCAGCAGAGGTGGATTCTCCGGCACCGCCCATTCGCCGTGCTGGCGCGACCAGGCGATCTGCTCCCGCACCGCGCGACACTTCTCCGGCAGCGTCGCGTCGGCCGCGTAGCGATTGTACACGCGGATGCGGCTGGAGCCGTTGCCAAAACCTTCCAGTGGCTGCGCGCGGATGTTCACGGGGAGCCACAGTCCCACCGACGGATCGCGCGTGGGGGATCGTGCCGCATTCCAGCGGCGGAAGGTCTCCAGCGCGCAGGTGGCGAGCAGATCGTTGTACGTGAAGCCGCCGTCCTGCGCGGCAAACGCGCGCATCGACGCTGACGGGAGGGCAAGCGCCCGCCATCGCCGCAGCGGCGATGGCGGGCGCGCGTTGCCGCTGAGTCGATCGGCAGGCCCGCGGAACGCAAAGGCGCTACGCCGCCGCGGCGCCGCATGCCGCTGCAACACCGGCGGAGCATACGCCGTGACCGTCGTGCCGGGGGTGCGCATTCCCCATGCGACCTCGAACTGATGCTGCAGCCAGAGCGCCGCTCCCACGAGGTCCGTCGCCGCGTGGTGCACTCGGGTCACCAGGACCGCACCTTGGCTCGACTGACGCGTAATGAGCAGCTGGCGAACGAGGTACGACGCGCGCATGTCCCACGGCGCATCGAGATACTCGAGCACCGCGGACGGCGTGTCCGCCTCCTCCACCTCGCGCACCGTGAGGACCGGTTCCGCGCTCGGCGCGCTGCGCCAGGCCTTGAGATCCAGCACCGCAGCCGTAGAGGGATAGCGGCGGCGTGCGCTCGCCGCGCCCGCCTGGAGAGCCGCCTCGCCGGGCGTGTCGCGCAGGTGCAGGACGATCGCCCAGTCGAGAGGACGTACCGGCCTGTCCATGACCGCCGAGATCAGATCGAGCGTGGAGAGCCGCATCACGGAAGATGGCTCCAGCCGCCAGGGGGAAGACTACCGTGGCAGTATGAGCCGACTGGGCGGGGACGGCAAGCGGAGCCGCGCTCAGCCCGATCGGTCGAATCGGAGCTTGGCCACGGCGAGCGCGAGGTTCAGCGACACCATTCCGGCGTTCGTGGCCACGACGGGCCAGTCGCGCGAGCGGACGCCGTAGACCATCCAGAGCAGTCCCGCGGTGACGAGCAGCGCGAAGGAGCTCAAGGACAGATCGCGCGTCTGGCGCGTACGCCAGGCGCGCAGCACCTGCGGGAGGAAGGCGCCAACCGTGATCAGGCCCGCCGCGTAGCCGATGTGCGTCGTCGAGAGCGGCATCGTCTACGTCGCGGGCGCCAGCGTCCGGCCAGCCCCATCGCGAAGGGTCAGCCAGTCCGTTCGCACCCGATCCCATTCCTGGATCAGGATGCCGTGCTGCTCGAACAGCGCGCGGATCCTGGTGCGATTGTAACCGAGGATGTCCTCCAGCACGGGGATGAGCACACTGATGGCGTCGTCGCTCATCACGGTGCGCCGCGCGATCGCGGCGATGTGCCGCGCCTCCGATGCGGCGATCGTGAGCCCGTCGTTGCGATTCACGTGGAGCATCACATGAATGTCGGAGCTGCCGTCACCCACATAGACCACTCGCTCACCGGGCACGCCCAGCCGGCCGCGCAGCTCGTCGACCGCGGCGACCTTGCCGTAGCCAGCGGGGACCCGCACGATGGACGCGATCTCCCCGGTCGTCTCGTGGTAGGTGAATCGGGTAGCGATGATGCGCTCCGGCGGCACGAGGCCGGCGAGCGCGGAGTGCACCACGTCCTCCGGGGCGGCGGACACCACATAGAAATCGAACCGGTGGCCGTCGATGCCGCGCTCGAGCAGACGCGAGAGCAGCGCGATGTTCTTCTTCAGCCGGATGCGCCGGCCGACCTCGACCAGGTTTTCGCGTCGCACCTTCTTGAACTCGGGATCGTGCAGCAGCAGATAGGCGAGCTCGGCACCCGACTGCACGAGGTTGAGCTGTGACATTCCCAGGACGCGCTCCGGGAAGCGGTCGATGCCGAGCATCTCGCTCATCACGACGCCCGAGTCGTTGAAGCTGAGCGTCTGATCGAAGTCGCTGACGAACAGAAAGTGCTTGCGGGTCATGCGGTGCTCCTGCGGCTCGAGAGGCCGTGCGACTGCTCTTCCGGCGGCACGACGTCGGATCATCAAAAAAATCGCCCCCGCGTCCGGTCGGATGCGGGGGCGACATTCAGGTACACCTGCCCACTCGGCTCCGACACAATCGAGACCTGCCACGCGCGCGATTGCAGCACGCGAGCAGTGGCTTCGTGATCGTGACATACGCGAGTGTGATCTTCATGAGTGAATCATGCCACCATTCTGTTCGAAAAGCAAACGATGAGGCAGAAGTAGGCGGCTTGGGTCCTTGATATGAGTCAATCGTTACGAAAAGCTAGCCAGATTGGCACGTTGTGCTACACGACTGGCCTAGAGTCTCGCCGTTGCCAGGCGCTTGAGGGCCAATGAAAGCATGGTCACCTTGGACGCATCCGAGCTCCGGCGCGCTTCGGCGGTCATGTGCGAGGCGAGCCGGTTGAGCGCGCTTCGGCGGCGAGCCGTCGATGCCCCCTCCGCGCCGCTCAGCGACTGCCGCGCGGTGGAGATGTGCTCGGGGTTGAGTCCGCGGGAGCGTTCCAGCTGATCCAGGTACGAGCGAGCCAGCGCGAAGCTGGCCGGCCATTCGATCTTCGGCTGGCCCTGGGTGTTGAGATAGTCGAACCGCACGGTCTTGGCGGCGTCGATCTCGTTCTGCGAGATGAAGGCGCTCGGCGTGAGCTCGAAGATATCCAGCCCACGCGAGATCTCGGAGCTCACCATCACGCCGTTGTACCAGTACACCGACCACGAGCCGCCGCTGCCCATGCGCGTGGAGTCTACCGGCCCGCGGTCGAAGAACCCGATCTCACGGGGCTTGGCGGCATCCGTGAACTCGAACAACGAGACGCCGCCCTGATACCATGACTGGATCATCACGTCGCGACCCGGAATCGGCACGAGCGAGCCGTTGTGCGCAACGCAATTCTCGAACGATGTCTGCGCGGCCGGAAGCTTGTAGTAGCTCTTGAACGACATGTCCTTGCGACCCGTGAGCGTGAAGATGGCATTCGCGCCCCACTCCCTCCTGTCCGTGGCGCGGCACTTGGGCTGCCCGCCACCCCCCCATTCATCGGTGAACAGGATCTTGGTGGCGTCGTTGTTGAAGGTGGCCGAGTGCCAGTACGAGAAGTTGGAGTCCGAGACGGCAGAGATGCGCACCGGGTTGGACGGATTGCGGATGTCCAGCAGGAAGCCGTAGCCTTCACAGGCACCGCCGGCGAGGCCGACCGCCGGATAGACGGTGATGTCGTGGCACTGGGTCGGCCCGGGCCGCGGCTCGCGGCCAGCGGGTTCGCCGATGAGCTTGGCAACGATGCCGGGCAGGGCTTCCCGGAGCGCCGCGCTGTCCGCCGCGGTGGGCGCGCCCATGCCGCTCCGCGCCTTCACCACGCTGTCCAGACGCGGGTTGATGAAGCCTGGTGGCAGGACCACCTCCATCCCCTGGATGTCGGCGGTATAGGCGCCGCGCTCGCGCGCCGCGGCAGCGACTCGCGCGGCGGCGGCGACGTCCTCCGGTGCGTTTCCGTGCCGAGCCGGTGCGGTGAGATCGTTGAAGATCCGGGGCGAGCTCACGATGGCCGCGCGCTCGGGATGCGCCACCGGCACCTTGATCACCTCGATGCGGAACAGCGCCGAGTTGGGATCCTTGTCCAGCCTGTCCTGCGAGCAGCCAGCCAGCTCGCTCGGCGAGCGCACGCCCGACGAGCCGGAGATGTAGACGTAGACGTTCGCCTTGTCCTTGGGATCCACGAGCACCGTGTGCGTGTGGGAACCGCGGCAGGTCTGTACGTTGCCGACATTCCTCGGATTGGCGATGTCGCTGATGTCGAAGATGCGCAGGCCTCGCAGGCGGTCCTTGCTCACCGTGTCCTGCACGCCCTGGCCGCCGCAGTCGATGCGGCCGCTGAGCCCCTCGCCGGAGACGAAGAGCAGATTCTTGTACACGGAGACGTCGCTCTGCGAGGCAGGGCAGAAGTACGCCGTCCGGAGCGTAGGCGCCGCGGGATTGGAGATGTCCCAGATCTGCCAGCCGTTGTAGTTGCCCTGGATGGCGTACTTGCCGGTGAAGGCGAGGTCGGAATTGGTGCTGCCCTTGAACTTCTCCGAGGGCTGCGTCTTGGAGACGACCCGCATGTTCCAGGCGGCTTCGGACGCGTCCATCAGGCCGGCGCGCAGCCCGACTCGGGGATCGGGGCTGGGAGCCTCGGACTGCGCGAGCGCCGCGGCGGGCAGCAGCCCGACGACGAGCGACAGTCGCCGCCATGCGAGGGCGGCGGGTCGCACCGGCGAGCGACGAATCTGGTGCACGGGTGGCATGTTCGGTTCCTCAGGTGAAACGGCGTGAAGCGATATCGATGTCGGCAAAGGTACGCTCACGGAAGGTCGATGCCCAGAAGGAGCGAGATGCGCATCTTCTCCATGCGAGCGATCTCGGTGGTCTGATCCACGTTCACGTCGCTGGCGAACTTGAAGACGGTCTCGTCCTGCGCCGCGCCGTAGCTGCCGAACAGGTCCCGGACCATCGCCGTGGCGCCGCGGTGATGCTGGATCATGGCCGTGAGAAAGATGCGGTCGAATTCCGTCCCTCGCGCCGCGTCGAGCTGTTTCATCTGCTCGTCGGTGAGCATGCCCGGCATCAGCATCTCGTGCTCCACGCCGTGCATCTTCATCTTCATCGGCCCAGGCGTCGCCTCGGGCACCACCTGGCCCCGCTCACGGAGCCACTGCTGCATGGTCGTGATCTCGTCCTGCTGCGCGTTGATGATGCGTTCGGCCAGGGTCCGTACGGACGCTCCGGCGCCATGGGTCGGCGCCATGCGCGACATCACGATGGCCTGCGCATGGTGGCCGATCATCGCCGACATGAAGTGGACGTCGGCCTCCGTGTACGGGAGACGGGCGCTATCGGCCCTCGCTTTCGCGACGGCGGACGTACCGACGTGGGCCGCGTGCTGCGCCGAGGCCTGACTGGAGGATCCCGCGACGAGCGCGGAGATCAGCGCGGCGGTCATCCGGCGCGCGAGATTCGATGTCATGATCGTCATCCTGTAGGCAAGTGACGGAGGCCCTCTGACCGTGCGGTCTCGTTGCCAGCAGAATGATGGTACGCTGGCGGCGACCGCTTCGGAAGCGGCGGCGGGCGTGCGTCGGTGACAGTACTTCCCCTGCTGCTACACCGATCCTGCGCCGACGGACGCCGACACATGTGCCCGCCGCGCGCCTCTATACGGCGCAGGCGCCATCCTCGCACCCGTCGCCCGTGGAGCCGACCACGGTGAGCGAGGACTCCGCCCACGCCTGCCGAAGGACCTCGAGGATCGCCTCCGGCGGCTGGGCGCCCGAAACACCGTACTTCTCGTCGATGGCGAAGAACGGCACACCGCTGATGCCGAAGCCGCGCGCGCGCTGCTCGTCGGCGCGCACGTCGTCCGCGTGCACATCGCTGCCCAGCACGCGGCGCGCCTCGGCCGTGTCCACCCCGGCCTCGCCCGCCAGACGCACGAGCGTCTCGTGATCGGCCATCGATTCTCCCTGCCCGAGATAGCCCTGGAACAGCCGTTCGACCAGCGCATCGCGCCGCCCCGTGGTCGCTGCCAGTTGCAGTAGCCGGTGGGCGTCGAAGGTGTTGCCCGGCCTGGCGATGTCGAAGTCGAAATGCAACCCTTCCTTCGTCGCCTCACCGGCCATGCGGGCGTTCATCGCCCGCGCCTCCTCCACCGATTTCCCGTACTTCCGGGCCAGCAGCTCCACCTGTGACTCGGCGTACCCACGCGGCGCCGTCGCGTCCAGCTCGAAGCTCCGCCACACCACCTCCACCGCGTCACGGTGCTCGAACCGCTGCAGCGCCGACTCGAAGCGGCGCTTGCCGACGTGACACCACGGACAGGCAATATCCGACCAGATCTCGATCTTCATCATTCTCCCCCACGCTCCTCGGCGTGATCGTGTGAACCGGCGATGACGAATCGCCATGACGACGAGAAGATTCCCACGCTCCGCGCGAACGGTCTCGAGAATTGGCCGGCGCCACGACAACAGGACTCTCAACGCACCGACGCGCCCACGCGTAGTTTTCTACCGACCTGGCGCCGCCCGAGGTCCCGCCGATGCTCGCGGGTCCGCTGCCCGGCGCCCGTGGCCCCGTGCCTTCTCTTCTCCTACCCTCGACATGCGCCGACGACTCCCTGCTCTCGCCCTTGTGCGGCCGGCTCTGGCCGCGGTCGCTGCACTTCTTCTCGTGACCTCCGCGCTCGCGGCGCAGGGCGTGCGTGGCGGCGACGTTTCCGCGTTGGACGAGGGCAAGCTCGCCGGCATGCGCTATCGCATGATCGGACCGGCGCGCGGCGGCCGCGTCACGGCGGTCACCGGCGTGGGGCAGGAGCCGGCGACCTTCTACTTCGGCTCTACCGGCGGCGGCGTCTGGAAGACCGTCGACGCCGGCGCCAACTGGCGCAACGTGTCGGATAACGTCTTCGCCTCAGCCTCCATCGGCGCGCTCGACGTCTCGGACACCGATCCCAACGTGATCTACGTCGGCACGGGCTCCGAAGGAATCCGGAGCAACGTGTCCATCGGGCGCGGCCTCTATAAATCGAGCGACGCGGGACGGAGCTGGCGCTTCGTGGGACTCCGCGACGCCGGCCAGATCGGCGCCGTCGTCGTGCATCCGACCAATCCCCAGGTGGTGTACGCGGCGGCGGTGGGCAACCCCTTCGCGCCCAATTCCACCCGGGGCGTCTACCGCACCACCGACGGCGGTGCCACCTGGAAGCGGATCTTCTTTCTCTCCGACAGCACGGGCGCGGTCGACATCGAGCTGCAGCCGGGATCGCCGGAGATCGTCTATGCGACGATGTGGCGCGGCCTGCGGAGACCCTGGACGGTCATCAGCGGCGGCGGCGAGGATGGCATCTTCCGCAGCGTGGACGGAGGCGACAGCTGGAAGAAGCTCGGCGGCGGACTCCCCACGGGACTGTTCGGCAAGAGTGACCTCGCCGTCTCCGCGGCCGCGCCGAAACGGGTCTACGCGCTGATTGAAGCGAAGCCGGGCGGGGGACTGTATCGCTCCGACGACGCGGGCGAGAGCTGGCGTCTCATGAACGCGACGCGCGGCATGCTCCAGCGCTCGTTCTACTACACGAATGTTGACGCCGATCCCACGAACGCGGACGTCGTGTACACGGCCGCAGAGGACTTCTTCAAGTCCACGGACGGAGGCGCCACCTTCCGCACGATGGACACGCCCCATGGCGACAATCACGACATGTGGATCAACCCGAAGGACGGTCGCAATTTCATCCAGGCCAACGACGGCGGTGCCAACGTCACCTGGAATGGCGGGCAGTCGTGGAGCACCCAGTACAACCAGCCCACGGCCGAGATCTACAACATCGCCGTGGACAATCAGTACCCATATCGCGTGTACGGCGCGCAGCAGGATCAGGGGGGCACGCTGATCGTGCCGAGCCTGCCTGTTGGCAGCGCCGGCCTCGATGATCCCATCCAGAGCTGGCAGAAAGGCCCCGGGTGCGAGACCGGCCCGGTGATGCCCCACCTCACCAATCCCGATACCGTCTACGGGGCGTGCAAGGGCCAGTTCGCGCGCACCAGCCTGCGCACCGGACAGGAGAGACAGTACTGGGTAGGGGTCCAGTCGCTCTACGGCGCGGCGAACGAGGACCTCACGTACCGCTTCCAGCGCGCGGCGCCGATGGAGACGTCGCCACACGACGCGCGCAACGTCTACTACGGGTCGCAGTACGTGCATCGGACGCGCGACGAAGGCGTCACCTGGGAGCGCATCAGTCCCGATCTCACCGCGAACGATCCGCGCTATCGCGGGTCCATCTCCGGCGAGCCGATCACGATCGACGTGACGGGGGAGGAGATGTACGCCACACTGTACAGCATTCGCGAATCTCCGGTGACGGCCGGCGTGATCTGGACGGGCGCGAACGACGGTGTGATCAGCGTGACCCGCGATGCTGGCCGCACGTGGAAGAACGTGACGCCTACGGGGCTCCCACCGGGCGGCCGCGTGCAGAACATCGAGCCCTCGCCTCGGCGCGCCGGCGCCGCGTACGCCGCGATCGTGCGGTATCTGCTCGGCGATTTCCAGCCGTACATCTACAAGACGGAGGACTACGGCCAGAGCTGGACCCGGTTGACCGACGGCCGCAACGGCATTCCCGCCGACGCGCCCACGCGGGTGGTGCGCGAGGATCCCGATCGCGCCGGACTGCTCTACGCCGGCACCGAGTTCGGCATGTACATCTCGTTCGATGACGGCGCGCGCTGGCGCCCCCTCCAGCTCAATCTGCCGACGACCCCGATCACGGACATTCGCGTGCACCGCAAGGATCTGGCGATCTCCACCCAGGGGCGGTCGTTCTGGATCCTCGACGACCTCGCGCCATTGCACGAGATGACCGACGCGATCGCCGCGGCCAATGCGCATCTGTTCACGCCGCGCGAGGCGATCCGCTACCGCTATCGCGCCGGTTTCGGCGGCGAGGAGAGCTCGCGTGGCGGCGCCGGTGCGGAGTTGCCGCAGTATCCGCCCGCCGGCGCGATGATCGACTACTGGCTGGCCGGCGCGGCGACCACGGGCCTCTCGCTCGACATCCTCGATGCCGGCGGCACGGTCGTGCGAACCTTTTCGAGCGACAGCATGAGCGATACGGCGGCGGCGCGAGTCGGCACCCCGCGCCTCACGACGCGCGCGGGGCTCAACAGGTTCGTGTGGGACATGGCGCATCCGGGCCCATGGAGCGCGAGCGCCTCGCGCGGTCGCGGAGGCATCGGGCCGATGGCCGCGCCGGGCACCTACACGGTGCGCCTCAACGCCGGCGGTGCCACGACCACCCGGACGCTGACGCTGCGCGCCGACCCCCGCGTCCTCGCCGATGGACTCACGCAGGAGGTGCTGGAGCAACAGCTCGCCCACAACCTCCGTGCGCGCGATCTGCTGAGCGACGCGAATCGCGTCGCCGAGCGGATTCGCGCCCTGCGCGCTCGCTCGTCAGGAGCACCCTCCGCGGCCGTCCTCGCGCTGGAGCGCACGATGCTTACCCCGCTCATCCGCTACTCGCGGCCCGGACTGCAATCGCAGGTCCAGTATCTGTACGGCGCATCCACCGGCGCCGATCAGCAAGTGAGCCGCGACGCAATGGCGCGGTACGACGAACTCAGGAAACAGCTCGACGCGGTGAAGGAGCGGGTGCAGGCGGTCGGCCAGTAGGAGCCGCTGGTTACACCAGCAGCGCTTTCACCGCGTGGGTGCGGAAATCGAAGATGCGTCCGAGCTGCCGCTTCACGAGCGGGTGCGCGAGCTCCCCGAGGAAGCCGAGCGGCAGACGGTAGCGGACCTCGTCCTCGATGATCGTCCCCCCGTGCCCGTCGTCGCGGAAGGTGTGCCGGTGGATCCACTGCGCGTAGGGACCGCGGATCTGCTCGTCCACGAACTCCTCGTTCGGCACCCACCGGGTGATGAGGGTGCGCCAACGCATCGGAATGCCGTGCAGACCGATGGTGTAGTCGATCTGCGTCCCCTCGCGGAGCACGATCGGTAGCGGCGTCTGTATGGAGAACGCCACCTCGGGCGGCGTGATGCGCGAGAGATTCTCCGCGGCGGCGAAGAAGTCGAAGACGCGCGCACGCGCGATGGGCAGGGTCAGCGTGCTGCGGAGAACATGTTCGGCCATGCGCCACGAACGACCGACAGGGGCCGAATGTTCCGTCGGTGAGATGTATCTCACCCGGGAAGTGAGTCTGCCGTGAAAAAGGAAGAGGCACACCGCTCGAACCCGGTGTGCCAACTGTCTTCCTGTCTTCCTGTCTTCCTGTCTTCCTAGTTATTCAGACCGATCGCCGTGAGCGCCGCCGAGAGCGCCATCAAGGCCGCGGCCGCCAGGAGCGCGGCGCTCGGCGTGACCACGAACTCGCGGCGCCACCATGGCGTGATGAGCCGCGGCGCATGCTGCGGGATGGCGCGCATGATCCGGTCCGAGAGGTGCGCAGGCGTCTGCATCCGGCGGCGGTTGTCCAGATCGTCGTTGAAGCGATTCCAGAATTCCACGTCGTGCGACCAGTCGGCGCGGCGAACCGTCCGCTCCGGCATCTCCCCGTCGAGCCACGAGTGGATCGCATCGGCGAGCTCGGCACCCTGTCGGGCCAACGGTACCTCGCGGTCGGCGAGCGGTCGCTCGGGAGTGGACCGCGGCTTCCGGCCGTCGACCGGCTCGTCGGGGTGAAGGTCGTCGAACATGTTAGGCGTACTTCTCCTCCAGTAAAGCCTGCAGCGCCTCGCGCGCGCGGTGCACGCGCATCTTGAGCGCGCCGACGGTGGTTCCCAGCAGATCGGCCATTTCCTCGTACGACCGCCCTTCCACGTGCTTCATCACGAAGGCCTCGCGCAGCGACGGCGGAAGCGTCGAGAGCGCGACGTCCAGATCGCTGCGCAGCTCCGTGCGGTCCAGCTCTTCCTCTGGCGTCGCGAAGCCCGACGGCTGATCGTCTTCGTCATAGCTGAGGTGGGAGCGGCGAATGTTCTTCAGCCAGTCCTTGCAGCCATTTGCGACGATTCGGAACACCCAGGCGTCGAACCTGCCACGCACTTCGGCGAGATGCTGGTATGCCTTGATGAACGAGAGCTGGAGGATGTCCTCCGCGACATCCGGACTGCCGGTCATGCAGAGCGCGTGTCGGTACAGCGGATCGCTGTACCGAGTGATCAGCACGGTGAACTCATCGCGGTCGCCCGCGAGCACGCGCTGGATGATGCGCTGATCAGTGTCGTCCTGATCAACGAGCAGGCCCGGCTCCGTCGTTGTCCTCACGACGATAGAGTAACGCAGAATTCGCGCTCGGGACAGGCCGGACGTCACGCCATATATCGGAGACCTGGTCGCCACGTCGTGAGGACGAGTCGCAGCGGGAGGTTGTAACAGGGGTCAAACAGGAAGACAGGAAGACAGGAAGACAGGAAGACAGTTCTTCAATGGAAGGCGGCCCAGCCGAGCGTGCGAACCTCGACCGAGTGTTCGCCCAGGCGGGGTGGGGGACGCCGAACGGAGCCTGGGACGCTCGGCGGCATCCCGGTGAGCGCCGAGGCCTCCACCGAGGCGAGGACTTCGGGTATCGTCCGCACGACACCGCACGGAACCGCCACCGAGTCCAACAGGGCGATCCAATGACTGGCCGATTGCCTGCGCAGGTGCGGTTCGAGTACGGCCACCACGCGCGCGCGTTCCGCCAGGCGGCCGGCATTCGTCCGAAGTGCCGGGTCCGCGCCAAGGTCGGCGAGTCCGAGCGCCGCGACACAGGCGCTCCACTGTGCGTCGTTTCCCACCGCGATCACGATGGGGCGGTCGGCCGCCTCGAACAGCTGATATGGTACGAGGTTGGCGTGCGAGTTTCCCCACCGCGCCGGCGGTTGCCCGGACACGAGCGCGTTCTGCGCCACGT
Source organism: Gemmatimonadaceae bacterium (assembly GCA_046598315.1). Taxonomy (GTDB): domain Bacteria; phylum Gemmatimonadota; class Gemmatimonadetes; order Gemmatimonadales; family Gemmatimonadaceae; genus AG11. The sequence continues at coordinate 36,193 of JBKJIY010000061.1, forward strand.
TGATCAGCGCCGCCTCGGCGCTCCCCGTCAGCGAGACGTGCACCGTCCGCCCGTCCTTTGTGATGGCCCGCTCCACGAGCGCGGACAGAACTGCGATGACGGCGTCCTTTCCAGCGAGCACGTCGGCCAGGGCCACGCCGTGCTTCACCGGACCGCCGTCTCGTGCTCCAGTGATCGACATCCATCCGCTCTCGGCCTGAACGACGAAGTCATAGCCTGGCCGCATGGAGCCCGGCCCGAACCCGGAAATGGTGCACCAGATCAGCCCCCGATTGACGCGTCGCAGGTGCTCGACGCGTAGGCCCATCCGGCTCAGAACGCCAGGGCGAAAGTTTTCCACCACCACATCAGCCTGCTCCGCCAGCGATCGCACGTGAGCCAGATGGGCGGTATTCGCCAGATCCGCCGCAATGCCGAGCTTGTTCCGGTTCACGCTGAGAAAGTAGGCACTCTCGCCCCGATCATCGAATGGCGGACCCCACCCCCGCGTCTCATCTCCCCCATCTGGACGCTCAACCTTGAGCACGTCAGCGCCCAGGTCTCCGAGCATCATCGTGCACAGGGGACCAGCGAGTACTCTGCTGAGATCGAGAACTTTGATGCCTTTTAGCATGTGGTGGCCCTATGCTGTTGCGATGATACTACGATGATTGCAGCGACTGTGCGATGTTCTTCTGTCGAACTCCCGGGAGATCGCTATGCGCAGTTCGCGCATACCGTCAGGAAAGCTTGCGTAGCTGTTGAAAAATCATATACTTGCCGCGATCAACCGGGCTTCACGGCGCGGCGCGGCGAAGTTAGCGCGCCGGAGCGCGGCCTTCAATGAAACGGGGAGTCCCTCCCCCGAGCATCGGAACGGACCGGGCATGGTGGAAAAGGAGCAGATCGACGAGGAGGCGCCAGCGCCTGCCGCACCCGCGCCGCGTCGCGGGCCGGGACATCGCGGTGCGGACATGCGTGACACCGTCGCCGAGATGGCCGAGCGTGCGCAGCTCATCAGCCAGGAGGCGGGAAGCAAGGTATCCTCCGCCATGAAGGACGTGATCAGCGCAGCGGCTGGGCTCGCTGGCTTCGCCATCGAGAGCGCCAGGGATCTCGTGAGCTACATGGTGCGGCGCGGTCAGATGACTCAGGAAGAGGCCGACAAGCTCATCAGAGAGGCCGAGGACGCGCACTCCAGGAAGCCGGAGAGCGAGCGGAAGCGTCCCACGCATTCCACCGTCGCCGCCGAGAAGGCCGCGATCGACAGGGCCGCTCGGGACGCGGCAAATGCCGCGGCCGCCCTGAACGCGCCGGTTCAGCGCCCCGGAGCGTTCTCGCTCCGGACCGCCAACCCGCGCCCAGTGGCCAAGGCCTCCTCCGACGCGGGGACGAATGCGTCACCGGGCAGCGTGCCGGCCCCTACAAACGCAGCGAGTCCGTCCAAGGTGGCACCGCCGTCCCGGGCCGTGGCGACGGCGCCATCGAAAAGCGCCATCAAGTCGCCGATCAAGCCGGCGCTGAAACCTGGGGACAAGCCAGCGATCAAGCCCGCGGCCAAGCCCCCCGCCAAGCCCGCGGCCAAGCCCGCCGCCAAGCCCGCTGCGAAAACGAATGTCAAGCGGGGCGGTAAGCCCGTCACGAAGTCTCCCGCCAAGTCGGCCGTCAAGGCACCGGCGAAGCCGACGAGCAAGGGAAGCTCCAAGCTGCCGACGAGGGCGGCCGTCGTCGCGAGGCCTGCGTCCAAGTCCGGGTCCAAGTCCGGGTCCAAGTTGACGCCCAAGTCCGCGCCCAGGTCCGCCAGCCGACCGTCCGCGTCGAAGGCCGCCAAGGCTCCCGTCAAGAAGAAGAAATAGCGTCGTGCGGCCCCTCGCCTCACGGCACGCGGCGCGATAGTGCCGCCGTGTCCCGCGCACTGATCGCACGCGCTCCGACGCGGCTGGATTTTGGCGGTGGCTGGACCGACGTCCCGGCGTACGCGGAGCGTGAGGGGGGCGCGGTCTGCAACGTCGCGATCACGCGATACGCCACGGCGACCGTGGCGGCGGGCGGCCATGCGGCTGAGCCGCAGAGTGCCCTGCGCCTCACCGACGACCGCCTCGTGGCCGCCGTGCTCCGGCGGCTCGGAAGAAGCGAGGTCGACGCGTCGCTCACCAACGACTTTCCAGTTGGCGCGGGGCTCGGCGGATCGTCCGCGGCTGGCGTTGCGCTCGCCGGCGCCGTCGCCGCGCTGTCCGGGGAGATACCCCCGCCCGACGTCCTGGCCGAGCGAAGCCGCGCCACGGAGGTCGAGGAGCTGGGCATCGCGGGGGGGCGGCAGGATCACTATGCGGCGGCGTTCGGCGGCGCGCTCCTGCTGTCCTTCACCGACTGCGTCGGCGTGGAGCGTCTCACGCTGCCAGCGGGAACGGCGCACGCGATCACGCGACGCGGCATTCTGGTCTACACGGGCGAGTCGCGGCTCTCCGGCGACACCATCGACGTCGTGATCAACGCGTACCTCTCCGGCGACGCAGTGGTTCGCGCGGCGCTCGCCCGCATGAAGCGGTTGGCGGCCGACATGGCGTCCGCACTTCGCGCGGGTGACATCGATGCACTCGGTGCCCTGGTCGGTGAGCACTGGACGCATCAGCGCGCCCTGCACCCTTCCATCACCACGGCCCGCATCGACGGCCTCGTCGACGTGGCCTCGCGCGCCGGCGCGATCGGCGTGAAGGCGCTCGGCGCCTCGGGGGGAGGATGCGTGCTGGCCATCGCCGCCGCGGGGCGTGAAGCCGAGCTGGCCGCCGCGCTGGAACCGCTCGGTGACCGTCTCACCTATCAGCTGGATGACACGGGTTTCGAGGTGATCGCCGACATGCACGACGCCGAGCCGGACGGACGCGCAAGCGAGAGCGCCAGATGAGCGCGCCGATCGTCGCGGGCGATGCCCGCACGCTCACCCGCGCGCTCGTCGAAATCGATTCGCGCAATCCCACACTCGTTCGCGGAGCGCCGGGCGAAGGCGCATGCGCTGTATTCCTGCGCGACGTGCTCGATGGGTGGGGCTTTCGTACCGAGTTGCACGACGCCGCGCCCGGACGCCCGAATCTCGTGGCGAGGATCGGCGGAGGTCGAGGACGCTCGCTCATGTTCAACGGACATCTCGATGTCGTAGGCGTCGAGGGAATGGTGCATCCTCCATTCGCCGCGGAGGAGCGCGAGGGCCGTCTGTTTGGCCGCGGCTCGGCGGACATGAAGGGTGGCGTGGCCGCCATGTGCGCCGCGGCGTACCATGCGGCGAACGCGGGGATCCACGGCGAGATCATCATCGCCGCCGTGGTGGACGAGGAGTATGAGTCGCTCGGCACTCGCGCGCTGCTCGAGCTTGGCGTGCGCGCGGATGCCGCGGTGGTGACCGAGCCCACGCAGCTCGCCATCATGCCCGCGCACCGCGGTTTCGTGTGGCTGGAGGTGGAAGTCGCCGGCCGCGCGGCGCATGGCAGCCGGTGGGATATCGGCGTGGACGCGATTCGTCACACCGGGCTGCTGCTCGCCGAGCTGGACCGCGTGGATGCCGAGGAGCTGCCGCGGCGCACCCATGCCCTGCTCGGGCGCGGCTCACTGCACGCGTCGCTCATCGAGGGGGGCATCGGAATGTCCACGTATCCCGACCGGTGCCTGCTCAAGCTCGAGCGTCGTACCATTCCGGGTGAGTCGCCCGACGCGGTGATGCAGGAAGTGGAGCGAGCCTGCGCCGCGGTGCGCGCACGTCGCCCGACCTTTGCCGCCGACGTTCGACTCCTCGTGACCCAGGGCCCGAGCGACGTGCACGTCGACGCGCCGCTGGTGATCGGGCTGGCCGACTCGCTGCGATCCTGCGGCGAGGACGTGTCGATCGCCGGGATGTCGGCCTGGACGGATGCCGCGCTCCTGAACGAAGCGGGAATTCCCGCCGTGTGCTTTGGTCCAGGCGACATCGCACTCGCGCATGCCGCCGAGGAGTACATTCCACTCGACGAGATCGATCGCGCGACGGTCGTCATGACCGCGTTCGCCCGGCACTGGTGCAGCTGAGCTGCGTCACCGCAGGACAATAATTCAGCGCTCTCCATGGTCCACCGCCCCAGGGTCACGCAACTGAACGCCGCGCAGTACGACGCGCTGGAACGGGCGATCATGGATCGCCGCCGTTTGTCCGTGTGGCGGCGTGGTACCGAGTTCATGGTCGTCGTGGACCGGCTCCGCGTGACCGGAGGTCGCGAGGCGCTGGAGGCACATCATCCCACCACGGGGGACAAGCTGACCTTGTATCTCGACGAGCTCGATGGGATCGAGGTGGTGGGATGACCGACGTGGTGGACTCCGGCGAGCTTCCGCTCGTGGCGATCTACGCGGACGAGTCCTGCCTGGGCAACGGCCGCGAGGGCGACAATCCAGGTGGCGCAGCCGGCGTGATCGAGCACCTCAGCGTGGCCACGGAGCGGATCACTCGCTGGGACTACTGGATCTCCGAGCCGGGAACGACGAACAACCGCATGGCGCTGCACAGTGCGATCGAAGCATTCCGCGTGATCTCGCGCAAGGGCGGACGATTCCGCGTGCTCTTCACGAGCGACTCGCAGTATCTCGTGAAGGGGATGACGGAGTGGGTGCACGGCTGGGCCGGACGCGGTTGGCGGCGCACTGGTGGCGCGATCGAGAACCTCGCCCTCTGGCAGACGCTCGTGGAGGCAGCCACGGCGCATCGCGTGCAGTGGCAGTGGGTGAAGGGACACGCCGGCCATCCGCAGAACGAGTATGCCAACGATCTCGCGGTGGCCGCCGCGCGGGAGCAGACGTCGTCCGACGGCGCTCGCACGTCGGAGTTCGACGCGTGGATGGCGGTGCAGCGCACGCGCAAGCGGGTCACGGTCGAGCCGATGCCCTTTCCCTCGCACCGGCCGTTCACGCCGGCCCGGCCCTTGCCGCCGGCGAAACCGTCGTCGTACGCGTGACGGCGTGGGTGAGTCAGCAGACGAGCAGCGCCGGCTTGGCTGAGTCGGCGATCCACGGGCGGGACGTGCCGCGTGAGCGCGGCGGGAGCAGTGATGGACGACGTCGAGCGCATGTACCGCCATCTGGTGCGGACGATCCGGGCGAATTTCTCCCCCTTCCTCACCCAGCCCTTTGAGGTGGGCGAGCTGTATCAGACGGTACTGCCGTACCGTCTCCATCGGCGGGAACTCGGACTCGAGACGAATCAGGACTACGAGATGGCCCTGCTGGAGCTGCTCTCGGGAGCGCGGGGATTTCTCGTGGTGGACGATCGTGTGCGCGACCGGCTCGCTGTCGAGCTGTCGTCCACGAATCCCGATCCCGAGGTGATTCGGGAATTCGCGTCCTCTCGCGTGGCGCTTGCGCCCGAGCCGCTGCGATTGCTGGAGACGGAAGGACGTCCCACCGGCTCCCAGCCCGTCGTGCCGTCGGCATTGTCGGCGCGCGAGCCCACGCCGCCCGCCTCCTCACCGTCGATCACCGTCACCTCGGCGACCGCGCCGATGCCGCGAATATCCGCACCGGCCCCGGTCAGGCCGGTCGCTCGTCCTTCAGCCATCGCGATGCCCGCGGCGGGTGGGCAGGACTTGATCGCGCCGCCGACGGAGCCGGGCGCTCGCCGCGCCGCGCGTCCCATCACCATCGCGCCGACTGGCGAGGACTGTCCGTACTGCAAGGGCGATCTTCCGGCCGGGCGGCACATCAGCTTCTGTCCCCACTGCGGCCAGGATCTCACGGTGGTGCATTGCCCTGCCTGCGGCGGCGAGCTGGAGCACGGGTGGAAGTTCTGCGTGACGTGCGGGAGGTCGGCGGAGAAGCATTAGCGACAGGAAGAACAGGAAGACAGGATGACAACGGGCGCAGCGCTTGCTACTGGTGGTGAAAGAAACCTTTCCTGCAACCGGGTCGAGCTACCATGACTTCGTCGACATCCCGTTCCTCGTTCGCCGTGACTCGGCCGGCGCGCTCCGCCATGCGCGGGTCGCTTGCTCTGGTCGCCCTGGCGCTCGCCGCCTGCGCGGGTGCCTCCCCCTCGCCGTCGCCGAGGCCGGGACCCAGTCCGTCCGCAGGCATACCGACGTCCACGGCCCAGGGCGGACCTGCACCGCTGACGTCGGCCGCATGGCCCACGCGCACTCGCCAGCATGTGGATCTCTGGCTGCACGCATATGCGCTGCTCACTCCCGACACCACGCTCGTGCCCTATTTCCGCCGCGGCTACCGCGACCGGCTCCTCGCGTTGCGCCGGCAGCGGGGAGTCTCCAGCGCGTTCGATGGCAACCGGGCGCGCCTGGGCGAGCGACTCGTGCTGCAGCCGTCGCTCGCGACGAGCGGCCAGTTTCTGCCGCTCTACTTCGAGTCGTGGGACCAGATGCGGCAGGCGATCGAACTCTTCGCCCGCTCAGGAGGGAACCCGGGTGCGTCCAACGACCCGGCCACCCGCGCCTACTTCGCGCTTCTTGCCAGTGTGGCATCCTCGGCGGCAGACAGGGAATGGCTTCGTCTGTTCGCCGAGTCGGTGGAGGACGAGCGCATCCGCTTCTATGACCAGTACTGGAAAGACGAACAGCGAGCGCGCGGCGCGGTGGTGTCGCGGACCGACTCGCTCTGGCAACGGCAATGGCGGCCCGCTCTCCAGCGCTTTTTGAACAACACGCAGCAGCAGAACGGCGAGCTCTATCTCTCACTGCCCCTGGGCGGCGAGGGACGCACGATTCACTTCGGCAAGTCGCAGAATGCCGTCGCCGTCACGCTTCCCGACGCGCCGAGCGAGGCGGATCAGGTGCTGTACGTCACCGTGCACGAGATCGCCGGCGCCGTGGCCGCCTCGGCGATCGAGGACAACACCACGCCGGCCGACCGTCGGAATGGCGTCACGTCGCGCTTCGAGCAGTCGGCGGCGGTGCGCGCCGGCGCGCTGCTCCTGGAACGGACCATCCCGGCGGCGGTGCCGGGGTACATGCGCTACTACCTGCAGATGGCCGGACGGAACGCGCCGAACGAGCCGCGCGCCGCATTCGTCGCGGCATACGCGCTGCCGGCGGGTGTGGCGGATGCGCTGATCAAGCAGTTCGAGGGGATTCTGGGCGGGATCTAGCTCGGCCGGCGCGGGTTACCTTTCACCATGCCCGACGCTCCCACTCCACCCGTCCCGCAGGGCCTTCAGCGCGCCGCGGTCGACCGCGTTCTCGCGCGCGCGCTGGAGCTGCAGGCCTCGACGTCCGGTGATTCCGATGGCCAGCTGAGTGAGGTCCAGCTCATGGCACTGGCCAAGGAGGTGGGTCTCGATCCGGTCAACCTGCGTCAGGCGCTGGCCGAGGAGCGCACGCGCGTGGCGCTGCCCCCCGAGGGAGGCATGCTGGCGCGCCTGTACGGTGCGTCCACCGCCAGCGCGCAACGCACGGTGCACGGCACGCCGCCGCAGGTACTGAAGGCGCTCGATGACTGGATGCAACGGCAGGAATGTCTCGCGCCGCAGCGGTACTTCGCCGCCGAGCGGATCGTGTGGGAGGCACAGCGCGGCGTCATGAGCGCACTGCGGCGCACGGTGACCGGCAAGGGATTCGCCCTCACGCGCGCCTCCGACGTGTCGGCGACGGCCATCGCCGTCGATGGTGCCCGCGTGGTGGTCCGTCTCGACGCGCGGCTCGAGGGATACCGCACGCTGATGGCCCAGGAGGTCACGGCACTGGGCGCGGCGGGCGTACTGGTAGGCGGAGTGGTGGCGGTGCTGAGCTTTCCCGTGTTCGCGATTGCCGCTCCCGTGGCCGTGCTGGTGCCGGTGGGATTCGCCGCCACTCGGGCGTCGCACCAGCGGACCATGCAGCGTGCGCAGATTGCGCTGGAGCAGGTGCTCGACCGGCTGGAGCGCGGCGAGGCGGGGCGGGCGCCGTCGCTGCTCAGCATGCTCGCCGCGGCGGCTGGCCATCGCCGCTGAGGCCGGCGTGCACCTGTGCGGTGCCTTCGTCGCCTAGCGGACGCCGGTGAGCACGAACGGGCGCCGCATCGCGCGGTCGGCGAGCCAGCCCAGCCCGCGGTTGCTCATGATGACGAGAAAGCCGATGAGCGTGAGCGACTTCACTTCGCGGCGCGAGATCTTGACGACCTCGCGCCTGGCGAGGGCGTTGGGGGCACCGGTGAGATCGCGCAGCGTGGCGTAGGCGAACAGCAGGGGCAGCACGCAAAAGAGCCGAATGGGCACGGCGCGCCGAGGAATGAGGAGCAGATAGCTGCGCGCGCCCTCCAGATCTTGCCAGGCGAGATTCACCAGCGTCGCGAGGGCCTCGCGCGTGCCGTGCACGCGGTCGGGCGCCAGGATGGTTGCATGGCTGCTGCCGTGTTGACGCAGCAGCTCCTCGGGCACGTAGATGGAATTCTCCTGCTCCGCGTCGGTCGCTACGTCCTTGAGGATGTTGACCGTCTGCAGCGCTTCGGCAAACGCGCGGCACCGCTCGCGCAACACGCGATAGCGGCGGTCGCCGATGCTCGGCGCGTGCTCGTGCCAGAGATCGGTGAGCAGGTACCCTACCGTTCCCGCCACGTAGTAGCAGTACTCCTTGTACTCGGCGAGACTCTGAATGCGGATGCCGTGAGGGTAGAGCAGGACGAACTTTCGCATGCCAGCGATCATCTCACTCACCCACCGGCGCACGTGAATGCGCGAGCCGGTGGGAAGCGCCCGGAAGAGCACGAAGACGAGGTCCGTGTGCTGCGCGAGCCGCACGTGTGCGGCGTCTCCGTCAAGCCGCGCGACGAGCGACGGGAACTCGTCCGCGGCCGATGGCTCGTCGAAGCAGCGCAGCAGCTCGTCGAGCAGCACCGCCTTGGCCTCGGCGGGGAGCACGGGCTCGTCCTCCAGCGTGTCGGCGATGCGACAGAGCAGATAGGCAGCGAGCACGGCACGGCCCAGCGTCCCGGGAAGCATCCGGATACTCAGCGAGAAGGTGCGCGATACCGCGGGCAGGATCTCGCGGCCGAATCGCTCGGCCTCGGCGACGCGCGAGTCGTGGCGCGCGGGGCGGTCCATTGGCTCGCCGGCTCCCGGCATTACACTTCTCGGCACAGCCGGAAGATACCCCCGCGTCCCCGCGTCCCGTAATGCCTGCGCTCTCCGCTCCTCCTGCCTTTCGCGGCATCTTCCGAGAGGACGAGGCGGCGCGAGGAGTCTACAGCGAGGCGGCCGGCATCGCGCAGATCCTGCCGCGGGCCATCGCCGTTCCGGTCGACGCAAACGACGTGGTGTCCCTCGTGCGCTGGGCGGTGGCCACCGGAAGCCCGCTCGTGCCGCGCGGGTCGGGCAGCAGCATGGCCGGCGGCGCCATTGGCGATGGTGTGGTGGTGGACCTCAGCCGGCTCGTCGCGATCGGCGACATCGATGCGACGGCGCGCCGCGTGCGCTGCGGGCCCGGCGCGCTCCGAGACGACGTGGACGCCGCGGCACGTGCGGTCGGCCTGCAGTTTCCGGTCGATCCGTCCAGCGGCGCGTACTGCACCGTGGGAGGGATGGCGGCCACGAATTCGGCCGGCGCGCATTCCATGCGGCACGGAGCCACGCGGCACTGGGTGGAAGCGCTCGACTGCGTCTTCACCGACGGCTCGCGCGCCGAGCTGCGGCGCGGCGCGCCTGCGCCGGACGTGGAGCCCGTGCGCCGCGTCCTCCAGCTCGCCCGGCAGCTCGTCGCCGATGAAGGCGACCAGCCGTCGGTGCATCCCGGCGTGCGGAAGGAGAGCTCGGGATACGGGCTCGCGGCGTACGCGGCATCTGGTGACCTCGTCGATCTGCTCGTCGGCTCGGAGGGCACGCTCGCCCTCATCGTGGGCGTGGAGCTGCGCCTCTGCCCGCGCTTCGCCGCCTCGGCGAGTGTGCTCGGCGCCTTCTCCACGCTCGAGAGCGCGGTGCGCGCCGCGGGGCTGGCGCTCGCCGCGCAAGCCACTGCGTGCGAACTGCTCGACCGCACCTTCCTCGACGTCGCCCGCGGCGGCGGCGCACGGGTGCCCGTGGACCTGGATACCGAGGCGGTGCTTTTGGCGGAAGTCGAGGGCGACGATAGGGAGACGTGCTCGCGGCTCGCTGCCTCCCTGGCGCAACGGTTTCGCGATGCCGGCGCCACGGACGTCGTCCTCGCCCTCGACGCCACCGCGGAGCGGACGCTGTGGGAGCTGCGCCACGCGGCGAGTCCGATCCTCAGCCGACTCGATCCGGCGCTCAGATCCATGCAGTTCATCGAGGACGGGTGCGTCCCTCCGGCGCGGCTCGCCGAGTATGTGCGCGGCGTCCGCGCCGCGCTCGCCAGACAGGAGATGCGCGGGGTGATCTTTGGTCACGCGGGCGACGCGCACGTGCACGTGAACCCGCTCGTCGATCTGCGCGCTCCCGAGTGGCGCAGCCGCGTCGCCGCGCTCCTCGCCGAGGTGACAGCGCTCGTGGCCAGCCTCGGTGGAACGCTGTCTGGCGAGCACGGAGACGGCCGCCTTCGCGCTCCGCTGCTCGGCCAGGTATGGAGCGGCGCGGCGCTGGCGCGGTTCGCGGCGGTGAAGCATGCCTTCGATCCGCTTGGACTGCTCAATCCTGGCGCGAAGATGGCTCGCCCGGGCACGGACCCGATCGGACGAGTGAAGTACGACCCGGCGCTCCCTGCGCTCCATCCCGACTCGCGGCGCGCGCTCGAGCGCGTCGAGCGTGATCGCGCGTACGCCTCATTTCGCCTCGACATGCTCGGTGAATGAGCCACGGCTCGACGCATCGCCGGGCGATGCCTAGCTTTCCCCGTCGGCCTCCGCTTCCTCCACGACATCCCTCTCCGTCGATCATGACCGCAGCCGGTCCCGCTTCCGCCGCCATTCGCTCTGCCCAGCGGTTCTACTACGAGCCACAGGTCACCGTGCTCTCGCGACCGGCCTTCGCCACGCCAGACCACCTCGGCGTGCAGTGGATGGGCGAGAGCACCGACGGGGAGCGGTTGGCGGAGTTCGCTGGCCGGCTCTGCTACATGAGCCAGCACAATCCGGCCGGACGGGCGACTCGGGATTATCTGGAGAATATCAAGAAGCAGGGCCACGGCAGTGTGCTGGAGCACGCCAATTACTCGCTGCTCCTCGAGGGGGTGAGCCGCTCGCTCACGCACGAACTCGTGCGGCACCGAGCCGGCTTCGCGTACTCCCAGCTGTCGCAGCGGTACGTGGACGAGAGTACGGCGTGTTTCGTCGTGCCGCCCGCCATGATCGGCGACGAGCAGCTCGAGGACACCTGGCGACGGCAGATCGACGCCGCACAGGACGCCTATGTGGCGCTCGTGGGTCAGCTGATGGAGCGCTACGGCTGGGTGGCCGACAAGGTCCATCGCCGCAAGATGGCGCGCGAGGCGGCGCGCGGGGTGCTGCCCAACTCCACCGAGACCAAGATCGTCGTCACGGGGAACGCGCGCGCCTGGCGCACCATGCTGGAGCTGCGGTCGAGCGAAGCGGCCGAGCTGGAGATTCGCCGCGCGGCCATCGTCATCCTCCGCGTGCTGCAGCAGGAGGCGCCCGCCTTCTTCTCCGACTTCGATATCTATCCGGCCGAGGATCGGCGCGAAGCGGCCAGGATCGGTTACCACAAGGTGTAGCGCACCGTTTTTCGTTCTTGCATTGCGTCAGAATTTCCGCGCCCCTATCTTCGCGCGACGTCGCATCGCGACGCGAGCACCCACAGCAGGAACGGGATGACGCGCATCGGTTTCGCGTACAATCTGAAGCCCGACATACCCGCACCCGGCTCCGGCGAGGCGTGCGCCGATGAGGAGCCGCCCGGACCTGGAAGCGCGACGGCCACCCTCACTGTTCCGCGCGCCGCCGCCGTCGTCGACGAGTACGCCGAGTGGGATTCACCGGCAACGATCGACGCGGTGTCCCACGCGCTGGGCCGGTACGGCACCGTGATTCGCCTCGAGGCCACCGACGACTTCCCGCAGCGGCTCCGCGAGGAGCGGCCCGACATCGTCTTCAACATCGCCGAGGGACTGCACGGCCCCAATCGCGAGTCGCACGTGCCCGCGATCTGCGAGTTCTATGGCATCCCGTACTCGGGAAGCGATCCGTTCACGCTCGGGCTGTGCCTTCACAAGGCGCGCGCCAAGGACGCGTTGCGGGCAAGCGGTATTCCGACTGCGGACTGGGCGCTCGTGCGGTCGCCGCGCGACCTCGACGCCGGCCTCGCTCTCGGGCCCTTCCCCCTCTTCGTCAAGCCGGTGCACGAGGGATCATCCAAGGGAATCACCGAGCGCAACCTCGTCTCCTCGCCTTCCGAGCTGCAGCGCGTCGTGCAGTCGCTCCTTGCGGCGTTCGACCAGCCGGTGCTCGTCGAGAGCTTCCTGACCGGCGCGGAGTTCACCTGCGGGGTGCTGGGCAATGGTGCGTCCGCGCGCGTTTTGCCGCTCGTGGGGCTGGACTTTGACGCGCTACCGGCCGGCTCGCTGCCCATCTACGGTTTCGAAGCCAAATGGGTGTGGGACACGGCCGAGGCGCCGCTCGACATCTTCAGCTGCCCGGCATCCGTGAGCGATGCGCTCCGTCACGAGATCGAGTCCGTGGTGCTCGACACCTACCACGCGCTCGGCTGTCGCGACTGGGCGCGGGTGGACGTCCGCCTGGACGCGGCGGGACGCGCGAACATCGTGGAAGTGAATCCCCTGCCCGGTATCCTCCCCGACCCCGCCGACAACTCCTGCCTTCCCAAGGCGGCACGCGCCGCCGGGATGGACTACGACGCACTGATCGGTGCCTGCCTCGCCGCGGCCGCGGAGCGTCAGGGCGTGCGCCTCGGCAGAGGGCGCGCGTGAAGGTCGCCGTGCTCTTCGACGGCGCGAGCGCCTTCGCCGCCGCGCCGGACCAGGCCATCCTAGGCACCGTGGACAGCGTGACGGCCTGTCTCGCTGCCGAGGGCAACGAGATCGTCCGCATCCCGGTGTACCCTGACGCGAGATGGGTGGAGGACCTGCGGCGCGCGCCGGTGGATCTCGTCTTCAACCTGTGCGAGTCGATCGACGGAGTGGCGGCCTGCGAGCCGGCGGTGATCTCGGCGCTGGAGCTGCTCGGCCTCCCCTTCACCGGCAGCTCCAGCTGGGCGACCTCCCTCTCGTTGCGCAAGCACATCGTGAACGCGGCACTGGACCGATGCGGGCTTCCCGTGCCGCGCTTCGCCCTCGTGCGCCGCGGCGGCGCGATTCCCTCGGTCGGCTTTCCGGCCATCTGCAAGCCCGCCGCCGAGGACGCGTCGATCGGCGTTGAACAGCGTTCCGTCGTTCGCACCACACGCGCCCTCACCGAGCGCGTCGGGGCGATGCTCGAGCGGTGGGACGAGGTGCTCGTGCAGCGATACATCGAGGGACGCGAGGTGAACGTCGGCCTTCTCGGCGAGACGGTCCTGCCCATTGCCGAGATCGATTTCGGCCGCATGCCCAAGGGGATGTGGCGTATCGTGACCTACCGGTCCAAGTGGGAAGATGGGAGCGACGAGGACCTGGGATCGGCAGCCCGCTGTCCGGCGCGCCTGCCGGCCGGCGTGGCACTGCAGCTGCGCCGCATTGCCGTCGCGAGCTGGCGCCTCGTCGGCGGCGCCGGCTACGGCCGAGTGGACATGCGCATCGACGAGCGCGGGCGTCCCTGGATCCTCGAGGTCAACGCCAACCCCGACATCTCGCCAGACGCCGGCCTCGCGCGCATGGCTCGCGTCGCCGGCATCGAGTACGGGGCGCTCGTGCGCCGCGTCTGCGAGCTCGGCCTGCAGCGTGCCCGCACCGGGGTGGCCGCGGCCAACGAGTGGGCGATGGCCCAGCGGCTGTCGGGCGTGACCGCCCGGGATGTCGAGCCGGATTTCTTCGCCGCGGGCGAGGCATAGACCGCGATGACGAGACTGGACCGCATGTGCCGACCGGACCGCCCCCGCCTCGTCGAGCTTCTCCGCGCCTCCGTCGCGTTCTCGGCGGACGAAGTGGATGTCGCGCTGGACATGTTCGACGAGTGGTGCGACGCCGGCGACGGCCTCGCTGGCGTGGACGATGCGTTGTGCGATTATGACTTCGTGGGCGCGTACGATGAGGCGGGACGGCTCACCGGATATGCCTGCGCCGGCCCGACGCCGAGCACCGAGGGGACGTTCGACATGTACTGGCTCGCCGTGGACCCGGCCGCGCAGGGCGGCGGCATCGGACGGTGCTTGTTGCATCGCGTGGAGACGCTCGTCGCGGAGCAGGGAGGACGGCTCGTGCTCGTCGAGACGTCGTCCCGCCCGGACTACGCGCCGGCCCGTGAGTTCTACGCACGCAATGGTTATGTGGAGGCGGCGCGCGTGCGCGACTTCTACGCCCCGGCGGATGACCGGATCATGCTCACCACACGACTCACAGGCCGAGCGACGCGATGAGTGATTGGCAGAAGATCCTGCGCGACGACAGCATCAGCACTCTCGAGGAGCTGCGGTCGTACGTCGCCGAGCGGTTCGGGGAGGACGCCGCCGAGCAGGAGATCGACATCGAGGCGCTGCGTCCCGCCTACGACAACTTCCAGATGCGCATTACCCGCGAATCCCTCGCGCAGATCCGGGAGGTGGGCGACGCGAACTGGAACCAGTTCATTCCGAGCGTTCAGGAGCTGGAGATCGTCGACGGCGTGATCGACTCGCTGGATGAGGACGGCGACTCGCCGGTACCGAACATCACCCACCGCTATCCAGACCGCGCGCTCTTCCTCGTGAGCCCCGTCTGCGCGAGCTACTGCCGGTTCTGCACGCGCCGCCGCAAGGTCGGCGATCCGGAGAAGATCTCGCTCAAGGAGTACGAATCGGCCTTCGAGTATCTCGCCCGCCACACCGAGATCCGGGACGTCATCCTCTCGGGGGGCGATCCGATGATGCTGAGCGACCAGCGGCTGGAGTACATCTTCCAGCGGCTCCGCGCCATACCGCATATCGAGATCATCCGGCTCGGTAGCCGCATCACCTCGCACCTGCCCGAGCGCGTGACGCCGGAGTTCTGCGAGATGGTGCAGAAGTATCATCCGATCTACATGAACACCCACTTCAATCATCCGAGCGAGCTCACGCCGGCCGCGGTGGCCGCGCTCGACCGGCTCTCTCGCGCCGGCATCTCGCTCGGCTGCCAGACCGTGCTGCTGAAAGGGGTGAACGACGACCCACACGTGATGATGAAGCTGATGCACGAGCTGCTGAAGGCGCGGGTGCGTCCGTACTACATCTACATGGCCGACCAGGTCGCGGGCGGCGAGCACTTCCGCACGACGGTGCAGAAGGGGCTGGAGATCATTCAGGCCCTCCGCGGGTGGACGTCGGGCCTCGCCGTACCGCAGTTCGTCATCGATGCGCCGGGTGGCGGCGGCAAGGTCCCCCTCCTTCCCGAGTACGTGGAGGAGATCACCGAGGACGAGGTGGTGTTCCGCAATTACGAGGGAAAGCGCTTCGTCTACAAGCAGCCCCGCGGGCCGGTGCCCGCCAGCGAGCCCGCCATTGCCGCCCAGGCGAACGGCGTCGTTCCCATCGAAGCCGGCAAGGCGGCCAAGACGAAGCGGGCGGCGCGGAGGCGCAATACGGCGAGCGGGTGACGGCTCGCCGCGCTACGACAGCTTGCTGCGGATCGCCGCGAGGGTCTCCGGCGCCATGCCGTAGCTCTCGGATTCCACGGGATAGCGTCGCGCGCGTACGTCGGCGGCCCAGCGCGTCACTCCGTCCACCATCGTGTCGCGCCCCTGGGCATACTGGCGCACGAATCTCGGCAGCCGTCCCTCGCCGAGTCCGAGCAGGTCATGGTAGACGAGCACCTGGCCGTCGGTCTGCGCGCCAGCCCCGATCCCGATGACGGGAATGCGCACGCGGGTCGCCAGGATTGCACCCAACGCCGCCGGCACCGCCTCCACCACGATCGCCACGCAGCCGGCGGCCGCCAGTGCCTCGGCATCGGCGACGATCGCCAGCGCCTGCTCCACGTCGCGTCCCTTCGCACGGTAGCCATCGGCGGTGAGCACCGCCTGCGGAAGCAGCCCCACGTGACCCACCACTGGTATCCCCGCTGCCACGATCGTGCGAACGCGAGGGAGCATCGCCCCTGCCCCTTCGAGCTTGACCGCGTCACACCCGGCCTCATCCGCGAATCGTCGCGCCGTGGCCAACGCCTCCTCGTCGCTGTGCTCGTACGTTCCGTACGGCAGGTCCCCGATGACCGGTGCGCGCGTCACGGCGCGGCGCACCGCTCGCGTGAGCACCAGCAACTCGTCGAGAGAGATCTCCCTGGTGGACGCATAGCCCAGCACCGTCATCGCCGCGGAATCTCCCACGAGCACCGCGTCCACGCCGGACGAGTCGGCGACCCGGCCCGATGGATAGTCGTACGCCGTGAGCATCACGATCGGCTCACCACGCGCATAGGTGCCGGCGAGGCGAGCGAGCGCCGCAGTGTGGACCGTCTTCGTCACGCGGCGATGGCGGCGGGAGACAGCAGGACGTTGTCGAGCAGGCGCACGGCGCCGAACCGCGCGGCCAGCACCACGAGCGTCTCGTCCGCGATGGTGGTTACCGGCGCGAGCGTCTCGGTGCTCACGGCGGCGAAGTACTCGCACGACACTCCCGACGCGTCGAGCACGGCCCGTCCCGCGCCGAGTGCGCGCTCGGCATCGCGCTCGCCGCGCGCCACCGCGTGCGCCACGGCGCGCAGCGCCGCGTAGAGTGCCGGGGCGCGCTGGCGCGCGCCGGCGTCGAGCAGCGCGTTCCGGCTCGACATCGCCAGGCCATCGGCCTCGCGCACCGTCGGGCAGATTTCCACGCGCACGGGGAAGTTCAGGTCTCGCACCATGCGGCGCAGCAGCAGTGCCTGCTGCGCGTCCTTCTGCCCGAAGAACGCGTCGTCGGGTTGCACCATCGCCAGCAGCTTGGCGACGACCGTCGCCACTCCGCGAAAGTGGGCCGGCCCGCGCACGATGCCCTCCAGGGGCTCGGATACTCCGGACACCTCCACGGTCGTCGCGAAACCGGGTGGGTACACCTCGCCCACCGCCGGCGCGAACAGGACGTGCGCACCGGCGTCCTCCGCCATGGCGCGGTCGCGCGTCTCGTCGCGCGGATAGCGATCGAGGTCGCTCGGCTCGTTGAACTGCGCGGGGTTCACGAACAGCGACACCACGACGAGGCCGCAGCATTCGCCCGCACGACGCATGAGCGAGACATGTCCGTCGTGAAACGCGCCCATGGTGGGGACGAGGCCCACGCGCGCGCCATCCGTCTTCGCGCTGGCGACGGCGAGCCGTAGCTCGGCCACGGTGCGAACGACGATCATGAGCGCGGCGGCGCCGGACCGGCGGCGAGGTCGTGCGTCGCCAGCGTGAGGGCGTCCCATAGCGGGAGTAACTCCGGCGCGGCGGCCGCCACGGCCTCTCGCTGGCGGCGCACCGTGAGCGCGTCGCCGCGAGCGATCGGGCCCGTGAGGGCCTCGCGCGCGCCGAGCGCCGCCCAATTGTCCACGGCGCCTCGTACCAGCGGCGCCAGCGCGGCGCGTCCGAGCCCGACGCGCCCGGCAAGCCGCTCGGCCAGCCCCTCGACGGTGACGAGAAAGTTGGACGCCGCCGAGGCTGCGGCATGGTACAGCGCGCGCTGGTCCGTCGAGATCGTGCAGGGGTGCATGCCGAGCCGGGTGGCGAGGGCGCCGGCGATGGCGACGGCGCGCGGCGAGCTGCCCTCGATGGCGCAGGTCGCGCCGACGAACGACGCGCCGGCGCCGACCACGCTGAGCAGCGGATGCATGCTGAATCGCTCGTGTGGGGCGAGCAGCGCAAGATCCGCCGACGCGCTCACGTGCCCGACGAGCGGGCCCGCGGCGATCGCCGCGCTCGCGGCGCCGATCTCGCGCTCCGGCACGCAGAGCACGACGAGCGCGGCACCACGAGCCGCGGCGCCGCGGCCGTGTGGCCCTCGTACCGTCACCCCGGCGTCCGCGAGCGCGGCGGCGAGCGCCGCGCCCATGCGGCCCTGGCCCACCACGTCGCACCATCCCTGGGGAAAGTCCGTCTCGCCTGCTGGCGCGCTGCGGTGCTGGGTATCGTCTTCCGTCACGTCGGGTGAATCATCGTGCGTGAAACCCTGTGGCAGCGTAGGTACAATATACCGCCGACCGCTGCACCAGGCGACGTACGACGCACGTTCATTCCATCGCCATCTCCTTCGCATGCTCCTCGACGACCCGCTGCGCGGCGTCGTTGGGCATCTCCTCGTAGCCCTTGAAGTGGCGGCGAAAGCTCGCACGCCCGTGCGTCATCGACTGCAGCGCACTCGCGTAGAGATGCAGCTCGGATTGCGGCACGACGGCGCGCACCAGCGTGCCGGGCGAGTCCGTGGTCGTTTCCGTGCCCAGGATGTGACCGCGACGCGACGAGAGATCGCCCAGCACGTCGCCGAGCGATTCATCGGGTGCCACGATCTCCACTTCATCGAGCGGCTCCAGCAGCACCGGCTTGCACCGGGGCGCGACCGACTTGAACGCCTGGATCCCGGCCATCTTGAACGACATCTCGTTGGAATCGACGGAGTGGTACGAGCCGTCATAGAGCTCCACCTGAAAGTCGACGAGCGGAAAACCGGCCAGGACGCCCCGCTCGGCTGCCTCGTGAATGCCCTTCTCCACCGCGGGGATGAACTTGCTGGGGATCGCGCCGCCCACGATGCAGTCGTCGAAGCGGATTCCTTCGCCCCGCGGCGTGGGCGCAATGCGCACCCAGCAGTCGCCGAACTGCCCACGCCCGCCCGACTGCTTCTTGTGCCGCCCCTGGCCCTCGGCGCGCAGCCGGATCGTCTCGCGATAAGCGATCTTCGGTTTCCGGAGTTCCGCCGTCACGCCGAATTTCCGCTTCAGCTTGGCGAGCACCACCTCGAGATGCCGTTCGCCCATGCCCGCCACGATCGTTTCGTGCGTCTCCGGGTTCCAATGGGTCTCGAAGCTGGGATCCTCGTCGTGCAGGCGGTGCAATCCCGACTGGAGCTTCTCCTCGTCGGCACGGTTGAGGGCATGGATCGCCATCTGCACGAGGGCATCGGGAAAGCGGATCTGCGGCAGCCGCACCGGATGCGCCCGCGTGGAGAGCGTATCGTTCGTGTGCGTGTTGCGCAGCTTGGCCACACAGCCGATGTCGCCAGCGTGGAGAACGGCCACCTCGTGGCGCTCGCGACCCTGCGTGATGGCGAGATGGTTCAACTTCTCGGTGACGTCGCGCGTCGCGTTGTACACCTCGTCGCCGGAGCGCACGCTGCCGGACAGGATGCGGAAGATGCTCACCTCGCCGACGTGCGGCTCGCTCTGCGTCTTGAACACGAGGGCGGCCAGGGGAGCGTCGTCGTCGGCATGGATCTCCACCGTGTGGTCTCCCTCGGCGCCCTTGAATGCGTGGATCTCCTCCATCTCGTAGGCGCTCGGCATGAGGTCGACGATCGTCGACAGCACGGCCCGGGTTCCGTAGTTGAGGGTGGAGGAGACGCAGAAGAGCGGAAACAGCTCCATCCGCTTCATCGCGTTCTTCATCGCGCCGATCGCCTCGTCGCGAGAGATCTCGCCGCCGTCGAGATAGCGCTCCAGCAGTCCGTCGTCCGTCGCGGCGATCGTCTCGATCAGCTCGGCGTAGTAGCGGTCGAACTGCGGCTGTACCTCGGCGGGAACGTCCGTCTCCGCGTAGGCACCACTCTTCGCCGCTCTGGAGTAGACGTGTGCCTTCCTGTCGAAGAGATTGACGATACCGTGAAAGCTCGCTCCCTCGCCCACCGGCACTTCGATCGGAATGACCTTCGCCGTGAGGGTCGCCTTGATCTGTTGGTAGATGGCGTCGAAGTCGGCGTGCTCCTTGTCCATCATGGTGACGACGAACAACACCGGATCGCCGCGGGATACCGCCTCGCGAAACATGCGCTCCGTGCCCACTTCCACGCCCGCCGTTGCCGACACGACGCAGAGGGCGCCGTCCGCGGCGGCGAGACCAGCGACCGCGTCGCCCTGAAAGTCGAGGAAACCGGGCGTGTCCAGCAGGTTGATCTTTCCGCCATCCCACTCGGCATGCGCGCAGCCGAGGTTGATCGTGTATTTGCGCTCCACCTCTTCGGGCGCCGTGTCGGTGAGGGTCGTGCCGTCGGCGATGCTGCCGTGGCGTTTACTGGAGCCGGACACGAAGGCGAGCGCATCGACCAGGCTGGTCTTGCCGCTGCCTCCGTGTCCGACCACCGCGATGTTGCGGATGTCCGATCCCCGATATTCTCGCATGCGAGTGCCTCGATGACCTACGTGAGGGTGCCGATGCGTGGGGCAGCGCCGAGCCATCGTCGCAGCACGTCGTCCGCGGCGGCCGGGAGGGCGAGCGGGTCCACGACGATGGCGCGCTGCGACTGGCGCGGGTCGCTCAGACAGCGAAACACGAGGGCTCCCTCGGGTTCACCGCGCGGCGAGAGCGCGGCGCTCCAGCAGCGGCCGTCATCGTCTGTGAACACACGCTCGCCCCCCGGGCGCCCGGGCGGCGAGTGGCGAGTGGCGAGCCTGGACATTGCTCCACCTCCTGCGGGCGCCTCAGACATGTGACATTGCCGCGCCGCTGTCAAGGCGACGCGTCAGTCCAACGCGGCGAGGGGCCCGCACAGGCGGGCCCCTCGGTGTTGCTCCACGGCTCGGACAAGGAGAAGATCGTCTAGTCGCCTTCGTAGTCGTAGGCGAGACCGTCGGCTTCGCGAAGCCGGTCGAGCAGTGATTCGATCGGCGCGAACACCGGCGCGGCCAACCCGGCGACCGGGCTCAGCGACACCGTGATGGCACGGCGAGCGCCTTCCGGCCAGTCCGGCATGGAGAGGCCGGCGACGAGGCGGCGGATGAGCTGGCCGCATTCGCCGAGCAGTTGCGTGGCGGTGCCGTTCAGAATCTCGAGCGGGATCTCCAGATCGCGCGTCACCAGCTGGCCCGTCCCGACGTCGCGCCACGCGGCATCCCCGATCGCGCCTCGCTCGGCCCAGATGCCGAGATGACGGATGGCGTCGTGGTTGTCATGCCCGTCACCCGTGCGGTGCGACTCCACCGCGGCGGCGAGCGCCAGGGCGAGGAGCTCGGCGCTCGGTACGCCGTAGAGCGTCACGATGTCCCGCGCCGGCTGCTCCGAGATGAGCGGCGCGGGCACGGAGTTCACATGCGCCAGCACGGGCGAGTGATCGGGGCTTTCCTCGAGCATCACGAGGATATCCATCTCCCTCTCCTGAAGAGTGACTTGCTCCACCATCGCGCCTCCACTGACGCGCGGGCTCGGATGCGAGTATCGGCCAGATGCAGCGAATGCTGGAGCCGTCACTACGCGAGCGCGTTCGTCTGATCGAATTTCCCCGCCGCACGTCACGCGCGGATCACAGCCATGTCGCGGGCCGGGAACACGCGT
This sequence comes from Gemmatimonadaceae bacterium, assembly GCA_046598315.1. GTDB lineage: Bacteria > Gemmatimonadota > Gemmatimonadetes > Gemmatimonadales > Gemmatimonadaceae > AG11. The sequence continues at coordinate 57,616 of JBKJIY010000061.1, forward strand.
CACGCCGACTCGACATGATCCGGACGGATCGAGCGAGCGTGCCCGGAGGGCGAAAAGGCAAAGCGCATACCAGCCACGAGCGAGATGGCGAGTGACAGGTAGAGCGCCCGCAGTTCACCCACAGAGAGCAGAGCGGCGAGACCGCCCGGCGTGCGTGCGACGACGTGGAGGTGCAGGAGGTACGCGATGAGCGCCACTCCTGCCGCCGCCGCGACGAGACGTGACGAGCGACGTGATGGTGAAAGCAGCGCGACAGCGACCCCCGCTGCCGTGCTCATTGCAATAACCACCACACACCCCACCGGCGTCACAGTTGGCGCGAAATCCCACACGCCGTCGGCACGCGCGCCGATGAGGGTGTGCGCCGCCGCATTGAGTGGACGCCAGAGCGTGCCCCCGCGTCGCCCCATGCCGAGCAGCAGGCCAACGAGGGCGCCCGCGGCAACGGCGCCTCCGGCGAGACCGGGCATGATCAGGGCAGTCGCGCGCACGAGTCGCGCATCGGAGGCGCGTGGCGGGATCGACAGAGGTGGAGAGGGGTTCACGCGCGAAAGAAACCGACGCGAGAACCAGTGCGGAAGAGGGCGATGTCGCTCGCGGACAAAAAAAACGCGCCCGCCGAAAGGCGGGCGCGTGGACCGAGACGTTACGGTATGATTCCGTCCCTGATGATGCAATCCGGATTGTCCGGCGAGGGCTCGCAGGCCTTTCCGTTGCTCGACGTGTAGCCCGAGAAGTGCTGCAGGACACGCGCCGAGATGCCGAGGCGTGTATCGACGTAGGTGCGAAGCGTCGCGTTGGACGCCGCTTCGTCGATCAGCGTGGCGCTGGTGCCCGGGGCGTACAGGATGTTGAAGCTCGACAAGTCGCCCGTGGCACCGACGGCTGCTGGAGTGCGCAGGAACAGCCACACCTGAGTGCGCGGATTGCTCGACGGCACGAAGCGCAGGTCGGGAGAGAACTGCACCCACGTGCGCCCGTTCGCGACCGTCGCGGTCGACGTGATCGTGATTGGCTGGGTGGCCGGCGCGCACGGCGCATCCCAGGCGGCCGATCCGTACCCGCTCGTCGCCGGATCGCAGATGCTGTTGGCGGGGAAAACCACTGCATGGCTTCCGATGTAGAACACGCCGCCTGCGCGGCCCACCGTGAAGCTGGCGGACGCCGACGCGGCGACTGACCCGGTGAGCGAGAGCGAGGGCCGGCCCTCGGGCGCCAACATCATGGACACCACCGCACCATCCGGCGACGCCGATGGACTGACGAGAGAATCGCGGCAGCCCGCGACGACCGTCAGGACGAGAACGTTGGCGACTACCACCCAATAATTACGACGCATGCGCGACTCCGCAGTGATGCGGTAGGCGTTCCGGCATGCTCGTCCGAAGCGGCGGCATGTCGAGAACGGTAGGTTGGGAGGGCCGCATCGCCCGGCACAAAGTCGAGCGCGACGACCCGGAAGATGCGGAATCGTGCACGGTCTCGTCTCTCTGCGTCTGTAAGACTATAGTTTTCTCATGAACCGGTCAAGAGGGGATATTACTGTCAAGTAACGATACACTGAACTTGGCCCGGAGATGAGGGTTCCCTACCACCTCGGGCAACGCGGAATACTGGGTGAGCGCCGTCCGGATGAGAACTGGATCGAAGTCTCGCAGCAGATGAGCCAGCTCCGCCGTCAGCCAGGCGGCGGCCATCATGTCGCTGTCATGCGCAAGCGCGATCGCCTGCCGAAACTGCGCCAGCGCCGCAGTGGGGTCGCCGTCCAGCATGGCGAGGCGAATGCCGAGCGCCTCGCCGAGCTCGCGTCCCTGAAACCAGTCGCCGCGGATGGCGTGGAATGGAGCGACGCGGGCCCCCGTGCGCCGCGCTTCCTCGATCGCGCCCGCATCCAGCTGGCAGAGTGCGAGCCCGGCGCAGGCACCGTCCTGTACCTCCGCCTGTCCAATGCGCTCGGCGAGCGCGGTCACCAGCTCGTAGAGCTGGCCCGCCTCGCGGGCGTGTCCCCTGTCGCGCTCCACATGCGCGAGGTTGTACGTAGCGTACAGCTGCAGCTCCCCGTTCTGGGCGACGGCACTGGACTCCAGCGCGTCGCTCAGCAGTCGCCGCGCCAGCTCGTAGTCGCCGACGCGTGCCTCGAGCACGCCGGAGTTGAGCACGGCGCGGCTCCGCAGCTCGATCAACCCCGCCGCGCGCGCTTCCTCGGCGGCGGCGGCGAGAACCGTGCGCGCCTCGTCCCAGTTGTTCGCCAGGAGCTCCAGCACGCCGAGGTCGTTCAGCACGCGCACGCGCCGGATGTAGTCGCGAAGCTCGCCGGAGAGCGCCAGGGCACGACGAAAGAGCGCGCGGGCTTTCGCCGGATTCTCCAACTGGACAGTGACAGCGAGGCGCATGTTGGAATCGTACAGCAGCATCAGGTCGTCACCCTGCTCCGCGATCGCAAGACACTCCTCTGCTACGCCGCGCGCCGCCTGCAGGTCGCCCAGCCGCCAGTGCGTCTGCGAGATCAGCAGAAGGATTCCGGCGCGCTCCTGCCGCACGCCCACGCGTTGCGCTTCCGCATCGAGCGCCAGCAGCTCGTCGAGCAGGGCTCTCGCCGGCTGTCCGCGGCGCATGCGCACCATGGCCCGAGTGCGACTCACGCCCAGCGCCTGTCGGTGCTCACCCTGCGACTGATACCATTCGATCGCACGATCGCAATGCGCTTCGGCTTCGGCGTGGTGTCCCAGCAGTTCGGCAAGCGATGCCATGCGCACCCGAACCTCCGCGGTGGCGCCGGCCGACGGCGCCGTGCGCTCGGCGAGCGAGAGCAGCGCCGCCGCTGCCCCGTTCTCGTACACCAGGATTGCGGCGTCGGCGCCGCGCAGGGCGAACACGTGCGCATCGGTCAGCGCGCCGGCCGCATCGAAGTGGTTGGCGAGCTCGATGGGTGACACATCCGGCTGGTCGGATGCGGCTTCTCCGGCGCGCCGGTGCAGCTCCGCGTGATCCTGCCGGTTGAGGAGCAGACGGGCGACACGTCCCAGCTCGTAGTGCGTGAAGATCACGGCGCCACGGACGCGCTCGAAGGTCGGCGTCAGCAGGTCTGCACGCGCGAGCAGCGCGAGCGACGGCGCAATCTCCTCGGGAGACTTGCGGAGCATGCTCGCGAGAATGGCCTCGTCGCATTCGCGACCGAGCACGGCGGCCGCGTCGAGGACCGCGCGCGCCGTGCGGGGGAGTCGCCTCAACCGTCGTTCGATGAGCTGTTCCAGCGAGGGACCAGGCGCTGGCGCCGCGGCGAGTGTCCAGCGCCACTCCCCGTGCGCGTAGGTCAGCTGCCCGCTCTCTTCCATGTCCCGCAACAGATGCGTGACGATCAGCGGGTTGCCCTCGCTGTAGCGATAGACGTACGCCAGCAGGTCACGTCCCACCGATTCCTCGCGGAGCGCACCCTCCAGCCAGCGCTTCACGTCGTCGCGCGTGAGGGGGGAGAGTCGCAGCTCGGTGTGGCGCGCGCGTGACGCGAGCTTCGTCCAGCGGTCGAATTCGTCGTCTGGCGTGGAGCCGGATCGAAAACTGAGACAGATCATCACCCGGTCGTTCTCGAGCTGCGGGATCAGATATTCGAGAGCGTCCCATGAGGCGTCGTCGATCCACTGCAGCTCCTCGAGGTGCAGCGTCAGCGGACGCTGCTGCGCCGCGAGGCGCAGATAGTCGGCCAACTCCTCCTGCAGCCGGATCTTGCTGCGCACTCCCGGTGCATCGTCGCGGGCGCGCTCGAGCGACGGATCGAGTGAGGCCAGCTCACGCCACTGGCGGGTGGTCTTGATACCCAGCCGGTGCACACCGCGCAGGATGTCGCACCAGAGCGCGTAGGGAACCGCCAGCGTGCTCTCGCGGCACTGCGCGGTCACGAGCGAGCCTCCCCGCAGCCGCACCTCCGGCTCGAGGGCGCGGATCAGCGCGGTCGTCCCGACGCCGACTGCCCCGGTCACGGCCACGACGCGTCCGACCCCGCGCACGGCGTCATCGAGCAGGTTGGTGATCTGCGCGAGCTGCTCGCTCCGCCCCACGAACCGCCCGATATCAATCGACGGCGCGCCGCCGCCGAGGGCGAAGGCACACGCGTCGCGTCCGGCGGCGGCGCGCGCCACCCGTGCCGCGGCGAGCAGGGAGCTGGCCAGCAACTCGTCGGGACCCGGAACCACCAGCCCGATGGAAAGCGTGAGTTGGATGGGGTTGTCCGCCGCGCCGCCAGAGAACAGATGCGTCCGGGTCGCACCCAACAAGCGGTGAGCGACCCGCTCGGCCATGACCCGCGGCGCGTCCAGGAAGATGATCAGCTCCTCATCCCGGACAGCGACGGCGTCGGTACCGCGCAGATTGCGGCGTACCAGCTGCACGAGCTCGCGGAGGAGCGAGGCACTCCGCGTCTCCCCCAGCGAAGCGCGTACCTCTCCCGCGTCGGAGAGCACCGAGCAGAGCACGAAGCCGCCGACGGGCGCCACGTCGTCCACGTACGCCAGGAGCTCGTCGTACGACAGTTGCCGCGCGAAGTCTTCGGTCGGGGTGAGGGGAGTGATCACAAGGGCGTGGCGGGATGAGGAGAGAAGCGCGCCATGATACCTAGACCGGCGCGCCCATCCTTGGCAAGATCGCCGCGGACCACGCCCGCCGCATCAGCCCCTCAGAAGCGAAAGATCTTCCGGAGCACTTTGCCGATTCCGTCCACTCCCTTGCGGATCGGCTCCGGTACCGGTCCCTCTTCCATGTCCGGCGTGAAGACCTCCTCTTCGTACGGCTCAGTGTGGACATGGCAGATCTGGGCGGGCTCCGTGCCGGGCTTGAAGAATTCGCGCTTCTTCACCGGGCACCATTCGTTGGCGAGCAGACCCGTGTTGGGATCGATCACGCGCATCGTCATGCCGGCGGGAGGCTGCCATGCGCGTGCCGAAGAGGGCGGCTCTCGCCACCCGGCCCGGTAGAACTCCGCCCAGGCAGGCGCCGCAAGGCGTCCACCGGAGGCGTGCGACGCGATCGACCGCGGCGAGTCGTAGCCGAACCAGACGCCCGCCACCAGGGTAGGGGTGTAGCCCACGAACCAGACGTCCGTCGCACTGTTGGTGGTGCCCGTCTTTCCGGCGACGAGGCCCTTCACGCCCATGTCGCGCACGGTACGCGCCGTCCCGTTGTCCACGACGGCGCGCAGCATGGAGGTAATCTGATAGGCATCACGCGGATCCATGACGGTATCGGGCGGAGCGATCTCGGCGCTCCAGAGCACCGTGCCGTCCAGCGCCTCGATGCGACGCACGAGCCGCGGCGTCACGCGCAGGCCGCCATTCGCAAACGGGGCATACGCCGCCACGAGCTCGAGCGGCGTCACCTCCACCGCACCCAGCGCCATGGCGGGATACGTGGACAGCGGGCTGGCAATGCCGTTCCGGCGCGCCGCCTGGATCACGTTGGGGATGCCCACCGTCTGGCTCACACGCACCGCGGCGGCGTTCGATGAGACGGCCAGCGCCTTGGTCAGCGAGATCGTCCCGATGTAGCTGCCGTCGTAGTTGGCCGGCCGCCACACCGAGCGTCCCTGCGTGATCTCCACGGGCTCGTCGTCCACGAGCGTGGCGGGAGTCATCCCGGCGCGAAGTGCGGCCGCGTACACGAAGGGCTTGAATGCCGAGCCGGGTTGCCGGCGCGCGTTGAAGGCGCGGTTGAAGCCTCGCTTGCTCCGCCGCCCACCGACGAGGGCGCGGATGTCGCCCGTCTGCGGATCGAGCGCCACGAGCGCCCCCTGCGCCGCGTCGGTGACCCGATTGCCCGCGTACTGCGTCTCGCGGGTCACGAGCACCGCGTGCTTGAGCACGGCGCGATCCGCCGACTGCTGGGCCGCCAGGTCGAGCGTGGTGTACACGGTGACGTCGCCCTCCTTGAGCGCATCGGGCAGAATCGAGTCGATGAACACCCGCACCGCGTCGAGCGCCAGCGGTTCCGTCCGGGTGTCGGGACGCCATTCGTCTTCGGCGATCCGGAGTCTCGTGTTCCGTGCGTTCGACGCCGCGCTGGCGGTGATATACCCCGCCTTCTCCATCAGCGAGATGACGAGATTGCGGCGCCGCAGGCCTCGCTCGTAATGATCGCGGGGGGTGTAGGCGCTGGGCCCCTTGGGCAATGCGGCAAGCATGGCGCCCTCGCTCACGGTCAGCTCCTGCACGTGCTTGCCGAACAGGTCGCGGCTCGCCGCCTCCACCCCGTACATCCCGTTGCCCAGATAGATGACGTTGAGATAGAGCTCGAGGATCTGATCCTTGCTCAGCTCTCCCTCCATGAGGCGGGTGAGCCGCAACTCGATGAACTTGCGGCGCAGCGTCCGACCGTAGCGCTTGTTCACGAGAAAGGAGTTGCGCGCCACCTGCATGGTGATGGTGCTGAAGCCTTCACGTACGCCGCCCGCTCGCACGTTGCTCAGCGCGGCGCGACCGAACCCGCGCCAGTCGAGACCATTGTGTTCGTAGAAGCGACGGTCCTCGGTAGCGAGGAAGGCCTGCCGTACCTGCAATGGAATCGAGGTGATCGGCACATTCACCCGGCGCACCAGCGCGATGCGGCCGAGGAACCGGTCGCTGCGGTCCACGATGCGTCCGCCTTCGCCAGGCCTGAAGGCTCGGATCTCGCTGCGGCTCGGACATCCCTCGAAGCCGCAGGTCGCCAGCCAGGCGTCGAACGCCACCACCAGCAGGCAGGCGACGCCGAGCCCGGCCAGCGAGCGCCAGCGGCGGCGCATCCACTCGCGCGGCGGGCCATCCGACGCGTGGAGTCGCTGCCGGAAGCTGATGAGTCGTTCGTTGGCGAACTGTTTGAGATCGGGCACGGAGGGAGGACGGAGTCTTGGGGGTAGTGGTACGGCTGGTGCGGAAGCAGGTTTCCGGCCGCGGCGCGGAACGATTCAGCGAACTCGACCGTTCGAGCGCCATCCTGCCCGCACTGAGGAGATCATCTCGGTGCCGGTTTCTCATCATTGTCACCCCGAAGGCCGGAAAATGGATCGACGTCTCTCTGGATTGTTCCTCGTCGCCGGCGCTGCCTGCGCCTCGGGCGAAGCCCCCGTGTCCGACAGCGCCCGGACGGCGCGCACCGCTTCGTCCGGCGCGGCGAGTGCGGCCGACAGCGCGCCCGTGGTCGCGCAGTCCGCTCAGGGAGCTGCCTCGGCGGGCGGTGGGGCGACTCCGAATCGCACGGGCAGGATTCCCGTGCTCGAGTATCACGTGATCGGCGGCGACAAGAACTCCCTGTACTCGCGCACCGCGGCGAGCTATCGGGCCGATCTCGAGACGGCGTACAAGCTGGGCTACCGGCCCATCACCATGGCGCAGATGCTGGACAAGGACTTCAGCGACGTGCCGGCCGGGATGGCACCGGTCGTCGTGGTGTACGACGACGCGTCGGACTCACAGTTCCGCTACCTCGAGAAGAACGGCGCGCTCGAGATCGATCCGACGAGCGGCCTGGGGATCTGGCTTGATTTCGCGAGGACGCATCCCGGCTGGAAGAACCGCGCGGTGTACTGCATGCTGAACGGGGGCGCCGCGGGCCACAACTTCTTCGGCGACAACCCCAAGTGGGGAGGCCAGAAAAAGGAATGGCGACTGCAGAAGGTGAAGTGGCTCGCCGATAACGGCTTCGAGTTGTGCAGCCACACGCTGTGGCATGCGCAACTGAACAAGTACTCGGATGCCGTGGTGCAGGAACAGATCGCGCGCAACATCATGGGCATCGACTCCGCGGTGCCTGGTTACAAGGTTCGGACGATGGCGCTCCCGTATGGCCTGTGGCCGAAGAATCGACCGCTCGCCTGGCAGGGCAGCTGGAGCGATCCCAAGACGGGGAAGACGCACAGCTACAAGCTGGACGCGGTGCTGGAAGTGGCGGGCGGACCGGCACGAGGGCCGTATGATCCCGCGTTCAATCCGAAGAGCATCAATCGCATCCAGGCGGTCGGCGACGACGTCGCGAAGCAGCTCGCGCGACTGGCGACGACGAACACCCGATTCGTCGTCGGCACCAGGTAGCAGCAACGCACGCATCGTACGCGGACGCGCGGACGCGCGGTCGCGCGGTCGCAAAGCTGAAGCGAGTGTCGCGCTACATCCCGATTGTGGATAACGTCACGATCGGGGGTACAAACTGTCACGATAGCGGGCTTGATGAATCGCGACCGCGAGCCGATGCTCAGAGGGTGCGTGGAGCGCTTCGGATTTGACTCGTTCGCTGGAGACCAGCAGTGTTTGATACGTCACGCAACATGCGACATCTTCCCTTCTTCACCGAACTGGCAACGCTGGACGATGCGGATGCGAGTTGGCGCGCAGTCAGTGCGGGTCTCGTCGTGCTGCGGCTCGTCGATTCGTGCATCGAGGCAGGGAGCGATGTCGTGGCGGCAGACGGCTGGGGCGTGCGATCGGTGCGAGCTGCCGTGGAGGAGATGCCGGCGGGCGTGCCGGCGCGAGCGATCCTCTCGGGCGTGGTGGACGCGCTGATCGAGTCGCGTGGTGGAGACATGCACGCCGTTGCGCCGCGGCTGATGGCGTACGCGCGCTCGCTGGATCTCGATGCCAGGTGGGCGCTCGCCGCCGACGTGTACGAAACGGTGATCGCGCACGTGCATCCGCTGGAGGACGAGGACGTGGTGGTGACGGCGCATCTGCGTCGAGGGCACTGCCTGCGCGAGGTCGGCTCCTATCAGACGGCGGCAGCGGCGTTCGTCACGGCCGGAGAGCTTGCCGAACGGTGCGGCGACATGATCGGCATGCTGCGTGCGCGAATCGGCGAGGCGAAGATCGTCGTGGCGCGGGGGAATCTGCCGGGGGCGGATCTGATACTCGACGAGACGATCGTTCGGGCGACCGAGTACGGACTCACCGAAGTCCGGTCAATGGCGACGCACGAGCGCGCGCACGTCGCCTACGTTCGCGGCAGGTACGACGCCGCCGTGCGATTCGCGTACGACGCGATGCGCGACAGCACGAATCCCTCGGAACGCGACCGTATCCTCGGCGATCTCGCCGCGGCCTTCTCACAGCTCGGCGTGAGGTCAGCGGCTCGCGACGCGTTTCTCATTCTCGCGGCAACCGCTCGCGAGCAGTATCAGCGGTGGGTCGCGGGCATCAACCTGATGGAGATGGCGGCCGAGGACGGGTTCAATCTGGAGTTTGGACGGTATCGGCAGCAGTTGGCGGGAGCATCCCTTCCGCCGGTGCTACGCGCGCAGTTCGAACTGCATGCCGGGACCGGTTATCAACAGCTTGGCGATTTCTCGGCCGCACGCACATGGCTCGATCGAGCGAATGCCACTGCTTCGCGGCACGCACTCAATCAGGTCGTCTTTGCCGTCGAGGCCGCGATGCAGCTGACGTCGGCCGATCTGTCCAACCGATCGCGACCAGCCCGCTTCGATATTCCGCGGGAGGTACAGTTGATCGCCGCAGAACTGAAGGAGATGCGAGAATCTGCCGGGGTGAGCTAGAGCTCTGCTCTCCCCCGGCCGAAGCAGCTACGACATCAACCGCCCGTACCAGACGTGACGCCCATTCCGCCCGTACCCGACGTGACGCCATTGTTGCTCGGACCGGTCGGGGAGGTACCACACGCAGTCACAGCCAAGGAGGCAACCAGCGCGACGACGAGGGCCAGATAGCGGCGGGACATGGGCAACTCCAGGAGGGGGAATCGGTTCACGATGAACCACTCGTCCGAACCTAGGGTCGCGGTTAGTCGCGTAAACCGGCATTTTGTGACAAAAAACCGGGTTTTCGCGCCACCTCCTCTTGCTGCCAGTCCTCCTTGTACGTCGCCGCACTTCTCCCGCGCAATCTGCTCGCCCACCTCCGCCTCGTGCTCGGGGACCTTCACACCCTCGATGCGGCGGCCGACGCGGCAGCGCTCACCGCTCTACTCCGCGGTGGCGAGGTCGACCTGCTGATCGTCGACCCGGCGGTGCTCGACGGCACCCTCGCGGAATCGATCGAGCAGATCATCGCGCGACACCCGTTGTTGCCCGCTATCATCTACACCACGCTGGCGCCCTCGGCGATGCGCATGGTGGTGCGGCTCGCCAGGCTCGGCGTGCAGCAGGTGGTCCTCAACCGGTTCGACGATGAACCGCGGCGATTCCTCGAGCTGATCGAGCGCGCTCCGGCGCACCCATTGGCCGAGCTGATGTTGCAGGAGCTGGCCTCGCCGCTTCGGGCGTTGCCAGTCGTCGTCGCCCGCGCCGTCGAGCAGCTCTTTCGCTCACCGTCGCGCGTCAGGAACACGCAGGAATTGGCCGATCTGGCTGGGATGAGCCGGCGCACGTTGTATCGCAACATGCTGCCGGTGGGGCTGCAGCCCAGGACGCTCATCATTTGCGCGAGGCTGGTGCGGGCCTACACCATGCTGCGGGGACCGGGCAGTCGGTTGAAGGAGATCGCTGGGAAGCTGGGCTATGGTGATCCAGGCATTCTGAGCGAGCAGTTGCGCGGCTGGACGGGGCACGCGCCCAGGGAGATCAGGCGTGCGTTGCCCCCGGAGATGTTCGTGCGCGTGCTGGCGGAGCGGGTGCGGCAGGGAGACGGAGCCGATGCGGAGGCAGATGCAGATGCAGTCGAACCCGTGTGAGCGCGCGCGCGATGAGGCGAGCCGCCGAGAGGAGACGGCTGAATGAACGACGAGGACATCATGCTTGGAGTACCGGTGCGCGTGCTGGTGGTGGATGACGAGCCGGCGATCTGCAAGGCGCTGACGACCGCGTTGCGGCGCGCCGGCTATGAGGCGGTGGCCGCGCAGTCGGGTGACAGCGCCCTCGCCATGCTCGCCAGCGAGCCGTTCGACATCCTGCTTCTCGATCTGCGCATTCCGGACACGCGAGGCGATGTGGTGTTCGAGCTCGCCGCGGCCACGCACCCGCACCTGCGCCACCAGACCCTCTTCATGACGGGCGACATTTCGGAGCGTGCCGTTCGGCTGATCCACTCCTGCAAGTGCCCGATGATCCAGAAGCCGTTCGAGCTCCAGGTTCTCGTCGCGAGCGTCGACGCGCTCGTGCCTCACCGGCGCCGCGGCGCGCAGGGGCAGAGCGCCTGACGGCGACCTACAGCTTCCACCCCTTCAGCTTCTCGATCGTCTCCTCGAGCGCGCGTCGCTCCTCGTCGCGGCTCGCCTCGGCCCAGAGACTCTCGTACACGCGCACGGCGAGGTCCAGCGCCATGGGATCGTGCTCATTGCCGGCGACACTCGCCGCGTTGTCGGCGAGTGCCGCGCGCGCCAACTGATCGGCGGGAAACTCGTCCGAGACCTGCTGCCACCGCTCCATCCGCGCGCGCGGATCCGACTCGCTCAAGGCCCACAGGTGCCACGCGCCGCGATTCGTCGAATCCACCACGATGGCGCGACGCGCCAGGTCGCCCACCACGTCGGCGCCGCGTCCCGTCAGCCAGTACGCGTTCGCCAGCACGACCATCGCCTGGGCATCGTCGGGTCGAGCATCGACGACACGCTGATACACGGGGATGACGACCTCCGGCAGATCGCGGAAGGGCGCGGAGGCCGCCAGCAGCGCGTCTGGGTCGGCGGCGCGCGCGAGTTCGGTCACGCGGTCGAGCAGGGCTCCGACATCGCCCTGCTGCCGGTACGCGTGCACGGCCGCGGCGAAGGTCCCGGCCAGTTGGTCGGATGAGGTGGTCATGCGCAAAAGCTACTCGGCGTGGGAAGCGAGCGGGGCACAGCGGTGCGGCGGCCATGGAGGCGGAGACTCGAGAAGCACCGCGGTGGCCGGACGGGCGGAGCGGCCGACGCGCAGGCTCCCGGCGGGCCGGCCACGCCGTACGCCGATGCCATGGGTTGCGCGAATCGTGCGCGATGACGATACTCGATGCGTTCGGTGGTCCGACCGCGTTCACGCGTCCGACTGGCCGAGCATCGATGCGCGGCAATCCAGTGGCCCGTCCGAAACGGGTACACGAGGCGAGACCAAGCGCCGCGCCTGTAGGGAGATCATCGCCTCGCCCCGCGTGCCATGTCCGCGCCGGCAGGAGATCCGAAGGCACAGCACCGAGTCGCGTCGCATCACATTCGTCATCACGCGTGCACCACGTGGCATCCCGCCGCGTGGCCCCTCGTCTGACAGTCAACTGTGCCGCGACCGCAGCAGCACTTCTGGAGTACGCGGACACGCCAAGCGTGCACCGTGAGCATTCACCCTGACCGACACGCGCTGCATGAATGAACCCCGGCGTCCCCCCCGTCGCGGCCGTACCCCTCGGGCCGACCGCTCGACGTCAGATCAGCCCGGGGAGGACAATCCGTATCGTGATGGTCCCGGCGAGCCGAGCGACGCACCCGTTGCGGAGCCCATGACGCCGCCGGCGGAGGTATCCGTCGCCGTCGACTCTGCTCCTGTCGGGATGCCGCCCGAGCCGATCGGCGCGCCCGACACACCCGCTCTCGCGCAGCTTGACGGGCATTCCCGCGGGCCGCGTGAGCCGAGGGAGCACCGGGAGCCGGCCGGACAGAATGGCCGGCGCGGGCGCCGAAATCGCGGGCGTGGACGGCGTGAGCCGGGAGAGCGACTCCCGGTTGGTGAACGACCAGAGCGGCCAGAGCGGCCAGAGCGTTCGGAGCGGCCACAGGCCGGGCCACCGGCGCACGTGCAGGTCGTGGCCACTGGCGAAACGACCGGATGGTTCGATCCGTCTCGCGACGGCGGCTTCATCCGCCGCGCGCAGGCCAGCTACCTGGCCGACGCGGGCGACGCGTACGTGCCGCCTCACCTCATGCGCCAGTGGAGTCTGCGCAAGAGCGACGAGATCGCCGGCACGACGGGGCGCGATCCGAGAGGCCGTACGGCGCTCGTGGAGATCACGGCGATCAACGGAAGCGACCCGGCCGAGGCCGCGCGCCGGCCGGAGTTCAACACCCTCACGGCGACGTATCCGGAGCGCAAGCTCGTGCTCGAGACCGGCCGGCCAGCGAAAGGCGGGGCGGAGCTGATTCGGCGCGCGATCGATCTGATCGCGCCGATCGGATACGGCCAGCGTGCGCTCATCGTGGCGCCGGCGCGAGCGGGCAAGACGACGCTGCTGCACGCGGTGACGGAAGGGATCGCGATCAACCATCCCGAGGCGGCGCTGCTCATTCTCCTGGTGGACGAACGTCCGGAAGAGGTGAGCGAGGCCATTTCGTGGGGGGTGGGCGAGGTGATCGCGTCGAGCTTCGATCAACCGGCGCAGCGTCACGTGGAGGTGACGGAGATGGTGCTGGAACGCGCACGTCGGCTCGTAGAGACGGGCCGCGATGTGGTGATCGTGCTGGACTCGCTGACGCGCATGGCGCGAGCGCACAATACCGCGGAGCGCGGCACGGGCCGCACGATGTCGGGCGGTCTCGACTCGCAGGCGATGGCCAAGCCGAAGGCGTTTTTCGGTTCGGCGCGCGCGGTGGCGCCCACGTCGGGCGGCGGGTCGCTCACGATCATCGCGACGGCGCTGGTGGAGACGGGGTCGCGCATGGACGACATCATCTTCGAGGAATTCAAGGGCACGGGCAACTGCGAGATCAAGCTCGATCGCTCGCTGGCCGAGAAACGCATCTATCCCGCGATCGACATCGCCACGAGCGGCACGCGTCGCGAGGAGAAGCTGTTTCGAGCCGATCAGCTCGACGGTGTGTACACGCTGCGACGCGGCCTGAGCCAGATGCCGCCGCAGTCGGGGATGGAGTGGCTGATCAAGCGCATCGCCAATACGGTCAACAACGATGGACTGCTCTCGGGACTGTAGCGCCGGTGCGGCCTGAACTCCCGCCCGCCCGGGGGGTATTGAGTCGCTTCGGAGGGCGAGGGGCGGGCTGCCCCTGCCCCCTCCCAGGGCCCACCCCTTGCTATAGAATGCGGTTGTGACCTCCATTCGCCGACTGTGGCGCCTGGCGCTCGTCGTCGCGGCGAGCGCCTTTGCTGCACCCGAGCTCGCCGCGCAGGGTCGGCGGCCCGACAACGCACCGATCCCGGAGATTCGGCGGATCGAGCTCGAGGGCGTGAAGGCCGTGGATGCGGCGGATCTCACGCTCAGCATCTTCACCGAGCGCACGCGCTGCAAGAGCGCCATACTGTCGCTCGTCTGCCGGTTCAGCCGGTGGCGCGCGCTGGAGGAGCGACACTACCTGAATCGGCAGGAGCTGGCTCGCGATCTCCTGCGCATTCGGGTGTACTACTACAAGCACGGATTCCGCGAGGCGACCGTGGACACCGTCGTGTCGGTGCTGAACGAGAAGGCGGTTGCGGTACGGTTCAACATCGTGGAAGGCCTGCCGACGCTCGTGGCCAACGTGAGCGTCACCGCGGACTCCACGCTGATGCCGTCGAAGCGGCTGAACGCGCTGACGCGCCTCGAGGCGGGGAAACCGCTCGACCTGTTCGTCTTCGATTCGACGCGCGTCAACTTCCAGAATGCATTGTGGGATCTGGGCTATGCCGATGCGCTCGTCGACACGTCCTCGGTGGTGGATGCGGTCGCGCGCACGGCTCGCGTGCAGTTCCGCCTCGTCCCGAATCACATCACGCGCGTGGGGCAGATCGTCATTCAGGGCACGGAGAAGGTCGCCGCCTCCACGGTGCTCAATTCGTTGAGCTTCCGGCCGGGCGATCTCTACCGCCGCGGCAACGTGCTCGAGAGCCAGCGGAACCTGTACGAGTCCAATCTGTTCAAGCTCGCGGCCATCGAGGTCCCGCCGAGCTTCGACAGCATCAAGACGGTGAACGTGCTGCTGCGTGAGGCGCCGCTGCGCGAGGCGCGTCTCAGCGGCGGCTTCAACACGGTGGATTTCGCGCAGACCGAAGCGCGTTTCTCGCACTACAACCTGCTTGGCGGCGCGCGGCGGCTCGACATCTCGGCCACGGCGGGCAATCTGCTCGCTCGCTCGCTCAACGGACGGAGCATCTTCCGGCGGCAGAGAACCGATTCATCGGTGACGGAGGACATCGGCCGTTTCCTCAGCCCGACATGGCAGACGAGCATCAGCCTCACGCAGCCCGCATTCCTGCGCCGCCCGCGCAACTCCCTCGGCATCGGCGCCTTCGCGCAGCGGCGCGCCGTCCCCGCGGTGGTGATCGATCGGGGCTATGGCGGCAACCTCACCTACACGCGCTCGCTCGGGTTTCGCGCGCCGGCGAGCCTCTCGTACCGATTCGAGGTCACGCGGGTCGAGGCGGGAGGTCCCTACTTCTGCGTCAATTTCGGCGTGTGCGACACGACAACGATCGGCACGCTCCGGTCTCACCAACGGCTCTCACCGGCACTCGCCACCGTGCAGGTGGATCGCACGGATGTGCCGCTCGCGCCCACTCGCGGCTATTCGGCGCGCGCCGATCTGGAGCATGCCTCGTCGCTCACCGTCTCCGACTATCGCTACAACCGCGGGTACGCCGAGGGCGCGCTGTTCACCCGTCTCGGCGCGAAGAACGCCGTCTTCGCCACGCGCTTGCGCGTCGGCTTCGTGCGGCCGCTCGGTGGCAGCAGAAGCACGGGCCAGCAACCGGTGCTGCATCCTCGCAAGCGCTTCTATGCCGGCGGCTCGCAGTCGGTGCGCGGCTTCGGCGAGAACCAGCTCGGCCCGCGCATCCTCACGCTGCCGCACCAGTTCCTCGTGAACGCGCGAACGTCGCCGGGCGGACCGCGCTGCGATCCCTCTTCCGACGCCATCCGACTGTGCGACCCCGAGACGGCCGCTGATTCCGTGCTGGGAGCGGACGGCGGGATCCGGCTGGTGGGGCCGGACAAGTTCACGCCTCGGCCGCTCGGCGGCACCTCGCTCATCGAGGCGAGCGCCGAGTACCGATTTCCCCTGCCCTTCCTCCAGAATCTGAGCGGCGCCGTCTTCGTCGACGGTGCCGCCGTGGGCGAGCGCGTGCTGGACCCGTTCGGACAGGGCCTCAGCACGCTGGCCAATCTCGTCCGCGGAACG
Source organism: Gemmatimonadaceae bacterium (assembly GCA_046598315.1). Lineage (GTDB taxonomy): Bacteria > Gemmatimonadota > Gemmatimonadetes > Gemmatimonadales > Gemmatimonadaceae > AG11. Next base: position 73,594 of record JBKJIY010000061.1, read on the forward strand.
GGAGCGATCACGCCTGGCTTCGGCATCCGTTATCGGTCGCCGGTCGGTCCGATCCGGGTTGATGCCGGGCTCAATCCGAGCCGCGCCGAACCGCTCGCCGTGGTGACGGAGCTGATCAGGAATGGAAAGCGCGAGATCGTCGCGCTGGACAAGCCGTATGTCTTCTCGCCCGGAGGCACGTCGAAGGGAATCAGCCAGCTGCTCAGCCGCTTCACGCTACATCTCTCCATCGGAGAGGCGTACTGATGCTCCTGCGCCTGTTTCGGCTGTTGGTCGTGCTCAGTGTCGTCGCCCTGCTCGGGGTCGTCGGCGTGTGGCTGATGACCAATACCGATTTCGGGCGTGAGCGTGCGCGGCGCTTTGCGCTGTCGGCGTTCGGCGGCGCGACGAATGGCGTGGTGCGAATCGGCGCGGTGCATGGCAACCTGCTGACGGGCGCCACCTTCGTGGGCGTCTCGATCACCGACAGCGCCGGCCGGCCCTTCTTCCGGGCCGATTCGCTCTCGGGCACCTACGGCATCCGGGATTTTCTCTCGAAGCGGATCCAGCCCAGCGACATGGTGCTGTTTCATCCTGCGTTCGTGGTGGAGAAGCTTCCGGGCGGTCAGTGGAACTACAACCGCCTGTGGCCGCAGCTCACGGCCAAGGGGGATCCGGCCGACACGGTCCCGGGCTTCGGCTCGTGGATCAAGTTCACCAATCTTCGCCTGATCGATGGGCGGGTGACCGTGCTGTCGCCGTGGCTGCCGCGGAGGGGGCTGACGCCGCGGGTGCGCGACAGCGTGATCACGGCGGCGCTGCGCAACGAATCGCGGCTCAAGATCATTCGGGCGCCTGGCGGTTATCAGAAGGTCGTCGCCCTCGACAGCATCGACGCCGTTCTTCCCCTGCTGCGCATCTCTGATCCAGCGTTCAAGCACCGGCTCGCCGAGGTCTCGGCGTTGCGCATGAACGCATATCCCTTTCAGCCGCCTGGTGCTCGCATCACCGCGCTCACCGGCCGCTTCGAGTTCAGCAGCGACTCGCTCTGGTGGAAGGGGGTTCAGGCGCAGCTGCCCGGCTCGAAGCTGCAGGGCGACGGCATGTATGCCCTGAGCAATGGCGACATGCGCCTCGCGCTCGATGCGGCGCCTGCCGCCTCGGACGACTTCCGCTGGGTGATGCCGACGTTTCCGCGCACGGGCGGGGGCAAGTTGTCGCTCGCCATCATGTGGAAGGGCGCGACGCAGGACTACGTCGTGCGCAACGCCGACGTGCGCACGCAGGGCGCGCACCTCACGGGCGACATCGGCTTCACCCTCACCGATACGGTCTACTTTCACGATGCCGATACGCGCTTCACCGGGCTCACGTTCAAGCTGATCAATGAGGTGTTTCCGGGAACGGGCACGCCACGGCCCGGCGTGATGGCGGGAGCGGCGAAGTTCAGTGGCACGCTGCGTCGCCTGAAGATCGACGCCGCCGACGTCACCTACGATGCGTATGGCCGGGGACGAAACCGCGTCATCGCCTCTGGCATCGTGGGCTTTCGGGGCAAGCCGACCATCGTGTCGGCGAGCAACCTGCGCGTGCGGATGCTGCCACTGCAGATCGACCTCGTGAAGCTGCTCTTCCCCACGCTCCCCGTCGCGGGCACGTTGACCGGCGTCGCCACGCTGAATGGCAGCGGCGAGCGGCAGCTCGTCGCCACGGGGCTGGACGTGGTGCACCAGGACGGACCGAATCGCTCGCGCGCCGTAGGACGGGCCAGCGTGCACACCACTGGACGGCAGACGCTGGACCTGGACGTGATGGCGCGTCCCATCGCCCTGGCGGAGCTCCGCAAGTTCGCGCCGGCGCTGCCGCTGACGGGACTGGCGACGGGTCCGCTGCGCGCCCGTGGCCCGATCGACGCCATGCGCGTGGACACGCGTCTGGCCCTGCCCGGCGGCGCGACGCTCGCGCTGCGCGGCGTCGTCGATTTCAAGTCGAAGGAGCTCGGCTACGACGTGGTGGCTGACGCGACGGCGCTCGATCTGAGCCGCGTGGTGGTCGGTGCGCCGGCGACGTCGTTGTTCGGCGGTGGGGTGGCGCGCGGCCGTGGCTTCAAGCCGGCGACGATGTACTCGGAGCTCGCATTCGACTTTCGGCCGTCGGTGGTGGACACGATCGGCGTCGACACGGTCAGCATTCGCGCGCGACTCGCGCGCGGCATGGCCATCGTGGAGCGTGCCAGGGTCGTCGCAGCCGGCGCCACGGCGGACGTCGCCGGCCAGTTCGGGCTCGACGCGCGCCACTCCGGTGCGCTCACCTACGCCGTCGCCATCGACTCGCTCAGCACCTTCGCGCGGTTCATTCCTGGCGGCGCGGGACTCGACACCGGCATGATGCGCCCGCGCCCGCGCCAGGTCGCCGACGCGCTCAAGAAGGCGCGGCTCGATTCGACACTGGCGGTGCGGCAGACCGAGGTGGCGCGTGTCATTCGCGGCGCGCCGCCGGTGCGGCTCCAGGTCGATACGCCGCGCGCCATCCCGCGCGCTGCGCTGGCAGGCTCGATCCGCGCCGCGGGCACGATCAGCGGCTCGCTGGCGCGATTTTCCCTTCGCGGCACGGCCAGCGGGACCGGCCTGCAGGTCCGTGGCAACTCGGCTCGGCATGTGGCGGCCACGTATAGCTGGACCGACGCGCGGACGAATCGCGCCGGGTTGGCCGTGCAGCTGGCAGGCGACACGATCAGCGCGTTCGGTTTCCGGTTCGACAGCCTGGCGAGCGATCTGTCGTACCTCAAGCCGAGCGGCACCGTCGCGTTCCGCATCAACCAGGGCAACCGGCGTGATTATGCGCTCCGCGGAGATTTCACCCTGGACAATGCGCGCAACGAGCTGCGTCTGGCGGACGTGACCCTGAACTTCGACACGACCACCTGGCGCACGACGCGCCCTTCCACGATCCGGTGGGGCGGGAGCGGCGTGGAGGTGGTGAATCTGGAGCTTCGCAGCGGCGCCACGTCGCGCATTTTCGCCAATGGGCTGCTCCCCACGAAGGGGGTGGCCGACTTTCGTCTGAGCGTGACCGACCTCGAGGTGGAGTCGATCGCCGATGTGCTGCAGAGCGATCTGGCGTTGACGGGACGCGCCACGCTCGACGCGCGCGTCTCGGGCACGGGCGAGGATCCCAGCGTGAGCGGGAAGCTCGACTTCGTGCGCGGCACCTACGGCGGCACCGCCGTTCCCGAGCTGCACGGCACGTTCGCCTATGCCAACCAGCGACTGACGACCAACGCGTCCGCGGTCGATTCCACCGGCAAGGTGTTGGCCAAGGTGGATGGCACCATCCCGATCAATCTCGCGCTGAGCGGCGTGACCGGATCCCGACTGCTCGATGCGCCGGTCGACGTGCAGCTCGTCTCGGACAGCCTGCCCATCGAGCTCATTCCGCAGTTCACCGAGCTGATGACGGATGTGGCTGGGCAGGCGGTGGGGAACGTCCGGGTGGGAGGCACGCTGAAGAAGCCCGTGCTGCGCGGCAACCTCACGCTGCGCGACGCGCAGTTCAAGCTGGCGGCGACCGGGACCTTCCTGCGGCATGTGAACGGCTCGGTGCGCATGACCGGCGACACCGTGTTCGTCGATTCGATTGCCGGAGACGCCGGCGGCCCCGTCCGTCTCGCTGGCGTGGTGGCCGTGGGCAACTTCCGGGAGCCGTCGTTCAACCTGTTTCTCACGGCACAGGATGCGCAACTGATCAACACCGAACGTGGCGAGATCCACGCCGATGCCGGACTGCGTCTCTCCGGTCCGTTCGCGAGCGCGTACGTCAGCGGGCAGGTCAGCGTGGTGCACGGCGTGCTGTACCTGCCGCAGTCGCGCGGCAAGAAGCTGATCGGAGCGGGCGATCCCGAGCTGTTCAATGTGATCGATACCGCGCTCACCGTGCAGCGAGAGCTGTTTCCGGCGCAGTCGCCCCTCTTCCGCAATCTTCGCGTGGATGTGGACCTCGCGGTGCAGCGCGGCACCTGGGTGCGCTCACGCGATGCCAACGTGGAGGTGTTCACCGATGGGCCGATCCGCGTGGCGGTTGCCGGCGACGCATTGACCCTCACGGGCGCGGTGGATGCGGACCGGGGCGAGTACACGTTCCTCAGCAAGCGCTTCCAGATCAAGCGCGGGTCGGCGCTGTTCATCGGCACGCCGGAGCTCAATCCCACGCTGCAGATCACGGCCGAGTATCCCGTGAAGCAGGCGGCGGGAAACACCAACATCCGCGTCCTCATCGGCGGCACGCTGCTCTCGCCGCGCATCTCGCTCGAGAGCGATGCGCAGCCGCCGCTCTCGCAGAGCGACCTGCTCAGCTATCTCGCCTTCGGCGAGAGCTCCGGCTCGCTCCTTCAGTTCAATCAGACGTCGCTATCGGCGCAGTCCGGCGGCAATCTCCTGAGTGTGGCGAGCACGCGGCTCGCCGGCATCGCGCTCGGCGTGGCACTGGACGAACTGGAGGGCGAGGCGGCGCGCTCGCTGGGCCTCGACGTATTCAACATCACGCCGGGCGACATTCCCGTGCTCGCGGCGCGGGGCGGGTTCGAGCAGTTCGTCCAGGGCACGGAGGTGGAGCTTGGCCGCTACCTGAACCCACGCACCTTCGCCTCGTTCGTCTTCACGCCTGGTGCGTTCACCTGCGGGTTCGGCGGCAAGAAGGACAAGGAGGACCCGCTCGCGCGGAACGGCAACTGCGCGCCGCCTGGTCTGACCTTCACACATCGGACGGCGAAGGGCTATCGCTTCGAGACCGGCTATACGCCGCGCTATCTGCTGGACCCACCGACGTTGGCAGGCCAGTCAGCGATCGGCATCGGGCAGCTCGGAGCGTTCGTGATCCGGGAGTGGAGATTCTGATACTGCAGGAAGACAGGAAGACAGAAAGAGCAGGAAGACAGGAAGACAGGAAGACAGAAAGACAGGACTGTCATTCTGTCTTCCTGTCTTCCTGTCTTCCTGCACTTCTCAGTGCCCCGTCCGTTCCACTGTCTTGCCCGAGAAGTTCTCCGTCGTCACGTCCTTGTTCGCGGCGAGTGATCGCACGTAGGTCACCAGCATCCACACCTGATCGGCCGAGATGAGATGTCCCCACGATGGCATTCCCTCGGGCCGGCCCTGATAGATCGACTCGAACACCTCGGCCGGCCCTCCGCCGAAGTGCCAGCGCCCGTCGGCGAGGCTCGGCGCCATCGCGCCGCTGCCGTCGGCACCGTGGCAATCGACGCAGTTGTAGGCGAGGTACAGCCTGGCGCCAGTTGCCACGGCGTTGGCGCTGCCTTCATGGGGGTTGCTGAGGATCATGCCGGCGCGCGGCGGGACGAGCCCGGGCCGCAGATAGTCCGTGTGCGTGACGAAGCGGCTGGCGAGGTCGCCGGCGGCCGGGGCGGTGGAGCCACTCGGCGCCCGCTGCACGGATTGCGGCTGGTCCGCGGGTGATTCCGTGGTGCACGCCTGGAGCGGAATGCCGAGGGCGACGCCGAGCAGCATGAGCTCCCGCATGGACCACCTCTCTCGTGTGCGTCGGGCGTGTCTGGACCTCGACGAGTACATCCAGGGATCATGGCCCGGGTCCAACAGCGTGCTGAGCGGAGTTCATCCGATCCATTCGGACGGGCCGGACCGCGCGCGTTCCATGGGCCCGAGTCCTGTCACAACGCGAACACGAACAGCATCCCGCCCCAGCTCGTCCAGCGCGCGAGATCGGGAAGCGTCGAGCCCCGGTCGCGCACATCGTACGGCAGGTTCGACGCCACGTCGCCGGCGATGAGCAGGCCCATGTCGCCCCCGATCCCCGAGTAGACCGCGACGTATTGCTTGCCGTCGGGCCCGAGGTAGGTGATCGGATTGCCGACCACGCCGGAGCCGACCTTGAACTTCCAGAGGACCGCGCCCGTGCGCGCGTGAGCGGCCTTGAACCACCCGTCGAGGGTGCCGTAGAACACCACGTCGCCGCTGGTGGCGAGCGCCCCGCCCCACACCGGGTATGGTTCCTTGATGCCCCACACCTTGCGGCCCGTCGTGGCATCCCACGCCATGAACTCGCCGAGGTATCCCCCCGGCCCGGGCACCTCCGGCGCGCTGCCGCCGATGTACGGCGTGCCGGGGATGTAGGCTACCTCGCGTGCCTCGAAATCCATGCAGAGATTGTTCGTCGGCACGTAGAAGAGGCCTGTCGCGGGCGAGAACGCAGCGGGCTGCTGGTTCTTGCCGCCCTCCAGGCTCGGACAGATGAAGGTGACCTTCTTGCCCTGGAAGGGCACCTTCGCCGGAATCAGCGTGGGACGGCCGGTGGCGAGGTCCACGCCAGACGACCAGTTCATCGGGACGTAGGGTTTCGCCAGAATCACCTCGCCCGTGGCCCGGTCCATCGTGTACGCGAATCCATTGCGATCGAAGTGCACGAGCGCCTTGCGGGTGCGGCCCGCGATGGGAAGATCGACGAGGATGTTCTCGTTCACCGCATCGTAGTCCCACACGTCGTGCGGCGTGGGCTGGAAGGCCCAGCGCATCTCGCCGGTGTCGGCGTCGCGCGCGATGATCGCGGCGCTCCACTTGTTGTCGCCCGGACGCTGAGCGCCGTTCCATGGGCCGGGATTGGACGTCCCGTGGTACACGAGGTTGAGCGCCGGATCGTACGACAGCCAGCCCCACACCGTTGCACCGCCCTGCTTCCACGTGGTCCCGGGCCAGCTCGTGGCACCCTGGTCGGCGCTCGTGTCGCCACCGTAGAACGCCTTGAAGCGCGGGCCCACCTTGATGTCGACGTCGGGACCGATGTTGTACGCCCGCCACGCCTCGCGCCCCGATGCGGCATCGATGGCGGCGATCCAGCCGCGCACTCCCATCTCGCCGCCGCTGGAGCCGACGATCACCTTGCCGTTCACGACGATCGGCGCCATCGTCATCGTCTCGCCCCTGGCGAGATCGCCCATCCGCGTGCGCCAGAGGAGCGTTCCGGTTGCGACCTCGATCGCGACGGTATGTCCGTCGAGCAGGTTGTAGAACACGCGACCGTCGGCGAACGCGGCGCCGCGATTGACGACGTCGCAGCACGCCAGCCCGACCGCCGTCTGCGAGTTTTCGGGACGCACCTTCCACTTGAGCGGATGGCCCTCCGTCGCCAGGTCCAGCGCATAGGCGACGTTGGGATACGGCGTCACGAGATACATGGTGTTGCCCACGACCAGCGGCGATCCCTCGTGACCGCGCAGCACGCCGGTGGAGAACGTCCAGGCGGCGTGGAGGTTCTTCGCGTTCGCCGCCGTGATCTGATTCAGCTCGCTGTAGCGCGAGTTGGCATAGTCGCCGGCGGGCATGTTCCATTCGCCCGCCGGCCCGGTCCGAGGCGCGGCGATGCGGGTTCCCGCCACCATGCCGGACGCGACGCTCGCCGAATCGGCGCGAGCCGGCGCCTCGCCACGAGAGCACGCGAGCGCGGCGCAGGCGCCGATCGGACCGCAGACGCGCCGAGCGAGGCGCATCATGACCGCGCGGCGTCAGACGGCCGAGATTCCGCCCGAGCCCTCACTCGCCGAACACCGGCGCGAATTCGCTCTCCGTATCCTCGGCGAGGCGCACCCGCTCGATCGCCCGCGCGCAGGTGTTCCAGCGGAGGATGGAATCGTCGTTGCCGGCCTGACGCAGCGCCTCGGCGCGCTCGAACGCCGCCATCGCGCCACGGAACGATTCGAACGCCATCGCCTCGGCATGCATCGTGGGATGCGCGAGCTGCGCGTGCCCCAGCCGTTCGTCGATGATGCCGTCGTAGTAGGCGCGCTGATACGGATCGGTGAGGCGATCGAGCAGCGCGTGCGCCCGGTGCGCCAGCTCGCGCGATTCCGCGCCGAATTGGTCCGTGAGCGCCAGCAGCAGCATCACGATGACCGGCTGATTGGTCGGGTCGACGTCGAGAATGTCGAGACAGATGCTCTCGGTGGCCCATGACTGATTCAGAAGCCGGTAGCGCTCGGCCTTCTGCACGGCGCGCGGGATCGCGTCAGGGGAGATCTTCTTGAGCTCGGGCATGGCACGTGCCTCCGGGCGGGGCGGCGATCAGGTGGTGCGCTTTCCACGGACGAGCCGCACGAGGGCGCGCAGCGGATCGAAGTGCTGATCCACGACGCGCTCCTTGAGCGGGATGATGGCATTGTCGGTGATGGCGATGTTTTCGGGGCACACCGTCGTGCAGCACTTGGTGATGTTGCAGTAGCCGATGCCCATCGCCTCCTTCAACTCACTCGTGCGATCGAGCGTGTCCAGCGGGTGCATGTCCAGCGCGGCGGTATACACGAGGTAGCGCGGGCCCACGAACTCCTCGTGCAGATGGTGGTCGCGCAGGACGTGGCAGACATCCTGGCACAGGAAGCACTCGATGCACTTCCGGAACTCCTGCACGCGCTCGACGTCCACCTGATCGATTCGCCACGTCCCATCTGGCGCATCGGGAGCACGCGGCGTGAACGGCCGGATCTTCGGCTTGACGCGGAAGTTCCATGAGACGTCGGTCACGAGATCGCGCACGTGCGGAAAGCTGCGCATCGGCTCCACCGTCACCGGTTCGTCCGCCGGCAGCTCGTCCAGCCTCGTCATGCACATCAGCTTCGGTTTGCCATTGATCTCTGCCGAGCACGATCCGCACTTGCCCGCCTTGCAGTTCCAGCGGACGGCCAGGTCGTTGGCCTGGTCGCACTGGATCTGCTGGATGGCGTCGAGCACGACCATCCCCTCGTTGGCTTCCGTGACGTAGTCGTGGAATTTTCCGACGCCGTCGGCGCCACGCCACAGCCGGAAGCTGCGCGCGCTGTGATGCACCGCGGCGTCCTGGGCCGACTGGGCCGCGGTGTAGGCGTCCCCCGCCTCGGAGATCGGCGCGCTCATGATTGCATCTCCTGGACGATGGCCGCGAGGTCGGCGGGCAGCGGAGGAATGGGTTCGGCCGTGAGCTGCATCTCGCCGCTCGCGCTCCGCCGGACGACGTGGTTGACCGCGCCGAACGCCGGGTCCTTCTCGGGAAAATCGTCGCGGAAGTGACCGCCGCGGCTCTCGCGCCGCTCGATCGCCGACCGGGTGATCGCTTCGGACACGATGAGCAGATGACGCAGGTCGAGCGCGGTGTGCCAGCCGGGGTTGTACTCACGGTTGCCGGGCACGGCGACCCGGGCCGCGCGAGCCTTCAACAGATCGAGGTCGCCGAGCGCGCGTTCCATCTCCGCATGCGTCCGTACAATGCCGACGTGATCCTGCATCGTCTTCTGCAGATCTTCCTGCACCCGGAACGGCCCCTCGCCCCCACTTTGGCGCTCGAAGGGCGCCAGCGCCATCGCGACCGCCTGCTCCACCTCGCCGGCGTCCACGGTCACCGGCGCCTGCTCGCGTGCGTAGCGCGCGGCGTGCTCCCCCGCGCGCTTGCCGAAGACGAGCAGGTCGGACAGCGAGTTGCCCCCAAGCCGGTTGGCGCCGTGCAGTCCCGCCGCCGCCTCACCGCAGGCAAAGAGTCCGGGCAGGGTGGACATCTGCGTGTCGCCGTCCACGCGGATGCCGCCCATCGCGTAATGCGTGGTGGGGCCGATCTCCATCGCCTGCTTCGTGATGTCGATCCCGGCCAGCTGCATGAACTGATGGTACATGCTGGGAAGCTTCTTCCTGATGTGCTCTTCGGCCTTGGGCAGCCGCTCCTTGATCCACGAGATGTCCAGATATACGCCGCCATGCGGGCTGCCGCGCCCCTCCTTGACCTCGCGCACGATCATGCGCGCCACGTGGTCGCGGGTGAGCAGCTCGGGCGGCCGCCGCGCCTCCTTGTCGCCCTGGGTGTAGCGCCAGCCCTCCTCTTCGTTGTCCGCGGTGGACGGCTTGTAGTTGTCGGGGATGTTGTCGAACATGAAGCGCTTGCCGTCGCGGTTGCGCAGCACGCCGCCTTCGCCACGCACGCCCTCGGTCACGAGGATGCCGCGCACGCTCGGCGGCCAGAGCATGCCCGTGGGATGGAACTGCACGAACTCCATGTCCTGCAGGTCCGCGCCAGCGAGGTAGGCAAGCGCCTGGCCATCCCCCGTGTACTCCCAGCTGTTGCTGGTGATGCTGTACGCGCGCCCGACGCCGCCGGTGGCCATGATCACGGCCCGGGCGCGGAACAGGCGGAACCGTCCGCGCTCGCGGTCGTACGCGAAGGCGCCGGCGACGCGGCCGCCGTCGCGCAGCAGCGTGAGCACCGTGCATTCCATGTGCACGTCCATCCCCTGGTGGATCCCGTGATCCTGCAGGGTGCGAAGCATCTCCAGCCCGGTTCGGTCGCCGACATGGGCGAGGCGCGGATACCGATGCCCGCCGAAGTTCCGCTGGAGGATGCGCCCATCCGGCGTGCGATCGAACAATGCGCCCCAGGCCTCGAGCTCGCGGACCCGGTCCGGGGCTTCCTGCGCGTGCAACTGCGCCATGCGTGAGTTGTTCAGATACTGGCCTCCACGCATCGTGTCGGCGAAGTGGACGCGCCAGCTGTCGCGGTCGTCCACGTTCGCCATCGCGGCGGCCACACCGCCCTCCGCCATCACCGTGTGCGCCTTGCCGAGCAGCGACTTGCAGACCACGCCCACCGACAGCCCGCTGGCGGCGGCCTCGATGGCGGCGCGGAGGCCGGCTCCGCCGGCGCCGATGACGAGGACGTCGTGATCGACTGTCTGGTATTCGGTCACAGCAGCCGCCAGTCGTGCCACACACCCATCGCGCAGAGGCGCACGTAGATGTCGGTGAATGCCACCCAGAAGAGGCTGGCCCACGCCCAGTTCATGTGTCCCCGGTTGAGGCAGCTCACGCAATCGTAGGCGCGGCGCCGCACGGGTCGGCCGGCGAACCGGTCGACGTAGCCGCCGACGAGATGCCGCAGCGAGTGACACCCGAGTGTGTAGCCGCCGAGCAGGATCACGTTGGCCGTGAGCACGAGCGAGCCTACCCCGATGCCGAACTGCCGCGCGCCATCGGCGCCGGCGAACCAGTAGCCGCGCCACGCATCCATCGCGAGAATGGCGAGGAACAGCAGTGCGGCGTAGAGGAAGTAGCGGTGGACGTTCTGCAGCACGAGCGGGAGCGTCTTCTCACCGCGATAGCTGGTGCGCGGCTCGCCGACGGTACAGCCGGGCGGATCGGCCCAGAACGCCTTGTAGTACGTGCCGCGGTAGTAATAGCAGGTGAACCGGAAGCCGGCGGGAAAGGGAAGTATCACCAATGCGGGCGACACGAAGGCCGGGATCCACCAAGGGCGCGATTGCAGCAGCGCATGGGGAGAATCGCCGAAAATCAGCGGCGAATAGAACGGTGAGAGATACGGTCCGTACTCGTAGTGCGCGTTCTGGAACGCCGCCCAGGTAGCATAGGCGAGAAAGGAGCTCAGGACGACGAAGGCGCCGAGCGGCGGAAGCCACCATGCGTCTCGTCGCATCGTCTCCCCGAACCGGCGACGTGTGAGCTGAACGACTGCGTGCGCCATGCGAGAGGCCTCCCGGCGAAGAGGGCGCTAAGGTATGACGCAGGCGAGAAGGGGGGAAGAGGGTCCGTCGGCCTCCTCAAGGCAGCAGCGCCACCAGCTTCTTCGGGGCCGTGAGCACGTACGCATCGCGCAGGAGATCGGCGAGCGTCTTCCATCCAGTGCGGCCGTCCAACTTCACACCGACCCAGCCGCTCTTGCCCACGTACGGCGGCACGAAGTAGCGCGTGGGCTGCGCACGCACGAGCAGATCCTGCGTCATGTGCGTCGCCTTGACCCAGACGGCCTCGCGGCCGGCGCCATGGTGATTCTCCGGCGACGCGTGCATGGCGAACAGCTTGTTCTTCACACGAAAGGTCGGCGCGCCCCAGGCTTCCACTTCGTGTGCCTCGGGGAAGGCGAGACAGAGTGATCGCAGTCGGGCGAGGGGTATGGGCGGTGCGGTCATGCAGCCTCTCCTGTCGAGATCAGCAAGCCGATGGCGCGAGGAAGCTCACAGCGGCGAGGAGCGGATTTCCATCGGATGAACGGAAACTTCCGGATCGACACTTCTAAAAGCTGGAGGAACGAATTTCCCGATGATCTCGAGAACGGCCGAACTGATCGCGGTGGATTCAGCCGTTTCGTTCACTCGATCAATTCGTTCCTCCCGCTGCTTGTTTCGCACGCCACTCACGCACCCCGAGCTCGTCCCACAGCGTGGCAATCGCGCGCATGCCCAGCGTGAAGTTCTCCATGCTCATCCACTCATCGGGCGCATGCGCATTCTCGCCGGGCAACCCGAAGCCGACGAGCAGAACGGGCGCGCCAAAGATGCGTTCGAAGTCACCGACCACGGGGATGGAGCCGCCTTCGCCGGTGATCACCGGCTCGCGGCCGAAGGCGGCGCCGAGGGCGCGGCGCGCGGCCTCGTAGAGCGGCCCGTTCAGCTCTGCCCGCCAGGGCCGGCCACCGTGCAGATGCGTCACGGTGGTGGTGACGCCAGCGGGCGAGACGCGAGCGACATGCGCCTGCATGAGGCGCTCGATCTCGGCGGGATCCTGATCGGGCACCAGACGACAGCTCACCTTGGCCATCGCCCTGGCGGGGAGGACCGTCTTGGCGCCCTCACGCGTGTACCCACTCAACAGTCCGTTCACTTCGCACGTGGGACGCGTCCAGAGCCGCTCGAGCACGGTGTACCCCGGCTCCCCACCCAGCGCCGGCGAGCCGGCTTCGGCGCGGAACTGCTCGTCGTCGAACGGAAGCGCTCGCATCTGCTGGAGCACGCGCGCGTCCCAGCCACTGACCGCATCGTAGAAGCCGGGGATGGCGATCGTGCCCTCGGCGTCGTGCAGCGTGGCGAGGATGCGCGCGAGCGCCATCGCCGGGTTCACCACCGCGCCGCCGTAGCTGCCGGAGTGCAGATCCTGCGCGGGCCCCTGCACGTCGATCTGGAAGTACGCCAGCCCCCGCAGCGAGGACAGGATGCTCGGCAGCCCGGGCGCGAACATCGCCGAATCGGAGATCACGACCGCGTCGCACGCCAGCTCAGCTTCGTGCGATTCGATGAAGCCGGACAGGTGCTCGCTGCCTACCTCCTCCTCGCCTTCGGCGAGCACGATGACATTGACCGGGAGCGTTCCCCGCGCCTGGAGATGCGCCTCGAGCGCCTTGATGTGGAGGAAGAGCTGGCCCTTGTCGTCCACCGATCCGCGGGCGAACAGTCTGCCGTCGCGGATCACCGGCTCGAATGGCGGCGAGGTCCAGAGGTCGAGGGGCTCCGCCGGCTGGACGTCGTAGTGTCCGTACACCAGCACCGTCGGCGCGCCCGGCGCACCGCGCCATTCGCCCACGACCACCGGATGCCCCTCCGTAGGATGCACCGCGGCCGCGAGGCCGGCGTCGCGAAGCGACGTGGCGACCCATTCCGCCGCTCGGGCAGTGTCGGCCTTGTGCTCCGACCGCGCGCTCACGCTGGGAATGCGGAGAAACTCGAACAGCTCCCGTTGGATGCGGGCGTCATGCTGCGAGAGGTAGGCGTGGAGATCGGCCGGAACGGTGGTCATTGCGACGGGACGCGGGAGTGGAAAACGGGGATCAGTGGGGGATCACGAGCGCCTGGCCGGATCTGCTCTCATGGATCCGGCAGGATCACGGCCAGCGCTTCCTGGTGTGACCGCGTAAACTATTCACATCGCAGGCATCACCTCACCTGTTCCTTCTTCGCCAGCCATTCATGCCTACCAGGTCGAGCGCGCTGGTCGACGAGCTTCAGCAGACGCGTCCCTTCAATTCGGTCGCACATGAAGGGGTCGTGAGCATCCTGCGGACGGCCGCCGTGATGCAGCGCGTCGTCGCACAGGTGGTGGACGGAAGCGGCATCACGAGCCAGCAGTACAACGTGCTGCGCATTCTGCGGGGCGCCGGTGAGACCGGTCTGCCCACGCTGGCGATCCGGGACCGGATGATCGAGGAGGCAGCCGGCATCACGCGCCTGCTCGACAAGCTGGAGACGTCGGGGCATGTGCGGCGCGAGCGCACCACGCCCGACCGCCGCCAGGTCCTGTGCCGCATCACGGAGTCCGGGCTGCGCCTGCTGGCCGAGCTCGACCAGCCGGTGGACGACGTGAATTCGTCGGCGCTGGGCATGCTCAGCCTGACCGAGCAGGAGGCCCTCGTGGCGCTCCTCGGTGCCGTGCGCTCGGGGCTGGAAGCGGCGATGCCGACTCGGCTCACCGGTCGACGCGCGCCGGCCAGCCCCCGCGATAGCCGGACAGCACCCACAGGCGACGCACACTGACCGTGTCCCCCGCGCGCAAGAGCGGAATGCCTTCGCCGCGCGTCACGCGCTGAAAGTGAGGCGTCAATAGCTGGGCGGTGGGGTGTGTGCCAGGGGACTCATCCAGCGCGAGCACCAGATCGTCGTCGAGCATGGCGCGCGCGGGAAAGGTCGGCCAGAGCTCGTACTGGTTGTGACGCCCGGTGAGACAGATGCAGATGGCTGCGGGCTGCCCGCGCACGTGATAGGCGAGCTCGCTCACGTCCTGGTAGCGGTCGGCACCAACGAACATTCGAGGGCCCATGTGGGCCCGCGCACGGTCTACACCCGCCGCGACCCCGTCCCAGCCGAATGCGCGCGCGACCGGATCGCGCCGCGCAGGCAACGGCAGGACGGGGACGAGACCCTGCACGTAGATCACCGCTACCATCACGGCGGCCAGCGCCATGCCGCCGCGCACCCAACGGTCGCGTCGGGGACTGGAGGCGAGGGCCGCGAGCAGCGCCACGCCGGCGATGTACGAGGGCGCGGGCCAGTTGGGCTCCACCGACCGCCTCGTGGCGCTATAGGCGAAAAAGGCCCAGCTCCCGACGGCGACGACGGCCAGCACGAAGCGCGCGTCGTCCGCCTTCTGGCGGAGTGTCTTCCACACGGCGTGCGCGAAGAGGACGAAGATGATGGGCGAGACCAGACCGAGCTGTCCGCCGACGAGATCCAGCTCGCGCTTGAACGCCGAGCCGCGCGGCGTGCCGAGACCGTGCTGCAGCTGAAAGCGAAAGGAGACCCAATCGTGCTCGGCGTTCCACAGGAGCACGGGGAGGAAGACGATCGTGGCGAGCAGGCACGCCAGGTACGGCCCGGGCTCGCGGAAGCGCGCTCGCAGCGACGGGCGGAGCAGCATCGCCACCGTGACCGTGAGCGGCAGCAGGATGCTCGTGTACTTGGCTGCGAACGCCAGGCCCAGCGCGATGCCTGCCGTCTGCCAGTGCTGCGTGCTGGCCCGTGAGCGGGCAGATGCTTGCAGAGCGGCGACCACGTGATAGAGTCCGAACGCGCTGGCCGCGAGGAGTGGCGCATCGGGTGTGGCGAGCACGAGCCCCGATGCTGCGAGGGGCATGAGTGCGAAGACGATGGCCGCCGTCCGCGCGGCGGTCCCGCCGCCCAGCCGCTGCGCGATGGCAACCGACGACATCGACGCGACGGCGCCGGCGAGCACAGGGAAGAAGCGGATGCCGAATGGCGACGCTCCGAACAGCGTGGTGCCGCCCGCAATCAGGTACGCGATCGCCGGCGGATGATCGAAGTAGCCGGCGGCGAGATGACGCGACCAGTCCCAGTAGTACGTCTCGTCGGGAAAGAGCGGGAGCATCGCGGCGAACACCAGGCGGACCACGGCGGCCACGGCGGTGATGAGCATCGCCGTGCGCCAGGCGCGTGCGTCGTGGTCCTCGGACCCGCCCCTCGGCGCGATCGGAGCGGTCACGCCGTCAGGCGACGTCAGCCGGCGGAGCCGCACGCCGTTGCGCGCGCAGCCGCAGCAGCAACACGAGCGCCAACGTCCACAGCAGCCAGACGATCCGCTCGTCGGTGGACAGGGTACGCATCATGCCCCAGGTGACGAGCGGGACGGTGAGGGGGAGCGACAGTCCGTCATCCGTGTCGGCGACGTACCGCTCGATGACGCGCGTCGACGCGAACCCTCCGCTTCGCAGCACGCCGCTGATGGCGCGTGAGAGGTCCTCGGACCCAGACGCCCGCCACCCGGGCAAGTACATGAGCGTCCATCCGGAGGCAGTATGGCCCCACCCATGATGATCGCTGCCCGCCACGAGCGCGAGATTCAGGCTGTCAGCGAGGCGGACGATGCGGGCCCGCTCGCGCCGTCCCTGCGCGAGGCCGCGCGGCGCGCCATCCACCAGCTCGATGGCGCGCACACCCGCGGTCCCGGGACCGCGCGCCGCCACCATGTCATCCAGGTTTCCGGGAATCGTCTCGATCAGCACCGGCTCGTTGCCGGGAATGACGCTGGAGAGCGCGAGAGATTGTTCGTCGATGTCACGCTGCGCGGGGTCGAGCAGGCCGCGGTACATGCGATCCGCGTCGAGCACATTGACGTGCTCTCCCCGCCACACGACTTCGATCCCAGGCAGCAGCGATACCCCCTCCCCCGCGCGTTCCGGGTTGTTGGCCCACCCGTCGCGCGCGCCTTCGAAGGTACGGTGATCGGTGACGTAGGCGGCGGAGAATCCGGCGTCCCGATGCCAGGCGCGGTTGTCCTCCGGCGTCCAGTCGGGCCGTCCGTCGTGCGAGAAGCGCGTGTGGCTGTGAAAGTCGATGGCGATCAGATTGGGGCCGACCTCCAGTGCCGCCATGGGACGAGGCATGACCGCCATGGCCAGGTACGTTCCGAAGAACAGCACCACCGGGATGCCGAGGCGCGCGGCGATGCGGGCGATGCGGCGCGACGGCGCGACCGACGACGGGAGCCGCCGCCCGGACCGCCACCACCAGAGCGCATGGATGAGGAGGAACGTCGCGAGTACCGCGACATGTTGTCGCACGCTGAGGAGGGTGAGCGTGTCGAGCACGTTCGACACCGGGGCCGTGACGAGATACGCGGTCGGGCGCCGGAGCGTGGCCTCGCTCACGGCGAGCAGGGTGGCGGCGTCGCGCACCGCCGGTCGCGCGAATGGCGCGCTCAGCAGGACGAGCGCGACGAGCAGGAGCGGCGCCCAGGCGAGGCGGCCCAGGCGGCGGAGCATCGTGCCGGTGCGAGCAACGGCGCTGGGGGAGGACGCGCGGGCGCGGTCGGGAGACACCGGAGCTTAGTCTTAGTGGAATGAAGTTCGCGGCGCGGAGGGGACCGCGCCACAACATAGCGGCTCGAACGGGCCGCCGCACACCCGACCGACCAGCATGCCCAACCATCTCGCGACCGAGACGAGCCCCTACCTGCTGCAGCACGCGCACAATCCGGTGGACTGGCGGCCATGGGGCGAGCCGGCGCTGGCGCTGGCGCGTGCCGAGGGCCGGCCCATCCTGCTCAGCATCGGCTACGCCGCGTGTCACTGGTGTCACGTGATGGAGCGCGAGTCGTTCGAGGACGAGGCGACGGCCGCGGTGATGAACGCACACTTCGTGTGCATCAAGGTGGATCGCGAGGAGCGGCCCGACATCGACGCGATCTACATGCAGGCGACGCAGGCGATGACCGGGCACGGCGGCTGGCCGATGACGGTGTTTCTCACACCCGAGGGAGAGCCTTTCCACGCCGGCACCTACTACCCGCCCGAGGACCGCCACGGCATGCCGAGCTTCCAGCGCGTGCTCCGAGGTGTGGCCGACGCCTGGGCGAACCGGCGCGACAGCGTGGAGCGGACGACGGCGTCGATGCGCGAGCTGTACGCCCAGAGCAGCGAGCGCACGCGCTCCACCGGGGCGCTGGACATCGCGCTCCTTTCGCGGGCGATGTCGTCGCTGGTGCGCCGCTACGAGCCCGGATACGGCGGCTTCGACGGGGCACCGAAGTTTCCGCCCACGATGTCGCTGGACTTCCTGCTGCGGCAGTGGGCCCGCACCGGCGATGCCCAGGCGCTGGAGATGGTGACGCACACCTTTCGGCGGATGTCGCGCGGCGGCATCTACGACCAGGTGGGCGGTGGCTTCTCGCGCTACAGCGTGGACGCGCAGTGGCTCGTGCCGCACTTCGAGAAGATGCTCTACGACAACGCCCTGCTGGTGCGGTTGGGCGTGGCCATCTGGCAGGCCACGCGCGACCCCGAGGCACGGCGTGTGACCGAGGAGACGCTCGGCTGGCTCACGCGCGAGATGACCTCGCCGGCCGGCGGGTTCTATTCCTCGCTCGACGCCGACAGCGAGGGGCACGAGGGCCGCTACTACGTATGGGACGCGGGCGAGCTGGACGCCCTGCTCGGCGAGGACGCGTCGCTGATGCGGGCGTACTGGGGGGTCACGCCGGAAGGGAACTTCGAGGGACGCAACATCCTGTTCGTGCCGCGCGAGCCGGCAGAGCTCGCGCGTGCGCACGCGGTGACGGAGCCCGAGCTGCGCACGGCGATCGACCGCGCGACGCGCATCCTGTATGATGCGCGCGAGCGACGCGTGCGTCCGGCGCGCGATGAGAAGATCCTGGCCGCCTGGAACGGACTGATGCTGCGGGGCGTGGCCGAGGCGGCACGCGCGTTCGACGACGAGGCGCTGGCCGACGTGGCGCTGCGCAGCGGCGAGTTTCTCTTCCGCGAGCTCGTGGATCACGGAGCGGTACGCCGCTCGCACAAGGACGGCGAGAGCCGAATCCCGGGGTTTCTCGAGGACTACGCCGCCGTGGCATTGGGCGCGCTGTCCCTGTACGAGCTCACCTTCGACCGCGAGTGGCTCGACCGGGCCGCTGTGCTCGCCGACGAGATTCTCGCGCGCTTCTGGGACGAACCGACGCAGGCGCTGTACGATACGGCGTCGAACGGCGAGCGTCTCGTCACGCGCCCGCGCGACGTGACCGACAATGCCATTCCGAGCGGGACGTCGCTCGCCATCGAGCTGCTGCTGCGACTCGGCGACATTCTCGCCGACGGGCGGTACGCGGCCCGGGCGAGCTACCTCCTGGAGACCATCGCCGAGCCGATGGCGCAGTATCCCACGGCCTTCGGGCATGCGCTCGGGGCCGCGGACATGGCAGCCCGCGGGGCCATCGAGGTCGCCATCGCCGGCGACCTGACCGATCCGGCGTTCCGCACGCTGGCGCGCACCGTGAGCGAGCGGTACGTGCCCTCCCTGGTCCTGGCGGCAGGGAGGGGCGACGCGGCGCGGGGCATCGCGCTGCTCGAGGGGCGTGAGCGGACCGTGGCGACTGCCTACGTGTGCCGAGCGTACGCGTGCGACGCGCCGACCGAGGATCCGGAGCTGCTCGTGGCGCAGCTCGAGGCGCTCTGGGTGGGGCGGTAGCCGCCGCGTCCGTCGGCCGTCGGGATGTCCGAGCGGTCAGTCCTGCCGCCAGTGCTTCGCCGTCTTCCACTTCTTCGGGTCGAACAGCGACTCATCGAGGACGACGTCGGTATTGACGTCCGTGTAGTCCTCGTAGAACACCAGCTTGCCCGTGGGATCGTACACCTCGACGCGCGGGGCCACCCAGGAGTCGCCGACCTTCTCGTAGTTGAGAAAGCGGACATCCTGAACCCTGGAAGCATCCTGCACTGTGGGCTCCAGCATGCGGACGAAGTACAGCCGTTCCGCGTCGATCCAGAACTGCTTCTTCTTCAGATCGCCCTTCGCGGCGCCGACCACGATCATCGGACGGCCTTGAAAGCTGTCGGCGTGCGCGAGTTTCATGTCGAACCCCTCGCGGCGCAGCTGGGCAGCGGTGCGGATGGGGGACTGATGATACACGTCGAAGCCGAGCAGGCCGAGGGGATTCAGTCCCCGCCGTCCGCTGAGGGCGCGTCCGTTCGAGATGGCGAAGACACTGTCACGGGCGTAGAGCACCCCATTGCCCGCGCTGATCGGCTCGAAATCGATGCGCAGACGGCCCGGAAACTTTCCCGCCTCGTACCAGGTCTGGACATTCCACTTGCCATTCCGGTCGAGCCGCGACGTTTTCTGGACGAAGGTGATGGTGGGGTACCACTTGCTCTCCCACCGCTTCCACATCGCGTCGATGACCGCCTCGCCATTGGCGTAGCTGGCGGGATTGGTGACGACCGGTGCGGGAGCGGGGGCGGGAGGTGGCAGCGTGGCCGACCGGCCGCAGGCGGCGGCCAGCATCAGCGGGAGCAGTGCGCGGCACGGCGCGCGAACGAGAGGGGAGCGCATCCCTCAATGATCTTCGCGCACCCGCCCCGCCGCAACGGGGTGGCAGGCTTATCGCTCCGCCGGGCTCGCTTGCTCGAACGCGTCCGCGACGAAAGTGACGAGCGCCGGTAGGGTGAACGGCTTGTGAAGCAGCTGGCGCGCGGGGGTGGTGAGGCCTTCGTGCGCCATCTCGTCGCTCGTGAAGCCGCTCATGCAGGCGACGCGAACCTCCGGAAAGCGTAGCGCGACGCGGTCGATCAGCTCGAGTCCGTTCATGTCCGGCATCATCATGTCGGTGAGCATGAGGATCGACCCGCGATCGTCCTCGCGCTGGATCAGGGCGAGCGCGTCGGCCCCACTGGCGGCGCCGAGGACGCGATAGCCGGCGCGCGCGATCGCGCGCATGGCGACGTCACGCACCGGCGTCTCGTCGTCGACCACGAGCACCGTGCGCGTCTCTGCCGGCTCCGAATGGCGACCGCGCGACGGCGTGACCCGCACGGGAAGCGCGTCGTGCACCGGCAGGTACACAATGAACTCGGTGCCTCGTCCGGGGGCGGAGTCCACGACGATCTGCCCCTCCGACTGCAGCACGATGCCGTGCACGGTGGCGAGGCCGAGTCCCGTGCCCTTGCCCTGACCCTTGGTGGTGAAGAACGGCTCGAAGAGCCGCTCGAGGATGGCGGGCTCGATCCCGGTGCCCCCGTCCTTCACCGACAGCGTGACGTAGTCGCCCGGCGCGATCACGCCGAACCGGTGGTGCACGGCCTGATTGACCACGGCATTGGCGGTGCTGACGATGATCGCCCCGCCGCCGGCCATCGCGTCGCGCGCATTGAGCACGAGGTTCATCACGACTTGCTCCATCTGCCCCGCGTCGGCGAAGACCGGCGACACGGCGGCGTCCAGCGCGGTGTGCAGGCGGAAATCGGCGCTGATCACCCGGCGCAGCAACCGCTCCATGCTGGTCACGGTCGCGTTGAGGTCGAGCGGCTTGGGTTGCAGCACCTGGCGTCGGCTGAAGGCGAGCAGCTGCCGGGTGAGCGTCGCGGCTCGGCTCGACGCCTCTCGGATCTGCAGCACGTCGTCGCGGCGGACGTCGGCGGGATCGATGGAGTCGAGCAGCAGCTCCACGTTGCAGCTGATCGCCGTGAGCAGATTGTTGAAGTCGTGCGCGATGCCGCCGGCCAGCTGCCCCACCGCTTCCATCTTCTGTGCCTGGCGCAGCTGATCGGCGAGCTCCGTGCGATCGGACACATCGCTCACGATCCCCGTCCAGCGCAGCGGCACGCCGGTCGAATCGCGCACCACCGTGGCTCGCTCCAGCACCGTCACGTACACGCCATCGCCACGCAGAAAACGGTATTCCGCCGACCAGCGCGGACCAGCGCCGTCGTCCTTCGACTGCCGGTAGGCGTCCACCAGGGCGAGCACGCGTTCTCTGTCGTCCGCGTGAATGCGCTGCACCCACCACGCTGCGTCCTCCTCCCATTCGAGCCAGCGGAACACCGACGACAGCGCCTCGCTGCGATAGATCCTGCCGGTCGTGAGGTCGTGATCGTAGATCATGCTGCCGCTGCTCTCCGCCACCAGACGAAAGCGCTCTTCGCTCGTCCGGTGTGCCTCCTCCACGCGCGCGCGATCCGCCGCCTCCCTGTGCTCGCGCTCCAGCGTCACCTCGGTGCGCCGCCGGCCACGTCGCCTGGAGCGCAGGCGCAGGTACGCCAACATCGCAAGGGCACCCGCGCCGACGAGGGCGGCGCGGACCACGAGCTCCGCGACGGCAGGGGAGAGAGGCATCAGGGGCACCAGAGCGATGTGACGGAGCGGGCGTTGAACGAGCGGCCCGGAAGGTGGGCGAGCGGGCCGATGCTGCCGTTCATGTAGGACGAAGTATCGGTCGAGTGGGCACAACTGACGAGCACCCGCGCTGCTGGTGCCCGATTCGTCCGCGATCTATGCTTCACCGGATGAGCGACGACGCCATCTCCTTCACCCGGGGCCTGTTCGCCGGTGTGATCCACGACGAGCTGCTGTTCCCCTTTCCCGCGACGCTCGACGTGCGGGACGCGGAGGAGGCGCGAACGGTGCGACGCCTCCTTGCCGACCTGAACCGTATGTGTCACGGCCTGATCGACTCCGCGCGATTCGACGAGGAGGAGCGGCTGCCGGAAGAGGTGGTGCAGGCGCTGGCGGCGGCGGGATTTCTGGGCATGTCCATTCCTCAGGAATACGGCGGACTGGGTCTGTCGTCGGCTGCCTATGCCCACGTCTTCGGTGCCCTCTCCAGTGCCGATCCGTCGGTGGGGGTCCTGGTCGGCGTCCACTGCGGCCTTGGCGCCAAGGCGATCGTGCTCTTCGGCACGCCCGCGCAAAAAGCGCGCTATCTGCCCATGCTGGCCCGTGGCGAGACGCTGGCGGCCTATGCCCTCACGGAACCGCAGACCGGCTCGGACGCTCGGCACATCGTCACGCAGGCGCGCCTCGCCGCCGATGGGAGCCATTGGCTGCTCACCGGCCGCAAGCACTGGATCGGCAACGGGCAGCGCGCCGGCGTGATCGCGACCTTTGCCCAGGCGCCGGTCGAACGCGACGGCCAGATGGTCCACCGCCCCACGGCGTTCATCATCCGGCCCGACATGCCAGGGTTCGAGGTGGCGGGCACGGTGCGGAAGCTCGGTATCCGGGCGTCCACGCAGGCGGAGCTCGTCTTCCGCGATCTGCAGGTGCCCGCCGACCACCAGCTCGGCGCGCTGGGCAAGGGGTTCGGCGTGGCCGTGCAGGTGCTCAACGGTGGCCGCCTCACCCTCGCGGCGGGCTGCACCCAGGGCACCAAGAAAATTCTCGGCGAGATGGTGGCGTTCACCGAAGGCCGCGTGCAATTCGGGCGTCCCATTGCCGACTTCGAGATCACGCAGCGCAAGCTCGCCCGCACGGCGAGCGACGTCTACGCCGCTGAAGCGATGATCGGCCAGCTCGTGCGACTCGCCGAGGGCGAGCACGCGCTGGAGGCGGCCTGCTGCAAGGTGTTCACGAGCGAGATGCTCTGGCGCGCGGCCGACGAGATGGTGCAGCTCGCGGGGGGGCGCGGCTTCGTCAAGCCATACCCGTACGAGCGTGTCCTCCGTGATTCGCGCATCAATCGCATCTTCGAGGGCACCAACGAGATCCTCCGGCTGTTCATCGCTCTGAACGGGGTCGAGGAGCCGGCGGAGAAGCTGAAGGAGCTCGGCGTCGCGCTCAAGCGCCCCCTCAAGAACCTCGGGCTGATCTCGGGATTCGCCGCGTCGCGCGTGGCCAGCCGCTTCGGCGCCGCCACGCCGACCCTGGACGTGACACTCGACGAGCGACTCCAGAAGCACGCGCGCTTCTTCGAGAAGCACGTCCACGAGCTGAAGGAGGGCGCGGAACGCGTGATTCGCGCGCACCGTCACGAGCTGATCGAGCGGCAACAGGACATCGAGCGATTGAGCGACATGGCGATCGAACTATTCGCGACCGCCTGCGTGCTGTCCCGCACCGCGGCGCTGCTGGAAGCGGCCGGCTCGGCGGGCTCGGAGCGCGAACTGGCGCTGTGCGATCTGTTCGTCATCGAGTCCGGACGTCGGTTCGCCGCGAGCCGGCAGTCACTGCTCTCGGCGCAGGACGAGACGCGCCGCGCGGTGGCCCGCCATGTGCGCTCGGACGGCGGGTACGCCGTGCCCGACGCGATACTCCCGGCGAGTGACGCGACCGACTGACCCGCCATCATGCCTTCCAGCGACGCGCTCCGGCTCTACGACGTCTCCCTGCCAATCCGGTCGGGCGGCGTGGTGTACCCCGGCAATCCCCCCATCTCCCTCACCGCGCACCAGGCCATCTCGGCGGGTGCGGGCGCCAACGTGTCGCGCATCGACTTCGGCTCGCACACGGGGACCCATGTGGACGCGCCGAAGCATTTCTTCGATGACGGTGCCGGCGTCGACGCGCTCGCGCTCGATGTGCTCATGGGACCGGCGCGCCTGCTTGCCTTCGACGAAACGGTGCTGCGCATCGGCGAGACGGAGCTGGCGGCCCACGACCTCAGCGGCGTGACGCGGGTGTTGCTGAAGACGCGCAACTCCGCCTGGCTGGCCAGCGGCACCGCCGAGTTCCACGAGGACTACACCTATCTCGCGCCCGACGGCGCCGAGTATCTCGCGCAGCGGGGCATCGAGCTCGTCGGCGTGGATTATCTGTCGGTGGAACAGTTCCACTCGGGACACCACAGGTCGCACCGCGCACTGCTCCGGCGCGGCATCATCATTGTGGAAGGCCTCGTGCTCGCCGAGCCGGCGGCGGGGGATTACGAGCTGCGTTGTCTCCCGCTCCTGCTGCCCGGGTTGGATGGCGCGCCGGCACGGGCGGTGCTCATCGGCGCCGCATGATGGCGAACGCACGTGAAGCGTGAGGAACGGATGACACGGATGACACGGATGATCCGGAAGGTGCCGGATCGCAACGGTGCGCGGCCTGGGCACTCGGCGGTGTCCGGACGATCCGGAGCATCCGCTCCTCACGCCTTGTCTTGACCAACCTTCCATTAAGGACACCCGATGCAGCTGGCGATGATCGGCCTCGGCAAGATGGGCGGCAACATGACGGAGCGACTGATGCGAGGGGGGCACACCGTGATCGCCTACGATCGCGACGCGACCGTGGTATCCAGGTATCGGGAACTCGGCGCCACGCCGGCCACGGATCTCGCTGATGTCGTCGGGCAGCTCTCGGCGCCACGCATCGTGTGGATCATGGTGCCAGCCGGCAAGCCGACGGACGAGGTGGTGGATGCTCTCGTCGCATTGCTCTCGCCAGGCGACATCGTCATCGACGGCGGCAACTCCAACTACAAGCATTCGATGGCGCGCGCCGAGCGACTCGCCGCCGCGGGCATGCACTTCATCGATGCCGGCACCAGCGGCGGCATCTGGGGACTGGCGAACGGCTATTGCATCATGGCTGGTGGCGACGACGCGGCGGTGAAGCAGTGCGAGCCGATCTTCCTGGCACTCGCGCAGGAGGGCGGCTACGCGCATGTGGGTCCGGCGGGCGCTGGCCACTACGTGAAGATGGTGCACAACGGGATCGAATACGGCCTGCTGCAGGCGTACGCCGAGGGCTATGAGATCCTCTCGGCCTCGAGCAAGTTTCCCGGCCTCGACCTGCACCGGATCGCCGACCTGTGGCAGCATGGCAGCGTCGTCACGTCGTGGCTCAACGCACTGGCCGTGCGGGCCTTCGAGAAGGACGCCACGCTCGCGGGGCTGAAGGGCTACGTGTCCGATTCAGGAGAGGGGCGCTGGACCGTGGCCGAGGCGATCGAGGAGGACGTGCCTGCGCCGGTGATCACGCTCGCGCTGCTGATGCGGCTGCGATCGCGGCAGGAGGATTCGTTCGGGGCCAAGGTGATCGCGGCGCTGCGCAACGAGTTCGGCGGACACGCCGTGAAGGGCTCGTGACCGCGCCACCCGGCGGCCGCGCGACGACGACGGCGATACCGCGCGTGACGAGCAGCTTCGGCGCCGAGCGCCGCTTCTCGGAGCAGGCCGATCCCTGCACGATGGTGATCTTCGGCGCCACGGGCGATCTCACCAGGCGAAAGCTCTTTCCGGCGTTGTACGAGCTCGCCGCCGAGCATCTGCTCGCACCGGCCTTCGCCGTGCTCGCCGTGGGACGCGAGCCCTCGGAAACGGACGAGAGCTTCCGGGCGAAGATGCGCGCGGCACTCGAAGCGTCGGACGAGGTACGGCAGTTCGACGAGGCCGTCTGGCAGCGACTCGCGCAGCGGGTCTTCTACTCGGGTGGCGACGCATCCGACGCCTCGGCGTATGCCGCGATCGAGGCGCGGCTCGAGGAGATCGAGGCATCGCGGCCTGCGGACGAGCGCAACCGATTCTTCTACCTCGCGGTGCCACCCAGCGTGTTCGAGCCGATCGTGCGCCATCTCGCGTCGAGTGGTCTCGTGCCGAAGCATGCCGAGGCGGGCGAACGGCCGTGGGCGCGCGTGGTGGTGGAGAAGCCGTTCGGGCACAGTCTCGAGACGGCCAGGGCGCTCAACGCGCTCGTTCTCTCGCTGTTCGCCGAGCATCAGGTGTACCGCATCGATCATTACCTGGGCAAGGAGACGGTGCAGAACATCCTCGTCTTCCGCTTCGCCAACTCCATCTGGGAGCCGCTCTGGAACCGGCGCTGGATCTCGCACGTGCAGATCACCGCCGCCGAGGAGGTCGGGGTGGAGGCGCGCGGTCGCTACTACGAGGAGGCCGGCGTCGTACGTGACATGTTCCAGAACCACCTGTTGCAGCTCCTCGCGCTCACGGCCATGGAGCCGCCGCCGAGCATGACGGCCGATGCCGTTCGAGACGAAAAGGTGAAAGTGCTCAAGTCGATCCGCTGGCTCACGCCGGAGTCCATTCCCGAGAACGCCGTGCGCGCGCAGTACGCGTCAGGCCGCGCGCGCGGCGAGCCGGCGAGGGCATACCGCGAAGAGCCGGACGTGGCGCCGGACTCGCAGACGCCGACGTATGCCGCCGCGCGCTTTCACATCGACAACTGGCGCTGGAAGGGCGTGCCCTTCTACCTGCGCAGCGGCAAGCGGATGGGGAAACGGACGTCGGAGATCGCGGTCCAGTTCCACGCTCCCCCGCATCTGATGTTCGGCGGCGCCGGCGATCACAAGGAGCTGCAACCCAACACCCTCGTCATGCGCGTACAGCCCAACGAGGGGATCTCGCTCAACTTCGAGGTCAAGGTGCCCGGCGCGGCCGTCGCGCTCACCGAACATCTGGAGGTGGCGCCGGTGGACATGGACTTCAGCTACGCCGAAGCCTTCGGCGAGACGGCGGCTCCCGCGTACGAGACGCTGCTGCTGGACGTGATGATCGGCGAGATGACGCTGTTCACGCGCAGCGACGAGGTGGAGGCCGCATGGAAGCTGATCGACCCGCTGCTCAACTTCTGGCAGGAGCATGCGGCCAACCCGATGCCGACGTACGCCGCGGGGAGCTGGGGACCGGCGGAGGCCGACCGGCTGATCGCGGCGGACGGGGCGCGGTGGCGAGAGACGTAGAAACGAGACGGTTCACGGTTCACGGTTCACGGTTCACGGTTCACGGTTCACGGTTCACGGTTCACGGTTCACGGTTCACGGTTCACGGTTC
>JBKJIY010000013.1:0-15223 GCA_046598315.1 Gemmatimonadaceae bacterium
CGCCGATCCAGGGAGAGCCGGCCGCATAGCTGCCGAGCGCAGCGCAGAAGGCACCGGCCAGCATGAAGCCCTCGAGGCTGAGCCCCACCAGTCCGGCGCGTTCGCTCATCACGCCGCCCGCGGCGGCGAGCAGGTAGGGCACGGCGATGCGCAGCGTCTGCGCGGCGAAGTCCAGGATGTTCATCGCTCGGCGCTCCGCCGCGCGCTTCGCAGCAGGCGCCGCACCTCGGGCACGGAGGTGGCCACGGCGATGATCACGACCGCCTGCAGCACGTCGACCATCTGCTTGGGAACGAGGGCATTCACCGCGAGTCCGCCCTGGGAGAGAGTGGCGAAGAGCAGGGCCGCGATGACGATCCCCACCGGATGGCTGCGGCCCACGAGCGCCACGGCGATGCCGAGGAACCCCGCGCCGGTGGCGAACCCTTCCTCATAGTAGTGCTTGTAGCCCAGCACATAATTCAACCCGCCGAGCCCGGCGATGGCGCCCGACATGGCCAGGGCGCGCCACGTCACGCGCGGTACGTTCACGCCCGCATACTCCGCCGCGCCGGGCTGCAGCCCCACGGCGCGCAGCTCGAACCCGGCGCGCGTGCGGAAGAGGAACCATCCCAGTGCCACGGCGGTGACGATGGCGAGCAGGATCACCGCGTTGGCGGCCGAGCCGTGAAAGACTTCCATCACGTCGGACAGGCGCGGCAGCGCGCCGCTCTTGAGTTCCGCCGTGTGCAACGTGTCGGGGACGTGAAACCTGTTGCTCGTGAGATAGTTGAGCAGCGCCAGCACGATGAAGTTGAGCATGATCGTCACGATCACCTCGTGCGCGCCGAAGCGCGCCTTCAGCACGCCGGGCACGGCTCCCACCACTCCGCCTCCGAGGGCGGCCGCGAGGAGGAAGATGGGCAGGCAGAGCAGCGCGGGAATGCCGGCCGGCAGCAGAAGGCCCACCATCGCCGCGACGAATCCCCCCGCGGCGAGCTGGCTCTCCGCGCCGATGTTGAACAGGCCGGCGCGCAGGCCCACTCCCACGGCCAGGCCGGTGAACACCAGCGTGGTCGCCTTGTACAGCACCTGCCCGAGACCGTACATGTTTCCCCAGGTGCCGTCGAGCAGCACCTTGAACACGGTCCCGGGAGACTGGCCGAACGCCAGGATGAGCAGATCGCCGACGACGAGCGCGAGCAGCAGCGCCACCACCGGGGGCAGCACCGCCTCCTCCACCGACGCCCGTCGCATGGCGTTCACGCGGCGCGCCCAGCGCCGGTCATGTACGCCCCGAGTGCATCCGGGGTCGCTTCGGCGCGCGGCAGCACGGCGACGATACGGCCGCCGTACATCACGGCGACGCGATCGGAAAGCGCGAGCACCTCGGCGAGATCCGCCGAGACGAGCAGTACGGCCTTGCCGCGATCGCGCGCCTCGCGCAGCCGGGCGTGAATGAACTCGATCGCGCCCACGTCCACGCCGCGCGTGGGCTGCGCCGCGAGGAGCACGCGAAAATCGCGTGACAGCTCACGCGCCACCACCACCTTCTGCTGATTCCCGCCCGAGAGCGCCCGCGCCGGCAGCGCCGGATCAGCCGGGCGGATGTCGTAGTCCGAGATCAGCCGCACCGCGTTCGCCTGGATGCGCGCGCGGTGCATGGTCACTCCCGCGGTGAAGCGATGCTGCTGTCCCAGGACGAGATTCTCGGCCACGCTGTAGTCGAGCACGAGACCGCGCTCGTGACGATCCTCGGGGATGTGCGAGAGGCCGACGTCGCCCCGCTCGCGCACGCCGAGCGATACGATGTCGCGCTGCGCGAGCAGGATGGTGCCGGTGGCTGGTCGCAGGCCGGCGATCGCCTCCACCAGCTCGGTTTGGCCGTTGCCCTCCACGCCGGCGATGCCGAGGATCTCGCCGGGCGCGATGCTGAAGCTCACCCGGTCCACGGCCGCCGCGGCCGTTCGCGCGCCACGAACCGTGAGGTTGGTCACCTCGAGCAGGGCGCCCGCCGTGCCGGGCGCCGGCGCGCTGCCACCGGTGTACCCCGCATCGAGCGCGAGCGCGACGTCGCGACCGACCATCGCGCGGGCGATCGACTGCGGCGTGGCACCACGAGTCGCCATGCGCGCGACGGTGGCGCCCTGCCGCATCACGGAGATCGTGTCGCTCACCTCGATGACCTCGTCGAGCTTGTGCGTGATGAGCACCACCGTGCCGCCCGCGTCCCGTAGCCCGCGAAGCACCTGCCAGAGCTCGCGCACCTCGAATGGCGAGAGCACTGCGGTGGGCTCGTCGAGCACGAGGATGCGGGCGCCGCGGTACAGCGTCTTGAGAATCTCCACGCGCTGTGCTTCCCCCACCGACAGTGCCGACACGAGCTTGTCCACGGGCACGGCGAGTCCCGTGCGCGCGCTGAGCTGCTGCACGGCGAGGAGCGTCGCGGCGCGGTCGAGGACGAGTCCCCGGGTGATCTCGGAGCCGAGCACGATGTTCTCCGCCACGGTGAGCGTGGGCACGAGCATGAAATGCTGGTGCACCATGCCCACGCCGGCGGCGATCGCGTCGGCCGTGCGCCACCCCGTCACCGTGCGCCCCTCCACCTCCATGCTGCCGGCGTCGGGAGCGTACATGCCGCTGAGGATCCGCATGAGCGTGGACTTGCCCGCGCCGTTCTCGCCCACCAGCGCGTGGATCTCGCCGCGCGTCACGTCGAGTTCGGCGCCCCGGTTTGCGCGAACCGGCCCGAACGACTTGTCGATGCCGCGGAGGCGTATCGACGGCACTGCAGCAGGGGCGGGGGAGCGGTCGGCCGGTGTTTCGGTCATGCGCGGATTCGGTGAGGTGCGGGACGGCGCGTCATCGCGCCAGGGACGAGTCGCGGGCGAGTGGAGGGACTAGCGCGTGCTGGGCACCGTGATGCGACCGGCAATGATGTCCAACTTGAGCGCTTCGAGCCGCGCGCGCACATCGGCCGGGATCAGCTTCTCGTTGTTGGTGTCGAAGACATATCCCACGCCGCCCTCTGCCAGACCGTACTGATAGATCCCGCCGACGAACCGCTCGTCCTTCACCCGCTTGATCGCGTCGAACACGGCGTTGTCCACCCCTTTTATCATCGAGGTGAGCACGTAGCCCGGCGCTTCGTTGTACTGATCGGCGTCCACGCCGATCGCCAGCTTGCCCGTCTGGCGCGCCGCCTCGAACACGCCGAGCCCGGTCGAGCCGGAAGCGTGGAAGATGACGTTCACTCCCTGCTGGTACTGGCTGAGCGCCAGTTCCTTGCCCTTGCCCGGGTTGCGAAAGGCCTCGGGTGTGACGCCGGCGTACTGCGAGACTACCTCGCAGCGTGCGCACACCGCCTTCACGCCGGCCTTGTAGCCCGCCTCGAACTTCTGGATGAGCGGAAAGTCCATGCCTCCCACGAAGCCCACCTTGTTCGACTTGCCCACGAGCGCCGCGAGCGCGCCCACGAGAAACGAGCCCTGCTCCTCGTTGAACTTGAGCGCGGCGAGATTGGGCGGCGGTGGGATGGCCTTGCCGTTCTGGTCCGAGGCCACCGAATAGTCCACGCCGGCGAAGCGAGTGCGAGGATATTCCCTCGCGAGCGCGGTGATGTCGTCAGTGAAGATGAAGCCGACCCCGATCACGAGGTCCATCCCCTCGGCGGCGAGCAGCCGCAGGCCGGCTTCGCGATCGGATCCCTCGCCTGGTTCGATGAACCGCACGCGCGCGCCGAGCTCCTTGCCGGCGCGCTCGGCGCCAAGGTAGGCGCCGTCGTTGAACGACTTGTCACCGCGCCCGCCCATGTCAAAGACGATGCCGACGTCGACGGCGTCGCCCTGCGGCGGCTCGGTTGCGCCGGAGGGCCGGACGAACAGGAGGGCCACGTGGACGACGAGCAGGACGGCCACGAGGACGAGAAGCTTGCGCATGGTGCGGAAAAGTCGTGCTCGGCGCGGGGCGAGGCAAGGCACGCCGCGCGGTGGGTTGTGGCGCTCTCGTCCCCGGTCTTGATTGCACGAATGCCCGAGCGCATGCGCACCCGGTTCCTCGTCGTCGGCAGCGGAGTGGCCGGCCTCCACACCGCCTGGCGTGCCTCACAGCACGGCGACGTCCTGCTGCTCACCAAGCGGTCGCTGTTCGACAGCGCCACCGCCTACGCGCAGGGCGGCATCGCCGCGGCGCTCGGTGCCGGCGACTCGCCCACGCTGCACCGCCAGGACACCCTTGCCGCCGGCGCGGCGCTGTGCGATGCCGCCGCGGTCCAGGTCCTGGTGGAGGAAGGACCGGCGCGGGTGCGGCAACTCCAGACGGCGGGCGCCCAGTTCGACCTGGATCCGCAGGGCGAACTGCTCCTGGGGCGCGAGGCGGCACATTCGACGAACCGGATCGTGCACGCCCATGGCGACCAGACCGGTGCCGAGGTGGCCCGCACGCTCATCGCGCGCGTGCGGGCGAGCCGGCGCATCACCGTGGTGGAGAAGGCCCGCGTGCTCGATCTCCTCGTGGCGCGCGGCGCCTGCGTGGGGGTGCGCGCGAGCGTGGCCGGCAGGGCGGTGGAGATCATCGCCGACGCCACCGTCCTCGCCACCGGCGGCTGCGGGCAGGTGTATCGCTCCACGACCAATCCCGATGTGGCGACGGGCGACGGCTTCGCCATCGCGCACCGGGCCGGCGTGACGCTCGCCGACATGGAGTTCGTGCAGTTTCATCCCACCGCGCTCGACACGCCGGAGAATCCGCTCGCCTTGATCTCGGAAGCCGTGCGTGGCGAGGGCGCCGTGCTGGTGAACGACGAGGGGGAGCGCTTCATGATGAAGCTGCACAAGCTCGCCGAGCTCGCTCCGCGCGACGTGGTGGCCCGCGCCATCTTCCGGCAGCAGAAGCGACGCCGGGTGTACATCGATGCGCGCAAGCTCGGTCGCGGCTTCGCCAAGCGCTTCCCGGGCATCTTCGCGCTCTGTCGCGCGCGCGGTCTGGATCCGCGCCAGGATCTCATCCCCGTCACGCCGGCCGCGCACTACATGATGGGGGGCGTGGTCACGGACCTCAACGGACGGTCGAGCATGCCGCGGCTGTATGCGGTGGGCGAAGTGGCGCGCACGGGGGTGCACGGTGCGAATCGCCTGGCGTCCAACTCGCTGCTGGAGGGGCTCGTGTTCGCCGAGCGGGTGGCGCGCGATCTCGCGGCCGTGGCGGCGTTGAAGTCGGCGCCGGCGGTGAAGCGCTGGACCGTGCCGCCGTTCTCGGATCGCGGTGCGGCACAGGTGGCGGCCGACCGCGTGCGCGAGGTGATGTGGCAGTACGCGGGCATCGCGCGCACGGCGAAGGGGCTGCGCACGGCGGCAGCGGAGCTGGCGGAGATCGAGCGGCGGCTTCCGGAAGGCGCCACGGAGGAGCTCAATCTGGTGCAGACGGCGCGGCTCATCGTCGAGGCGGCATTGATGCGGAAGGAGTCGCGGGGCGGACACTATCGCAGCGACTTTCCACGGGCGGAGAGCAAGTGGCGGGGGCGGCACATCGAGTTGTAGGGTGCAGGGCCGCGGATCATACCATCGCTCGCGATGCAGGTCGTGCCGGTGATGCAGCGCACATTTTTTCGGCCGCAGTCCGTGTGCGGCATCACCGAATTCCGGCACGCGCAGTGCAATGTTGCCGGACCTACCACAGGCCACTGCGGCGCGCCGTCCGGCGCCGCGTTCAGCAGTCGCCCACTCCAACGTCCGGAGGCTCCATGTCCCGTCGCATCGTTCATCTCGCACTCGTGGCCGCCGGCATCGGCGCCACCGCGCTCATCGCCTGTGCCGATTCCACCACCGGCACCAGCGCCCCGCAGGGCAACGGTACGCTCCTCGTGCAGCTCACCGACGCGCCCTTCTCCTCCGATTCCGTCCGCCGTGTGGACATCTTCGTCGTGCGCGTCGACGCCAAGACGGCGAGCACCGACTCCACGGACGCGGCCCGCAAGGTCACGGATGACAGCGTCGCCGCCGGCGGCTGGACCACGATCGCCACTCCCAACAAGAAGATCGAACTGCTGGCGCTGCGCAACGGCCTGTTCACGACGCTCGGCGCCAAGTCGGTCGCCGCGGGCAGCTACGCGGGCTTCCGCCTCGTGATCGACCCGTCGCAGTCGAGCGTGACGCTGAAGAACGGCGCCGTGCTCACCAGCACGTCGTCGCCCAGCGTGTCGTTCCCCAGCGCCGCACGGTCGGGGATCAAGATCAACCTCGTCACTCCGCTCGTCGTGAAGGCGGGCGATACCACCACGACGCTCGTCGATTTCGACGTCGACAACAGCTTCGTCATGCGTGGCAACACGATCGCGCAGAACGGCCTGCTCTTCAAGCCGGTCATCAAGGCGACGGTCAGGACGAAGTAGCGGCGACTGGCCGCGCGGGGAGCATCGCATCGCGCTCCCGCCGGCCAGAGTTGCCCATTAGCTTGATCCCATGGCGATTTCCGACACTGGGATCAGGTCCCGCGAGGAGCTGATCGCCGATCTGCAGGGCGAGATCAGGACCCTCGCCCGCCAACGCGACGCGGTCATCCTGGCGCACAACTACGAGCGCCCCGAGGTGCAGGACGTCGCCGACTACGTCGGCGACTCCCTCGGCCTCTCGCGCGAAGCGGCGCGGACGGACGCGCAGGTGATCGTGTTCTGCGGCGTGCACTTCATGGCCGAGACGGCCGCCGTGCTCTCGCCGCAGAAGACGGTGCTCCTCCCCGACCTCGCCGCCGGCTGCTCGCTCGCCTCGATGATCGACGCCGAACAGCTCCGACAGTGGAAGCGCGAGCATCCTGGTGCGGTCGTCGTGTCCTACGTGAACACGACGGCCGAGGTGAAAGCGGAGAGCGACTATTGCTGCACGAGCGGCAACGCCGTGGAGGTGGTCAACGCGATTCCGCCCGAGACCGAGATTCTCTTCTGTCCGGACATGTTTCTCGGGGCGCATGTGAAGCGCGTGAGCGGCCGCGACAACATCCGCGTCTGGATGGGCGAGTGCCACGTGCACGCCGGCATCGGGCCCGAGGACATCCGGCGCAAGCGCGCCCAGCATCCGGATGCCGAGTTTCTCATCCATCCCGAGTGCGGCTGCTCCACGAGCGTGCTCGAGGCGATGAGCGCCGGCGAGATCGAGCCGTCCGGCGTGCAGATCCTCTCCACGGAAGGGATGATCAACCGGCCGGCCCTGTCCGACAAGGACGAGTTCATCGTGGCCACCGAGGTGGGGATCCTCCACCGCCTGCGCCGCGAGAATCCCGCCAAGCGGTTCCACGCGGCCAACGAGCGGGCGTCGTGCGCGTACATGAAAGTCACGACGCTGCCCAAGGTGAAGCGCGCGCTCGAGCGCCTCGAGCACCGGATCACCGTCCCCGCGCCGATCGCCGACCGCGCGCGGCTCGCCATCGAGCGCATGGTGGCCATCGGCGGACAGCATCCGCTGAGCCCGCACCCGCAATCGACGCTCGATCCGGGCGAGTAGCGCCTCACGCCGCAGGAGCAGACATGGACATGTCGCCCCACGTACCCGAAGATCGCAAGGCACCGCGCACCGTCACGCCGCTCAGCACGCCCACGATCAACCCCGGCGGACTGCTGCGCTTTCCCTACAGCCACGCGGAACTGCGCGCGCTCGTCAGAAGCGCCCTCGACGAGGACGGCGCCTTCAACGACCTCACGACCATCGCCACGGTCGTCTCCGACCGTCGTGCCAGCGGACGGCTGGTGGCACGCGCCACGGGCGTGCTGAGCGGCGTGCCGCTCGCCGTCGAGGCGTTCTGCATCCTCGACCCCAAGGTCACGATCCGCGTGGACCACGAGGACGGGGCGCGCGTGAAGCGCGGCGACTCGGTGCTCTTCCTCTCGGGGCACGCGCGGTCGCTCCTCGCCGCGGAGCGCGTCGCGCTCAATTTCATGCAGCGCATGTCGGGCATCGCCTCGCTCACGGCACAGTATGTGGACGCGGTGCGCGGCACGCGCGCGCGCATCCTCGACACGCGGAAGACCACGCCGGGCTGGCGGCTCCTCGAGAAATACGCCGTGCGCTCCGGCGGCGGCACGAACCACCGCCTCAACCTCTCCACGGCGGTGCTCATCAAGGACAACCACCTCGCCGCCGTGGACGGGGATATCGCGCTCGCGGTGCGCCGCGCACGCGATCTCGCACCGGCCGGCACCAAGATCGAGGTGGAGTGCGACCGCCTGGAGCAGGTGCAGGCGTCGCTCGACGCGCAGGCCGATATCATCATGCTGGATAACATGACGCCCGAGCTGATGGCGGAGTGCGTGCGTCTGGTGGACGATCGCGCCATCACCGAGGCCTCGGGCGGCGTACGGCTCCACAACGTGCGCGCGATTGCCGAGTCGGGGGTGACCTGGATCTCGGTGGGCTCGCTCACGCACTCCGCTCCCGCGCTGGATCTCGCGCTCGACTTCGACTAGCATGCCCTCGCCATGACGCTGAGTGCCCCCGGCGTCCCCCTGTGGGACGATACCATCGCGCCACGCCGCGCGGCGCTGTGTGGGGAGATTCACGCCGACGTATGCGTGGTGGGGCTCGGCGGCGCCGGGCTGGCGGCCGTGCGCGAGCTTCGGCGACTGAAGGTCGACGTGGTGGGTCTCGATGCGGGCCGCGTGGGAGGCGGTGCGGCCGGCCGCAACGGGGGATTTCTCCTCGCCGGGCTCGCGCCATTCCATCATGACGCCGTCGCCCGTTTCGGACGCGCGCGGACGCGCGCCCTTCATGCACTCACGATGGACGAGCTGGAGCGTCTCGCCGCGGAACGATCGGGCGGGGTCGCCCGCCCCGGCTCGCTGCGCATCGCCGAGTCGCCGGACGAGCTGCTCGACTGCGACCGGCAGTACGACGCCATGCGGGCCGATGACATCGCCGTGGAGCGCTACGACGGTCCCGAAGGACGCGGTCTGCTCATTCCCGGCGACGGCGCATTCCAGCCGCTCCATCGCTGCCGGGAGATTGCCGCCGACGCGGAGCGCGCGGGCGTCCGTCTCCACGAACAGTCACCGGCGGTATCCATCGAGGGGGATCGCGTCGCCACCCCGTCGGGCGCCGTACGCTGTCGCACGGTCATCGTCGCCGTGGACGGCGGACTGGAGCGGCTCCTTCCCGAGCTCGCCCCGCGCGTGCGGACGGCGCGACTGCAGATGCTGGCCACCGCGCCCACGACGGAGATTCACCTGGAACGTCCCGTGTATGCCCGCTGGGGCTACGACTATTGGCAGCAGCGCCCCAACGGCGCCATCGCCATGGGCGGCGCCCGCGATCTCTCGCCCGACACGGAATGGACCGCCGACACGACCCCGACGGCGCGCATCCAGGACGCACTCGAGGACCGGCTGCGCAACCGACTGCGTGTTCGCGCACCCATCACCCATCGATGGGGCGCGAGCGTCGCCTTCACCTCCGACGGGCTTCCCGTGATCGAGCAGGTGCGAGAGGGCGTCTGGGCGATCGGCGGCTACTCCGGCACCGGCAACGTGATCGGCTCCCTGCTCGGTCGCGGTCTGGCGCGCCTCGTACGCGCTGACGACGACGGGCTCGTGCGCCCCTTCATCGGTTGATGTGACGGCGCCCGAGCGGCACGACCCGTCGCGGCCGGACGGGGGAGGCATCGTCGAGCGGGTGCTGCGCGTCCCGCTCCTGGGAAAGGTGGCGGGCGCCAACCTGCTCACCGTCGTGGCCGCGCTCGCCGCGGTGGTGCTGGAGCGCCGCCTGCACACACCGGGATCCACGGTGTCCATCCTGGGCATCGCGCTAGCGACCAGTCTGGTCGTGAACCTCGCGCTCGTGTACGTCGCCCTGCGTCCGCTCACCGACCTGGAGACGGCGGCGGCGCGCGTGTGGGCGGGGGACCTGGAGGCGCGCGTGCCGACGAGCAGGCTCGCCGACCGGGACATGCTGCGCATCGGCAGCACGCTGAACGCGCTGCTCGATCGACTGACCGACGATCGAGAGAGCATGCGCCGCCTCGCCGCGCAGGTCATCAGCGCGCAGGACGAGGAGCGCGCCCGCGTCGCGCGCGAGCTGCACGATTCCACGGCGCAGACACTCACGGCCGTGATCCTCCAGCTCGGGGCCGCGGCACGGGAGAGCGGCTCGCCCGCCATGGACGAGCGCATCGCCACGCTGCGCCAGCTCGCCGGCGAAGCACTGGAGGAGGTGCGCTCGCTCAGCCACACGATGCATCCTCGCGTGCTGGACGACCTCGGCCTTCCCGCGGCATTGCAGTGGCTGGGGCGGCAGACGGGAGGGCAGGAGTCGTTCGACGTCTGCGTGGAGGCGTCGGACGACGAGCCAGCCATTCCCGCGCCGCTCGCCTCGGTGCTGTATCGCGTAGCGCAGGAAGCGCTGCGGAACGCGGCGCGGCACGCCGTCGCCAGCCACGTGAGAGTCCGCCTGCAGCGCGGTGATGCCGGCATCACACTCGACGTGACCGACGACGGCAAGGGCTTCGACCTGCTGCGAGCGGAGGAACGCCGTCCGGGCATGGGACTGTTCAGCATGCGAGAGCGCGTGGCCCTGGTGCACGGGCATCTCGACGTGAGCAGCGTTCCCGGCCGTGGCACGCGTGTCACCGCGACGATCCCGCTCAGGGAACCATGACGCCGGAAACGAGGGCCGAGACGATTCGCGTGGTGCTGGTGGACGATCACACCATTCTGCGCGCGGGCCTCAAGGCGGTGCTTGGCGCCGCTCCCGAGGTAGTGGTGGTGGGCGAGGCGTCCGGGGGACGGGAGGCGGTGGAGCTCCTCACGCGCCTCCACGCGGATGTCGTGGTGATGGATATCTCGATGAGCGAGGGCGATGGCATCACCGCCACGCGCGCCATCACGGCCGGCGAGGGGGCGCCGCGGGTGCTGGTGCTCACCATGCACGCGGAGGAGGCATATCTCGAGGCGGTGCTCGAATCCGGAGCGTCCGGTTATCTCGTCAAGAGCACGGCCGATCGTGAGCTGGTGCAGGCCGTGCGCGCCGTCGCGCGCGGCGAGCTGGTCGTTCCTCCGTCCTCGGCGAGCGTGCTGGCGCGAAGTGCGCGGCGGCGCGAGGAACGGGCGACGGACGAGGCGCGCTTCGAACGGCTCACGCACCGCGAGCGCGCCGTGATGCGCCTGATCGCCGAAGGCTACACCGCGCCGGAGATTGGCGAGCAGCTGGCGATCAGCCCGAAGACGGTAGATACCTACAAGCAGCGGATCAACGACAAGCTCGGGTTGACGCACCGCGCCGACTACGTGAAGTTGGCGCTCAAGCTGGGGTTGCTGCGCAGCCCGAGCTGAGCGCCCTGAACCATCTGTGCAAGGAATACGGTGTCGGTCGATTCGTCGGTTCTGCCCGGTCCAATGGTGCGGCGCGAGGATGTCCCGCTGCACGACGACGTGCGCTGGCTCGCCGCGGCGCTCGGCGGCGCCATCGCCCGGCTCGAGGGAGAGAGCGCCTTCGCGACGATCGAAGGGCTGCGCGCCGCGTGCCGCGCGCGCCGCCGCGCCGAGCCGGGCGCCGCCACGCTCGATCAACTGCTCGAGACGGTCGCCGGCCTGCCACTGGACGTGAGCGCCGTCGCCGCACGCGCCTTCACCCTCTTCTTCCTCCTCATCAATACCGCTGAACAGGTCCATCGCGTCCGCCGCTCACGGGCCTACCGCGGCGACGGCGCGGCGCCCCAGCCCGCCTCGGCGCTCTGGGCGATGCGCCGACTTCGCGAGCAGGGCCGCTCGGCCGACGAGGTGGCCGCGGCCATCGCGCGCCTCGACGTGCGCCCGGTGCTCACCGCGCATCCCACCGAGTCCACCCGGCGCACGCTGCTCGCGCTCCAGGCGCGCGTCGCCGACCTGCTCCTCGCGCGCGATGACGCCAGCAGCACGGAGCGCCGCGCCCTCGAGGAACGGCTCGAGGGCGAGGTGGAACTGCTCTGGACCACGGCCGAGGTGCGCCAGGATCGCCCCTCCGTGCGCGACGAGGTGAGCACCGTGCTCTGGTATCTCGAGACGCGGCTCATCGACGCCAGCGCCGCCGCCCGCGACGCCTTCGTTCGGGCGTACGAGGACGAGTTCATCGGGTCCTCGCCGCTGGTCCATGCCGCCATTCCGCTCCGGCTCGGCAACTGGGTGGGCGGCGACCGCGATGGAAATCCGTTCGTGACGCCGGAGATCACGCTCGCCACGGCGCGGCGCGCCAGCCATGCCATCCTCGGCCGGTATCGTGACGCGGTGGAGAAACTCATCGAGCAACTGTCGCTCTCGGCGCACATCGCGCCGGCGCCGCTGCCGCTCCTCGCCTCGCTGGAGAACGATCGGGCCATCCTGCCCGACGTCTGGGAGGCGAACTGCCGGCGCAACGCCGACGAGCCGGTCCGGTTCAAGCTCACCTTCGTGGCCGCGAGGCTCGAGGCCACCAGACGCCGCATCGCGTCGCGAGACGCCGGCCGACCGGCGAGTGAGCCCGCGGCCTACGAGCATGCCGCGGCGCTGGAAGACGATCTGCGCCTCGTGCGCGACGCGGTATCGGCCGCGGGCGCCGCGCACGCGCGGCGCACCACGATCGATCCTCTGCTCGCCGCAGTTCGCGCGCACGGCTTCCATGGGTTTCTGCTCGACCTCCGCGACCATGCCGACATGCATCGCGCCGCGCTCGACGAGATCGCCGCGCTCATCGGCGCCGAACCGCTCGCCGGCGACGTGCTCCGTGCCGAGCTGCTCGGCCGCCGCCCACTCCTCGGCGCGGCGCTTCCGATTGGCGCAGCGACGCAGCGCGTCGTCGATACGTTCCGGGTGATGCGTACGGTGCAGCAGGAGATCGGCGACGTCGCGGCGAGCACGTACATCGTCTCGATGACGACCGAGCCTGACGATCTCCTGCGCGTACTCCTGCTCGCGCGCGAGTCCGGGCTCGTGGATCTCGCGGCGGTGCCGCCGGTGTCGCGCCTCGATGTGGTGCCCTTGTTCGAGACGCTCGACGACCTGGAGCGCGCGCCCGATGTGATGCGCGCGCTGCTCGACGATCCCGCGTACGCGCGCCAACTGACCGCGCGCGGCAATCGCCAGGAAGTGATGATCGGCTACTCGGACTCCGGCAAGGACGCCGGGATCCTCGCGTCCTCCTGGGCGCTGTATCAGGGGCAGGAGGCGCTCGCCGCCCTCTTCCACGAGCGCGGCGTGGAGCTCAGCCTCTTTCACGGACGCGGTGGGAGCGTCGGCCGCGGCGGAGGCTCTCCGGTGTATCGCGCGCTGGCCGCGCTACCCCCGCACACGGTGAATGGTCGTCTCAAGATCACGGAGCAGGGCGAGATCATCTCGCAGCAGTTCGGCCTGCTGTCCGTGGCCGAGCGCACGCTGGAGGTGACGCTGGCCGGCGCGCTGCTGCAGGAGTTCACCGACTGGCGTGAGGGCCAGGACGCGAGTGAGATCGCCTCGTACCGGGATGCGATGACGACGCTCGCCGCGCGCGGACTGGAGGTGTACCGCAGGCTGGTGCACGAGAGCGATGCCCTGTTCACGCTCTTTCGCCTGGTGACGCCCGTTGCCGAGCTGGCCGACGCGCGCTTTGGATCACGGCCTGCGTACCGGCCGGGCGCCGCGCCTGGCATCGGCGGCATTCGCGCCATTCCATGGGGCTTCGGCTGGACGCAGATCCGGCTGATGCTCACCGGCTGGCTGGGCGCGGGAACGGCGCTGGCCGAGGCGGTCTCCACCCCCGCAGGGCTCGCCGCCATGCAGCGCATGACGCGCGACTGGCCGTTCTTCGACGACCTGCTGGGCAAGATCGAGATGGTGTGTGCCAAGACCGACCTCGAGATCGCGCGCGTGTACGTGCGGCAGCTCGGTGGAGACCTGACGCTGCTCTCCGAGCTCGAGGACGAGTTCCGCCGTACGGTGCGTGCGCTGCTCGCCATCCGGCAGCGCGAGCATCTGGTGGCCGAGTCGCCAGTCCTTCAGTCGGCGATCGCGCTGCGCAACCCCTATGTGGATACCCTGTCGCTGTTGCAGATCGCCCTGCTCCGGCGCAAGCGTGTCACGCCGCCGGAGACGGAGGAGGAGCGTACGCGCATCGACGAGGTGCTCGCCACGACGTTGAGCGGCATCGCGCAGGGACTGCGCAACACCGGGTGATGCGATGATCGACGTCGGACTCGTGGGATTCGGGCTTGGTGGAGCGACCTTCCACGCTCCGCTCGTGAGCGCGACCGAGGGCATGCGGCTCGCCGCGATCGTCACGCGCGATCCTCAGCGCCGCGCTGACGCTCGGCGGCAGTATCCCGAGGCGCGCCTGCTGGACTCGGCGGATGAGCTCTGGTCGTCCGCGAGCGGCCTGCATCTCGTGGTGGTGAGCTCTCCGAACGACACGCATCATCCTCTGGCGATGGCCGCGCTGCGGGCGGGATTGCACGTGGTGGTGGACAAGCCGTTTGCCGCGTCCGTCGCCGAAGCCCGCGAGATCGGCGCCGCGGCCAGCGCGACAGCGCGGCTGGCGATCCCCTTTCACAACCGGCGCTGGGACGGCGACTTCCTCACCGTGCAGCGGCTGCTGCGCGACCACGCCGTGGGGGAGGTCCACAGCTTCGAGTCGCGCTTCGAGCGCTGGCGTGAGGTGCCCAAGCCGCGCTGGTGCATGGCGAACGCGCACGGCCACGTCGAGGGCATCGTCTACGACATCGGCACTCATCTCGTGGACCAGGCGCTCACGCTGTTCGGCGCCGTGGACACGGTGTACGCCGAGACGGCGCGCCGGCGCGCTCCACTCACGGTGGAGGACGAGGCGCTCGTCTCCCTGCAGCATGCGGGCGGCACGCGATCGCATCTCGTGATGAGTGCGTCGGCGGCGCAGGCCGGCGCGCGCATGACGCTGCGAGGGGCCGAGGGTGCCTACGTGAAGCACGGCCTCGACCCGCAAGAGGAGCAGTTGAAGGGAGGCGCTCGCCCCGGGCAGCCGGGCTACGGTGAGGAGCCTGAATCACGATGGGGCGAGCTCGGCTTCCACCTCGCGACGCGTCGCGTGCGCACCGAGCCCGGACGCTACGGGGAGTTCTACGACCGCGTGGGCCGCGCCGTGCGTGGCGAGGCGGCACCCCCCGTGACGATTGACGACGCCGTCGCGACGTCGCGCGTGATCGAGGCTGCGCTCGCATCGGCGCGCCATGGCATCGTCGTCAGTGTGAACCGTGAACCGTGAACCGTGAACCGTGAACCGTGAACCGTCTCGTTTCTACGTCTCTCGCC